>JAYRRO010000062.1:0-2564 GCA_041910095.1 Dehalococcoidia bacterium
GCCATCTCCGAGAGGTCGGCGATGATGTCATCGATGGAGCGCGGGCCTTCGCGGCGGTACCAGCGAGGCACCCAGTTGCACATGCCGAGAATGCCACGAGCCACGGTGCCTGCGTCGACGCCCGCGCGGAAGGCGCCGGATTCGATGCCTTCGCGGATGATGCGGACCCAGATGCCGCCGTAGCGGTGGTTCAGTTCGCGGATGTCGTCGCGAGCGTCGCCGGAGTCGGTGCCTCGGCCGGGCTCGGTGAACCAGTTGCGGGACTCGGGGTAGTTGGTCTCGAGATAGCGGAGGTGTTCGCGGATGGCGTGGCGGAGCTTCTCGGGCGGGGCTTCCGCGGAGTCGGCGATTCCGTCGAGGGCGGCATTGATGGCCATGAGGCGGCGGCGCTGAACGAGGAAGAGCAGCTCGGCCTTGCTGCTGACGTGGTAATACAGGCTCCCCTGGAGGACTCCGACCTCGGCGGCGATATCCTCCATGCTGGCCGAATCGAAGCCCTTGCGAGCGAACACGCGGGCAGCGGCTTCGACGAGCTGGTCGCGGTCTCGGATCTTGGTCACAGGGCCCTCCGTGGCACCGCCAGCGATTGTACGTGCAGGTGGCGCGTTCATTCCCGCTTGACGCGGCCTTCGCGATCAGAATAATCAAACCGCGTTCGAATCAAACGTCGATTGATTCTTTCGCCACGAGGAGGGCACGTGCGCGACTACACGGTAAAGGACAAAGTGGCGGTCGTTGGCATCGCCGAGACGACGTACTACAAGCGGGGCGGGGCCCCGATCAGCGAGATGCAACTGACGTTGCAGGCGATCATCGCGGCGGCGGCGGACGCGGGCATCGATCCGCGCCAGATAGACGGTTTCGCGTCGTACAGCAACGACCGGAACGACCCGCCCCGGCTCGCGGCCGCGCTCGTCTGCGAAGATGTCAGCTTTTCGAACATGTTCTGGGGCGGGGGCGGCGGTGGCGGGTCAGGCGCGATGGCGAACGCCTGCGCGGCGCTGGTCGCGGGTTATTCGAAGTACGTGGTGGTGTATCGCGGGCTGGCGCAGGGCCAGTTCGGCCGCTTCGGGCAGGGCACGCAGGCCAAGACGGTGTCCGGGGCGCCAGCGTTTACGGCGCCGTACGGGCTGATGTCGCCGGCGCAGTCGTTCGCGATGCGCGTGCAGCGGTTCATGCATGAGCACAATGGCGGCCACGAGGCGCAGAAGGCGATTTCGCTGACGTCGTACGCGCACGCGCAGCGCAACGCAAGGGCGGTGATGCACGGCAGCCCGCTCAGCCCGGAGGCATACGACGGCGCTCGCTGGATCGTGGAGCCGTTCCGGCTTTTCGACTGCTGCATGGAGAACGACGGTGCGGCGGCGGTGATCCTGACGACGGCGGAGCGGGCGCGGGACCTTCGCCAGAAGCCGGCGTATGTCATCGCGGCGGCACAGGGTTCGGATTACCGCCAGGCGGCGCCAGCCCACAACGCGCCGGACTACGCGACGTCGAACTTCAAGACGGTGGCGAAGCGGCTGTGGGGCATGGCCGGGATCAGCCCGAAGGACGTGGACGTCTGCCAGTCGTACGAGAACTTCACGGGCGGCGTGATGATGAGCCTGGTGGAGCACGGGTTCTGCGGGCCGGATGAGGTGGACGACTTCATGACCGTCGAGAACTTCCGCTTCGATGGCGGGAAGCTCCCGCTGAACACCAGCGGCGGGAACCTGGCGGAGTGCTACATGCACGGGCTGGAACTCATCACAGAAGCGGTACGCCAGGTGCGGGGCACATCGACCGCGCAGGTGAAGGACGTGAACGTCTCGATGGTGTGCTCGGGCCCGATGGTGCAGCCCGTGAGCGACCTCATTCTGCGGGCTTAGGAGGCTGCGATGACGAGCAACACAGCGACCACGGAGAAAGCGAGCTACCTGCCCGCGGGATTGCCGCTTCCGGCGCCGGCGCCGGACGGGTTGGACCAGGGGTTCTGGGACGCGGCGAAGCGGCACGAGTTGGTGGTCCAGCGCTGCGCGAGTTGCCAGGGCTTCCAGTTCGGGCCGGAGTGGGTCTGCCACCAATGCCACTCGTTCGACCTGGGCTGGCACGCGGTTTCGGGGCGGGGGCGCATCTACAGCTGGGAGCGCGTATGGCACCCGGTGCACCCGGCGCTGAAGGGCGCGTGCCCCTACCTGGTGGTTCTGGTGGAGCTGCCGGACGCCGGGAACGTGCGCATGGTGGGCAACCTGCTGGGTGACCCGATGCAGGAGATCGTGATCGGGTCCGAGGTCCAGGCGGAGTTCGAAGACCACCCGGAGGCTGATATCGCGCTCGTGCAGTGGCGGGCGGTTTAGGCCTGCACCGCGGCGGCGACGTGGTGCGAGCCCGTGGCCTGTGGCCGCGGGCTCGCTGGTTCCGGGCTAGATGCCGCTGCCGCCGGAGATGGTGAGGATGGCGCCCGTGGTGAAGCTGGACGCGGCGCTGGCGAAATAGAGCGCGGCGCCGACGACTTCATCGGGCTGACCGCCGCGGCGGAGCGGGATGGTGGTGGCGGCGCGGGCGTTGAACGACTCCATGTCCCA
>JAYRRO010000063.1:0-4359 GCA_041910095.1 Dehalococcoidia bacterium
CTACCTCACGATGTCGAGCTTCGGGGGGCAGGGGCGCGTCGAAGGCGCCCGCCGGCTCGCGACGGTGGACCTCGCGGTGCGCGGCCGGAAGGGTGACCGCTTCGGGCTCACCCCGCAGGGGTAGGCTGCCCGGGCGGGGGGCGATCACGCGCTGCGAAGTCCGTAGGATGCGGCGCACATATCCCAGGTGAAGGACGCACGCCATGAAGCGAGAACGCATCGCGCACTACGCGCGGCTGGCCGGGCTGGAGCTCGGGAACGATACCCAGGTCGAAGTCACCGGGGATGACCCGGTACTGCCGTCGCCGTTTCACCTCGGGGAGGGCGCGGCGACGGCGCTGGCGCTCGTGGGGCAGGAGGCGAGCCGCATCTGGCAGCTGCGGGGCGGCGACGCACAGGCGCTGCGCGTCGACATCCGGCACGCGGCGGCATCGCTGCGCAGCTACGAGCACCTGAAGGTGGATACGGCGAGCGAGCCGCTCGCGCGGCGGGGCGCGGGTGTCACCGCCATCTGGGCGTGCGGCGACGGGCGGTTCATCCACCTCCACGGGAGCTTCACGCACACCGAAGGGATTCTCGCGGAGCTGGGCCTTGGCCTGGATGCGACGGCCGAGGACGTGGCCGCGGCCTGCCTGAAGCGGGGTGCGTTCGAGCTGGAGGACGCGCTGGCGGCGAAAGGCCTCTGCTGCGCCGTCTGCCGCACGGCCGAGGAGTGGGCAGCGCACCCGCAGGGCGCGCTGCTCGCGACGAAGCCGGTGGTGGAGGTCGAACGCATCGGGGATGGGCCGGTGGTGCCGCTGGAGGCGGCGGAGCGGCCCCTGAGCAATGTGCGCGTGCTCGACCTGACACGCGTGCTGGCGGGGCCGACGTGCGCGCGCACGCTCGCCGAGCACGGGGCCGACGTGCTGCACGTCGCGTCGCCTAACCTGCCGACCATTCCGAACTTCGAGATGGACACGGGCCACGGCAAGCGGCAGGCATACCTGGACCTGAACGACACCGCCCAGTCCGAGACGCTCCGCGAGCTGGTTCGCGGCGCGGACGTGTTCTCGCAGGGGTTCCAGCACCGGTCGCTGGAGCGGCGTGGGTTCGGGGTGCGGCAACTCGCCGAGCTGCGGCCGGGCATCATTTATGTCGCGGAGAACGCCTTCGGGCACGAAGGGCCATGGCAGGAGCGGCCAGGCTGGGAGCAGTTGGCGCAATCAACGACCGGGGTCGTCGTGACGCAGGGCGGCGATGAGCGCCCTGTGCTCGCGCCCGCGGCGATGAACGACTACACGACCGGGTACTTCGCCGCCCTGGGGACGATGGTGGCGCTGCGTCGGCGGGCGACCGAGGGAGGGTCGTGGAGCGTGCGGGTCTCGCTTTCGCAGACGAGCATGTGGTACTACCGCCTCGGGACGGACATGGACCGGAATGAGGCGGCGGGGCTCGGCGATGTGACGCCGTTCCTGGAATCGCACGAGACCGGGTACGGGTACATGACGCACCTCCGGCCGCCGCTATGGATGAACGAGACGAAGCCGCACTGGGCCCTGCCAACGGCGCCGCTCGGGAGCCACGGTCCCGGGTGGGTGCAGGCGGAGCTGCCGCGCCGGTAAGCCCCGTGGCGGGAGCCTGGCGGTGCCGTCAGGGAGCCGAGGCCTTCGCCTTGTTCACGCCGTAGAGCCAGGCGGCGATGGCCGAGGCGCCGAGGACGGCCGCGCACGAAAGGCTGACCGCTCCCGCAAGCCCATCGCTCACCTTGCCTGCGAGGGCGAAGGGCAGGAATGCGATCGAGGCCGAGAGCGTGGCCACGGAGCCGAAGATGAGCAGCGGCGCGCCGAAACGGTGCGTCCGCAGCCAGTTTTCGTCGCTGCGCATGGTGTAGGGCGTCCGGATGCCGGCCCAGCCGTTGCGGGGGAGCTTGCCGAGGAGCGCGAAGATGCCGATCCCGAGCACCATCGCGCTGCCTGCGGCGATAACGAGGAAGACGACGGCCATGTGAGACCTCCGGGCGGCGGCAGCTTCCCGGCGCCGTACCCGCGTTTCGACGATCAACGTTCCCGATGTGGAGCGCAAGTAGCGCACGCGTTGGAGGGGGCCGTTGGTCCTGCATACTCCGGGCCGTTCGTCCCCAGTTGGTCCCGATCGGGTGGAAGTCGGGGTTTACCGAAGGGAGGACTTCGGAAATTCGCTGGTCTTGAAGCGCCGCGGTCGTGCTGACACTCACACCATGTGCGGCCGCGAGCCGCTGGATCGGGGAGGAACCATGCACTGGTTGGACAACCTCAGCCTTCGCTGGAAGCTCATGGGCGGATTCGGGGCGGTGCTGCTCATCATCGCCGGGCAGGGGCTCATCACCCTTCGCTCCACCAACGCGACGGAACATACGCAGGAACAGTTCGCCGGCAGCTACGAGGCGATCGTGCTCGCCGAGCAGGTGTTCGAAGCGGTGCTGGCGATGCAGTCCTCGGAGCGGGGGTTCCTGCTGCAGGGGAAGGAATCGTACCTTGAGCCCTATACCGCCGGGTGGGAGGAGTACAAGGCCGCGATGGCCCGGCTGGCGAACCTCAGTGCGGCCGACGCCGCGCAGGCGGCGCGGTACGCCGAGATCGATGGCAAGGTGAAGGCGTGGCGCGCCGAGGTGCTCGACCCGTACATTCAGCTCAAGCGCGATGTCGATGCCGGGAAGAAGCCGCAGAGCGACCTCGACGCGGCGCTCGATACGGGGCGCGGCAAGGCCGACGCGGACGCCATTAAGGCGCTGCTGCGCCAGGCTGAGACGCGCGAGCGCGAACTGCTGAACCAACGTGACCGGCAGATGAGCGCCAGCGGGGCGACACTGAACCGCGTTGTCGTGGCGGGCTCGGCGCTGGCGATTGCCATCGGCATGGCGGTCGGGCTCTTCCTGACGGTATCCATCGGGAAGCGCGTCGCCGTGGTGCGCGGGCGGCTGCAGTCGATCGAAACGAACTGCCTGGTGTCGCTCGAGAGCGGAATCGGCGCGGTGGAGCGCGGCGACCTGACGGTGAGCGCAACGCCGGTGACGCCGAAGATCGAGAACCCGGGCGGGGACGAGCTCGGGGCGATGGCGGCGGGCGTCAACCGCATGCTCGACCGGCTGGTGGCCACGATCGGCAGCTATAACGCGATGCGCCTGGGTCTCACGGGCCTGGTGTATGACGTGAAGGACAACGCCGAAGAAGTGGCGAACGCCTCCGGGCGGATCGGCGAGGCTTCGGACCAGATGGCGGCGGCAACCGGGCAGATTGCGGCGGCAATCACGGATGTGACGCGAAGCGCCATGAACCTTTCCGGCCTGAGCCAGGACTCGGCGCGGGAAGTCGAGCGCGTGGCGGCGGGCTCGGAGGAACTCGCGGCGGCGGCTGACAACAGCGCATCGAATGCGACGGCGTCGCGGGATGAGGCGCGGCACATCGGGCAGCAGCTGGAGGCGGTGACGCAGGCCGCGGAAGGCGTGGCAACGGCCGCGGACGAGAGCAGGCAGGCCGCGCTGCAGGGGCAGCGCGCGGTGCGCCAGGCAGTCGACTCGATGGCCGCGATCGCGGCGGCCGTCGGCCGGTCGCAGGAGACCGTGAACCGGCTCGGCGAGTACGGGCAGCAGATCGGCGACATCGTGAAGACGATCGACGACATCGCCGCCCAGACGAACCTGCTTGCGCTCAACGCCGCTATCGAGGCGGCGCGCGCCGGTGAACAGGGCCGCGGGTTCGCGGTGGTGGCGGAAAACGTGCGCAGTCTCGCGGAGCGATCGAGCGAGAGCACCAAGGAAATCGCCGCGCTCATCGCGAAGGTGCAGGCGGGCACGCGTGAGGCTGTCCAGGCGATGGCGGCGGGCGTCCATGATGTCGAAGCCGGCCGGGGAGTGACGGCCGAGGCCGGCAGCGCGCTGGACGGGATCATCGCGGCGGTCGAGGAATCGGTGACGCGCATGAAGGCAATCGCCGGGGACATCGGCGAGCTCGGCAGCGGGACGCAGCGCATCGTGCGCGCGGTCGATGAGATTGCGGGGCAGGCTGTGCAGTCCGCGCAGGGCGCCGGCGACATGGCGAACGGGACGACGCGCGTCGCGGAGGCGATCGCCCAGGTCTCGGCGACGAGCGAGCAAACGTCGGCTTCGGCGGAAGAGGTTTCGGCCTCGACGGAGGAACTGAGTGCGCAAGCGCAGGAGCTCGCGGCGACGGCGGCGCACATGCGGAACCTGGCCGATAGCCTCACCGGTGCGGCGGCGCGGTTCACGCTCGAGCACCGGTCGGGGCTAGAGCGGCGCGACGAGTGGCAGAGCGGCGTCCCGGTGAGCCCGGTGCGCCATCTTCCCGAGCACCGTTCGAACCTGGAGCGGCGCAGCGCCTGAAC
>JAYRRO010000064.1:0-16077 GCA_041910095.1 Dehalococcoidia bacterium
CGCCGCGCTGGCCGTTGCGCTCGCTGCGCTGTTTTTCATGCTCACGGGGGACGAGACGCCGCCGCCGGCCGAGGCGCTCGCAGACACCCCGACCCCGACGGCCACCGCAACGGCCACGGCCACGCGCGCGCCGACCCAGGCGCCGACACCCACGCCCACGCCTTCGCCGGCACCGTCGCCCACGCCGAGGACGGTGGTGCTGAATTCACCGGCGGCGCGCGTCGCCATTGGCGAGCTCGCCGTCGATGCGCCCGTCACGGTGAAGGGGCTCCTGCCGGACAAGACGATGGCTTCGCCGGACTCGATCACGGAAGTGGCGTGGTACGACTTCACGGCGCGGCCCGGGTCGCCGGGGAATGCCGTCTTCTCGGGCCACGTCATCGGGCCGAACGGTGAGCCGGGCGTGTTTGCGAACCTGCGCCTTCTCGAACCCGGTGACACGCTGGATGTGCAGCTCGAAAACGGTGTCATCGTGCGGTACCGGGTCACGTCGAGCGCCGTCTACAGCCTGGCCGGTATCCCCATGGACGACGTGCTGCGCCTCGGCGCGAAGGAAGAGATGGCCACGTTCATCACCTGTGACGGGCCCTTCATCGGCGGTTCCTACCAGTCGCGGCTGGTCGTGCAGGGCGTGCGCACGCTGATCATCGCGCCGTAGCCCGTTCCCAGTTCCCAGTTCCCAGGGGAACGCCCCCAGGGGCAGGCTCCCCGGCCCGGGAATGTGGCGAGCCCGGAAGGCTTTGCCCGGGGTGCCCTAAGGGCGGGCCGATTCGAGCAACAGCGCGGCCGTTGCGGCCATCGCCTCTCCGCGGCCGACGGCGTCCAGGCCCTCCGACGTCTTCGCTTTCACGCTCACCTGGCCGACATCGATGCCTGCGATCTCCGCGATGCGGGCGCGCATGTGCGGAATGTATGGCGCCAGCTTCGGCCGCTCGGTGCGCACGGTGGCATCGATGTTCACGACCTCCCAGCCCGCCTCGCGCGCGAGCCGGAGCGCAACGCGCAGGAAGTCGGCACTATCGGCATGGGCATAACGCGGGTCGCCCGGCGGGAAGTATTTGCCGATATCGCCGAGGGCGGCGGCGCCGAGCGCCGCGTCGGTGATCGCGTGGAGGAGCACGTCAGCGTCGCTGTGACCGGCGAGCCCCGGGCCCTCCTCGATGATGACGCCGCCGAGGACAAGGCTGCGGCCGTCGTCCACCCGGTGAAGGTCTTCGCCCTGCCCGATGCGCATCATGCCCGTGCCCTCCCCCGCAGGAACGCAGCCGCTATGGCGAGATCCGCCGGGCGCGTGATTTTCAGGTTCTCGACATCGCCCTCGACCACGCGGCATTCGAGACCGAGCCGCGCGAGCATGGCGGCGTCGTCGGTTTCGTCGCCATCCGAGGCCGCGGCCGCATCGAGCCACGCCTGCCGGAGCACCACCTGCGGGGTCTGCGCCGCCCGGAGAAGCGAACGGTCCGGGTGGCCGGTGATGACGCCGCCGCGCACTTCCTTGATGGTATCGGTCACCGGGATGGCGGCGATGGCCCCCGGGGCTCCGGGTGCGGCTGCAAGGCACCGCTCCACCAGCGCGGGCGTCACGAGCGGGCGCGCACCATCGTGGATCGCGACGTAGCGCGTGGAGCAGGCTCGCAGGCCGGCTTCGACGCTGTCGCGGCGCCGCGCACCCCCGGCGACCACCGTCAGCGGGCGGCCGGCGACGGCACCCTCGACGAGCCCACGGAGCTCCGCGAGGCGGTCAGGATGCGCCACGACCACAATCCGCCCGACGCCCACCCCGGCCGCGAACGCCGCCACCGATCGCGCGAGCACGGGCACGCCCTCCAGCATGGCCGTGAGCTTGTCGGCCGCGCCGAAACGGGTCGAAGCGCCGGCGGCGACGATGACGGCATCGATCTCCATCGTTACCAGACGGTACCAGACGCGGAATTCGCGATCGAAACCGGGGTCTGTGAAGCGCCGCACGCGGGTAGTTCCGCGGCATGGCTATACTCCGGCGCCAGCACGAGAGGAGGAACCGGAGATGGGAATGGAAAGCCAGGCCGCCACGCAGATGGGGGAGAACGTCACGCACACGGCCATCGTTTCGCACAAGGGCATGGGGAAAGCGATGTTCGCCGCGGGCATGGCCCGCCAGCTCACGGGCGTGTCCGGGGCCATCGCCACGGAGCGAGTGATGTCGCGCAAGAGCGACCCGGGCGCGCTGCAGGGCTACATGGTGATGGCGCTTGGCGAAACGAAGCTCGGCTTCCTCAAGATGAAGCGCGGGCTCATCAAGAACTCCGCCGGCGACCTGCTGGCCGAGTTCGATCGCGCCGATGTCACCGGCTTCGACCTCGGCGGCGGTGTGATGACAGCCGCGCTCGATATCACGCTCGCGGACGGCACGGTGCTGAACCTCGAGGTGCCGAAGGCGAGCAAGGGCGGGGCCGCGAAGCTGGGCGAGGCACTCAAACAGTAACCGCCGCTTGCGCCATCGCGCGCGCATCCCCCAACGTACGCCAGTGGCCGAATCCCCCGACGACATGCTTCGCTGGCTGCGCGAGGTCTACACGGGCCGCTACTGGGGGCACCTCGGGATCGAGTTCGTCGACGTGTCCCCGGGTCGGTGCCGCGCGCGCATCTCGCTGACCGACAACCACTTCAACTACAACGATGTCGTCCACGGCGGCGTGATCTCGGGGCTGATCGATTCCGCCGCCGGGACGGCCGTCCGCGCGACGCGCACCGCGGCCGAGATCGCCGAGCGCCCGCACGCCACCTCGGACCTGCATGTGACCTACCTCGCCGGCGCGTCAGGGAGCGAACTGGTGGCCGAGGGCCGGGTGATCAAGGCCGGGCGCACGGCCATCTTCACCGAGGTCGAGGTTTTCGACGACCGTCAGCGTCTGATCGCGCGCGGCAGCGTCACATTCGTGATCGCCGCGCGGCGCGCACCGGAGACGCCGCCCGCGTGAACGGCCCGCTGATCGGGGTGAAGTCGCACACGCGGGGGCCCGCGCAGCCGCTTCCGCAATCACGCTACCGCTTCCCCGACCCGGCGAACTTCCCCGCCGAGGGGCTCATCGCTGCGGGCGGCGACTTCGCACCCGCAACCGTCATCGAGGCCTACCGCACGGGCATCTTCCCGTGGCCCCACCCGTCCGCCGAACTGCTGTGGTTCTCGCCGGACCCACGCGCGATCCTCGAGCCGGGTGGAGTGCACATCTCGCGACGGCTCGCGCGCACCCTCCGGCAGGGCCGTTTTCACGCCACGGTCGATGCCGCCTTCGAGCAGGTCATTCGCGCCTGCGCCGACCGCCCGGACGACGAAGGCACCTGGATCACCGATCGGCTCGTGCGCGGCTACCTCGAACTGCACGACCTGGGGTGGGCGCACAGCATCGAGACATGGACTGCCGATGGGGAGCTGGCGGGCGGGCTGTACGGGATCGCGGTGGGCGCGATGTTCGGCGCCGAGTCGATGTTCCACCGCGTCACGGACGGTTCGAAGGCGGCGATGGTGGCGATGGCGCTGCACGCGGACGCCCTCGGGGTCCAGTTCATCGACATCCAGGTCCTCACGCCACACACGGCGAGCATGGGCGGCATCGAAATCCCGCGAGCGGCGTACCTGGCACGCCTGCGGGACGCGCTCGCCGTGGAGGCGCGCTGGGGCTGATGCGTCAGACCAGCTCGAGCGCCTCGCCGGCGTAGGTCCGCGCGCCCCGGCGCATCTCAATGGTGCGGCCGAGCTTGACGACGCAGTCCGCGACGCCGTCTTCGCCGCGGAGGGTATCGAAGGACTGCATTCCGCAGACGTTGCACGAGCCATGGTGGCAATCGGGCACCGTCTTGTTCGACTGCACATTGAGCCACTGTCCACGGAGATAGCTCTTGTTCACGCCGGTATCGATGTGGTCCCAGGGGAGCGGTTCGCGCGTGTCGGCCTCGCGGTGGGCGAACCATGCCGGGTCGAGACCCACTTCCGCGAACGCCGCATCCCAGGTCTCGCCGCGGAAGTACTCGCCCCAGGCGTCGAAGCGCGCGCCCCGGCGCCAGGCGGCCTCGATGACATCGCCAACGCGGCGATCGCCACGGCTGAAGACGGCCTCAAGCACGCTGTCGCGCGGGTCGTTCCAGCTGAACTCCACGCCGGCCGCGCGGCAGGCATCGCGGAGGAAACGGTGCTTGGGGTCGAGCTCCGCCGCCGTCTCCTGGCGGGCCCATTGGAACGGGGTGTGCGCCTTCGGGACGTGGTTGCTGGTGCTCGCGCGCACACGGGCGCGGCCGCCGGCGTGCTTGCGCCCGAGCGCCTTAACCTGCTTCGCCATCTCAACGATGCCCGCGACGTCGTCCATGGTCTCGGTCGGCAGCCCGACCATGAAGTACATCTTGATGCCGGTCCAGCCGCGTTCGAAGGCGTTCTCCGCGGCGCCGAGAAGGTCGGCGTCGCTGACGAGCTTGTTGATGGCGTTCCGTAGGCGCTGGCTTCCCGCCTCGGGCGCGAGCGTGAGCGTGTGCTTCTTGCCCTTCGCCACGGCGTTCGCGACATCGACCGAAAAGCTGTCTACGCGCGTGCTCGGGATCGAGATCTTGAGTTCGGGGAAGGCAGCGTTCAGGGCGTCAATCATCGGCACGATCTGGCTGTGGTCGGTGGTGCTGAGCGAGAGCAGGGAGAGTTCGTCGTAGCCGGTGTTCTCGAGCAGCGCGCGCGTGGCCGCGACGACCTGCTCGGGCGTGCGTTCGCGCGTGGGGCGGTAGATCATGCCGGCCTGGCAGAAACGGCAGCCCTGCGTGCACCCGCGCTGGATCTCCACCGCGGCACGGTCGTGGACCGTCTGCAGGAAGGGCACGATGGGCCTCAGCAACGGCGGCGGGAGCGTCTCCACGATGCGCCTCCCGATGAGCGGCGGGGCGCCGGGGACCAGCGGCTCCAGCCCGGCGAAGTGGCCGGCGTCGTCGTAGCGTGCTTCATAGAATGAGGGGACGTAGACGCCGGGCATGGAGAGCAGGTCGCGCAGCCGCTCGCCGCGAGGCGTCCGCTCGCGCTTCCAGGAGGCCACGCGTTCGGCGAGTTCGACGACGGCGTCCTCGCCCTCGCCGAGCACGAAGGCATCGATGAACGCCGAGAGCGGCTCGGGGTTGAAGGCGCCGCTTCCCCCGGCGATGACGAGCGGGTGTTCATCGCCGCGGTCGCGCGCGCGAATGGGGATGCCGCCAAGGTCGAGCATGTTGACGACGTTGCTGTAGGTGAGTTCGTACTGGAGGGTGAAGCCAACGACGTCGAACTCGCGTAGCGGGCGGCGGTTTTCCAGCCCCCAGAGCGGCACGCCTTCGCGGCGCATCTCCGCTTCCATGTCCTCCCAGGGCGCATAGACGCGCTCGGCGAGGATGCCGTCGCGGCGGTTGAGGATGTCGTAGAGGATGCCCAGGCCCATGTTGGACATGCCGATATCGTAGGCATCCGGGTAGGCGAGGGCGAAGCGCACGGGGTTCGAACCCCAGTCCTTCGTGACACTGTTCCACTCGCCGCCGGCGTACCGGGCCGGCTTGGAAACGCGCGCGAGCAGGCTATCGACGGATGCAACCATGGCGAACCTCCCACCGGCGCGGGGACGGCCGGGATCGAGCATGCAAACCATGGTAGCCCGAACGCGGCCGCCGGCCACCCGGGCACCCGTTCCCGTACACTTCGCATATGACCCAGCCCACCACCCAGCGCGTCCTTTACCTGCCTCCCGGCGTCGTCGCCGCGCCCGCGCCCGCGCCCGTGCCCCAGAGCCAGACGGGGCTGCCGTTCGACCGCGCGTTCTTCGAACAGCTGCTGCCGCAGATGGTTGCGAACTTCTGCCACCAGGTGGAGTGCGCGGCGCCTCTGGTCGAGGTGATGACGGTCGACGGCGCGCGGCACTACGTGAACGGCATCAGCGGCGTCACCGACCAGTGGGTGGCGCTGCATACGACGCAGCCGGACCACACGCACGCCGTGCAGGCGTTCGTTCCCTACACGACGATCTACCGCGTCGAGATTCACCCCGGGAGCGACGACCGCCGCCAGCTCGGGTTCGTGCTCAACGCCCCGGCGCCGCCGCGAATCAACCCCATGCCCGAAGAACCGGTGGCGGTGGAGCCGCGGCCGCAGGCGAAGAAAAAGGGCAAGTGAGCGGTCGGCCGGTGGCTCGATTGAACACCCTAACGACCTGGTAGTCCGCCTCCTCCGCGTCTATCGCGTGATCCTGGACCCTGACGCGGCATGCGAGGCGCTTCGCCGCGTTATCGACGACTCCGGCGAGGGTCCCTGTACCCGTCGGGCTGGTTCGTGCCGCCTGCCGACGGCGAAGCGCGGCTGGCGGTAGGGGCCGCGATGGCGTCGCCGTAGGCGCCCGCCCCCCACGGCCCGCGGTGAAACCCTTTGGTACACTGGGCCCACGCACCGGAGGGGACCCATGGACAAGATCGCTTCGCAGCCCACGCTCTTTTCGGAGGAGGCGCTGGCCACGCTTTCGCGCAGTGTGCATGCGTGGGAGGAAGGGCCGCTCGCGAAGATGCTCGCCCGTTCGCCGGAGCGCGGAGCCTTCGAAACCAGCTCGTTCCCGGTGCAGCGGCTCTACACCCCGCTCGATGTCGCGGGGCTCGATTACGAACGCGACCTGGGCTTCCCGGGGGAGTACCCCTTCACGCGCGGCGTGCAGGCGACGATGTATCGCGGCCGGCCGTGGACGATGCGCCAGTACGCGGGCTTCGGCACCGCCGAGGAATCGAACCAGAAGTTCCAGTACCTCCTGAGCCAGGGCCAAACCGGCCTCTCCGTGGCGTTCGACCTCCCCAGCCAGCTCGGCTACGACTCGGATGACCCGATGGCCATCGCCGAAGTCGGGCAGGTGGGCGTCGCCATCGACTCGCTCTACGACATGGAGACGCTGTTCGCGGGTATCCCGCTGGACAAGGTTTCGACCTCCATGACCATCAACGCGCCTGCCGCCGTGATGCTCGCGATGTACATCGCCACCGGCGAGAAGCAGGGCGTGCCCTCGGAGAAGCTGAACGGCACGACCCAGAACGACGTGCTCAAGGAGTACGTGGCGCGGGGGACCTACATCTTTCCACCGGGCCCGAGCGTGCGCCTCGCCGCCGACATCATGGAGTACTGCGCGAAGCATGTGCCGCAGTGGAACACCATCTCCATCAGCGGCTACCACATGCGCGACGCGGGCTCGACAGCGGCGCAGGAGATCGGCTTCACCTTCGCCAACGCCTGCGCCTATATCGACGCGGCGCTCGCCAAGGGGCTCGATATCGACGAGTTCGCCGGCCGCATCAGCTGGATCTTCAACACGCACAACGACTTCTTCGAGGAGATCGCGAAGTACCGGGCGCTGCGGCGGCTGTGGGCGACGATGCTGAAGGAGAAGTACGGCGCGAAGGACCCGCGCTCGATGATGTTCCGCACGCACACGCAGACGGGCGGCAGCACGCTCGTGGCGCAGCAGCCGGAGAACAACATCGTGCGGGCGGCGATCCAGACGCTGGCGGCGGTGCTCGGCGGCGTCCAGAGCATCGCGCTGAGCTGCTTCGACGAAGCGCTGGCGCTGCCCACGGACGAGGCCCAGCGCATGGCGCTTCGCACCCAGCAGATCATCGCGCACGAGACGGGCGTCACCGATACCGTGGACCCGCTCGCGGGGAGCTACTTCGTCGAATACCTGACGAACGAGCTCGAAGCGAAGGCGCGCGGCTACATGAAGCAGATCGAGGAGCAGGGCGGGAGCATCGCCGCGATCGAGAAGGGCTGGATCCAGGCGCAGATCGCCGAGGCGAGCTGGGATTACCAGCGCGCCGTCGATGAGAAGCGCGAGATCATCGTCGGGGTCAACGACTACCTGGACGGCGGCGAGCAGCGGCCCTCCATCTTCTCCGTCGACCGGCGGCTCGTGGACCACCAGCTGTCGCGGCTCGCGCACCACCGCCAGGAGCGCGATGCGGCGGCCGTCGCGGCATCGCTGGGGAACCTGAAGGCCGCCTGCGCCGGCACGCAGAACCTGATGGTGCCCATCCTCGACGCGGTGCGCGCGTACGCGACGCTCGGTGAAATCTGCGGCGCGATGCGCGAGGTCTTCGGCGAATACAACCCGCCAACGGTCATCTAGGCCGGCGCCAAATCGCGCGCAAGGCCAACAACCATCGCCCCGGGTAGAATCGGCGCCAGATCGATTGACGGGAGGCGACGATGGCTGAGACGAAGGAGATTGGGCTGCCGGTCCATGAGCGGTACGCGCCGCCGGCGCGGGTGCGGGAAGGGGCGCTCGTGGGCAGCCTCGCCGAGTACCAGGCCCTGTACGACCGCAGCATCGCCGACCCCGACGGCTTCTGGACGGACATGGCGAACCGTCACCTTGCGTGGATGGCACCCTTCGGAAAGGTCCGCGAGGAGAACCTCCCGGCGGGCGAGATCAAATGGTTCCTCGGCGGCAAGCTCAATGTCTCGGTGAACTGCCTGGACCGGCACCTGGCCACACGCGGCGACCGGGTGGCCATGCTGCTCGAAGGCGATGAGCCCGGCACCAACCGTTCGATGACGTACCGGGAGATGCACGCCGAGGTCTGCCGCCTGGCGAACTACCTGCGCGCGAAGGGCATCGGCAAGGGCGACCGTGTCGCCATCTACATGGGCATGGTGCCGGAGCTCGCGGTCGCGATGCTCGCCTGCGCACGCATCGGCGCCGTGCATTCGGTCATCTTCGGCGGCTTCAGCCCGCGCTCCATTCGCGACCGCGTCGATGACTCGACCTGTAAGGCGATCATCACGCAGGACGAAGGCCGCCGCGGCGGCCGGCCGGTGGCGCTCAAGGCCAACGTGGACGATGCGCTCTCCGCGCCGGGCCATTCCATCGAGTTCTGCCTCGTATTCCGCCACACGGGGACGCCGGTGAGCATGGCGGCCGGGCGTGACGAGTGGTGGCACGACGTCATCCCCGGGCAGGCGGCGACGGCGGAGCCCGAGGTGATGGACTCCGAAGACCCCCTGTTCATCCTCTATACGTCCGGTTCGACCGGGAAGCCGAAAGGCGTCCTGCACACGCAGGCGGGCTACCTGCTCTACACCACGGTGACACACAAGTACACGTTCGACCTTCGCGACGACGACATCTTCTGCTGCGCGGCCGACATCGGCTGGATCACGGGCCACAGCTACATCGTCTACGGGCCGCTGTCGAACGGGGCAACGAGCGTGCTCTTCGAGAGTGTGCCGACCTACCCGGACGCGGGCCGCTACTGGGACATGGTCGACCGGCTGGGCATCACCGTGTTCTACACGGCCCCCACAGCGATCCGCGCCATCGCGCGGGAGGGCGATGAGCCGGTGAAGCGCCATCGCCGCACGTCGCTGCGCGTGCTCGGATCCGTGGGCGAGCCTATCAACCCCGAGGCCTGGCGCTGGTACTACCGCGTCGTCGGGGAGGAGCGCTGTTCGGTGGTCGATACCTACTGGCAGACGGAGACGGGCGGCCACATGATCACCGGCCTCGCCGGGGCGACGGACATGAAGCCGGGGTCCGGGTCGCTGCCGTTCTTCGGCGTGAAGCCCAGCGTCGTCGATGAGGCGGGCGAAGAGCTCATCGGCAACGATGTCACCGGGCGGCTCTGCGTCGACCAATCCTGGCCGGGCATGATGCGCACGGTCTACGGCGACCACGAGCGGTTCGTGCAGACGTACCTTTCGACCTACCCGGGCCGCTACTTCACCGGCGATGGCTGCCACCGCGACCAGGACGGCTACTACTGGATCACGGGGCGCGTCGATGACGTGCTGAACGTCGCGGGCCACCGGCTGGGCACGGCCGAGATCGAGGGCGCGCTCGTCGGCCACGAGGCGTGCGCAGAGGCGGCGGTGGTCGGCTTCCCCCACGACCTCAAGGGCACCGGCATCTACGCATACGTATTGCTGAAGGCCGGCGTGACCGGTTCGCCGGCGCTGGAGAAGGAGTTGAAGGACGCCGTGCGGCGCGACATCAGCCCGATCGCGACGCCGGACCGCATCCAGTTCGTCGAGGGCCTCCCGAAGACGCGCTCGGGGAAGATCATGCGTCGCATCCTGCGCAAGATCGCCGAGGGCGAACCCGAGAACGTCGGCGATGTGACCACCCTCGCCGACCCGGCGGTGGTGCAGAACATCATCGAAGGAGCCGTGAAGGGCGAGTAACGTCCCGCTGCCTCGGGCTCAGACTGGCTCGAGGCGGCGATGCGGCTCCGGCGGGAGCACGACCCGGATTACCGCGCCGGGGGCGACGACGCCCCCGGCGACCACAATGCCCATGACGCCCGCCTTGCGCACGAGCTTGCCGTCGGGGTCCCGGTCGAGGCAGGCGGCCATGAGACCGGGCTGAAACGCATCGAGCTGGGCGCACGGGTTTCGCAGCCCGGTGACCTCGACGATGGCGTCCGGTCCGATCGCGAGCCGGGTGCCCACGGGCAGCGCAAGGAGATCGAGCCCGCGGGTGGTGATGTTTTCTCCCATGGCCCCGGCCGCGATGCTGAACCCCCGCGACGCAAGCTCCTCGTGAAGCTCGGCGTGGATAAGGTGGACCTGGCGGAGGTTGGGCTGGGAGGGATCGCGGGCGACGCGCGAGCGGTGCTTCACCGTCGTCCCGCCGTGGGCATCGCCGGCGACGCCGAAGCCCTCGACGAGCGTGATGGCAGGCGAGCTGGCTTTCGAGAATGAATGGCGCGGGCTCACGCTGACGGCTTCGACGGTCGGCATCGGGCGGCTCCGGCGTGTGGTGGGTCCATCATGCCGCCGCCGGCCCGGCGTGCCCACATCGGGCGGGCCGAATCAGCCGTCGAAGTAGAGCCGGAAGCCCGCCGAAGTGACGCGAAAGCCCTCACGCTCGTAGAAGCGGTGGGCATCGATGCGTTCGTTGCGGGATTGGAGCTGCACCTTATAGCAGCCAGCCTCGCGCGCGCGCCGCAGGGCGTCGCGCATGAGCGCGTGACCGATGCCGGCGCCGCGAACGCCCGCATCGACGACCATGTTCTCGAACTGGGCCCAGGGCTGTGCCCGGTGCGTGAGGTTGGGCACGACCACCATCGTGATCGTGCCCGCGATGCGGCTCTCATGCTCCGCGACGAGCACGGTGGCGGAGGGCATGGCGAGGAGTGCCGCGTAGGCCTCCTCTGCCTCAGCGGCGGGCGTGGCCTCCGGCACGCCATCCAGCTGCCGGTAGAGCTCGAGCAGCGCCACCAGGTCAGCAGGAACGGCCTTCCGGATGACGGGGGTCATGGGTGCTGACCGTCTGCCCGGGGGCCATGCCCTCGCCGTGAGGGTGCGCATGGCCGCCGGCCTGCGGTTCTACCACTCCTTGCCGATGCCGCCGCGGCTGCCAAAGAAGCCGGCCGGCCAGTTACGGCCCGTGATCATGGCCTTGTCGACATCCTCGCGGGTGGCGATGCCCTGCTCGACGATGAGCACGGCTTCGCGGCGGGCGGCCCCGAAGATGCGGTTCAGCAGGAAACCGTAGGTCTCGGGCGTGTCCTTCACGAGCGAGACGGCCTTGCCGATGCGCTCGCCGAGCGCGACGGAGGCATCGATCACGTCCTGTGTGTTCTGCGGCGTGTAGATCACCTCGAGCATGCGCATGGTGGGCACGGGGTTCGAAAAGTGCATGCCGATGAAGAGGGGCTTGCGCGCCTCCGAGACATCCCGGGCGAGGTCCTGGATGACGAACCCGGAGGTGTTGCTCCCGAAGATGGCTCCGGGTTTCGCGACGGCGTCGAGTTCCTTGAAGACAGCCTGCTTCAGCTCGAGCTTCTCCGGCACGGCTTCGAAGATGAAGTCGCAGTTCGCAAGGCCGGCGAGGTCGAGCGTAAAGCTGACCCGGGCCATCGCGGCCACCGCGTCATCGAAGTTGACCTTGCCACGTTCGACGGCGCGCTTGATGCCCCACTTGCCATCGAAAACGGCCTGCTTCGTGGCATCGATGGCGTCGTTGTTGATGTCGCGAATGACGACGTCGTAGCCGGCAAGGGCGCAGACCTGGGCGATGCCGCCGCCCATCACCCCGCCGCCAAGCACGCCAATCGTGCGGATGTCCTCGAGCTTCACGTGGTTTCTCCTGAGGCGTATTGCGAAGGGATGATAGCCCGCCCGGCGGCGAGCGGCATTTCTCAGGAAACTCCCAGCGCGGCCCGGGGCGGGGCCAAGGCTCCCGGGGCATCGTGTCGGCTGAAGGCTGCGAGCGGTGTGGCCGAAGGAGACGACGATGACAGGGAACCTGATCCGGACGATCACCGCGGGCTTCGTGCTCGCCGGCTTCGCCGGCACCTGGGGCTATCTGAACCAGACCGGCGGCACGAGCGGCACCAGCGGCACCAGCGCCGCCGCGCCCCTCGCGGCCACGACGACCACGACGACTTCGACCGGCACGAGCACGACCTCACCGGCTGCCGCGGCGGCGGTGACGGCCACCGCCACGGCGACGAAGCAGACGCCCGTGGCCGCGACCCCCGCCGCGCGCACCTCGCGGGGGTCCTGAGATGACGACGAATACGGCATTCCTCTGGCTTTCGGCGGGCATCACGGCGTTCGCGGGCGGGCTGGCGATGCAGGGAGCGGACTTCGGTGAACAGGCCTGGCTGCTGAGCCGGGCGTCGGGTCTCATCGCCTATGGGCTACTTTCAGCGAGCGTCGTGCTGGGGCTGCTGCTGAGCACGCGAACCGCGAAGCATGTGATCCCAGCGCGCGTGGCCGCCGACCTGCACGCGTTCCTGAGCGTCCTCTCGATCGTGTTCCTGGCGCTCCACGGCGGGGCGCTCCTGTTCGACGGGTTCTTCCACTACACGCTGCTCAGCCTGCTCGTCCCCTTCGTGAGCCCCTCCAACCCGTTCTGGACCGGCCTCGGCGTGATCGGGGGATGGGCGACGGCGCTGGTGACGGCGAGCGTGCGCGTGCGGAAGCAGATCGGGTACGGGGCCTGGCGGCGGCTGCACTATGTCTCGTTCCTGGCCTGGGCGGCGTCGCTGGTGCACGGCCTGGCCGCCGGCACCGACACGGCGCTGGCGCCCGTGCAGGTGCTCTACATCGGCTCGGCGGCGCTCGTTAGCGGTCTGCTCATGCTTCGCCTGCTGGCGCGGCCGGCGGCGAAAGCGTCCCGGGGCGCACCGGCCGGCGAACGGGGGTCAATCTCCAGGGCAGCCTGATCCGCTGCCCTGTTGGCGGCGCCGGCGAGGCCGGCGCCGCCTTTCCGGCGAGGCCGGCCACCGTTCACAGCAATCTCACAGGAGCAGGGATATGATCGCGACAGACAACAACGGGACGATGGACATGGCGCGCACTTCGAACGGCCAGCAGCCGGAAAGCTCCATCCGCATTCTCGTGGTGGACGACGAGGAAGCGATCACCGACCTGGTCGCGACCACGCTCCGTTACGAGGGCTTCTCCGTGGAGACGGCGGCGAGCGGCCGCGAAGCCCTCGGCGCGGTGAAGACGTTCCGTCCGGACGTCCTCATCCTCGATGTGATGCTCGGCGATATCGATGGCTTCGATGTCCTGCGGCGGCTGAGGGCGGACGACGAACGCGTCCCCGTGCTGTTCCTCACGGCCGCCGATGCGCCGGAGGATCGCGTGCGCGGCCTCACGCTCGGGGGCGATGACTACATCTGCAAGCCGTTCAGCCTGGCCGAGCTGGTGGCGCGGGTGCGGGTGGCGCTGCGCCGCTCGGCGCCGCAGGAAGCCCCCAACCGGCTCGCCGTGGGCGACCTTGAGATGAACCTGGACAGCATGGAAGTCCACCGCGGCGGCCGGGGCATCGAACTCACGCCGACGGAGTTCAAGCTGCTGCGCTACCTGCTCGAAAACGCCAACCGCGTGCTTTCGAAGGACCAGATTGTCGACCACGTCTGGAACTATGACTTCGACGGCGACACCAACATCGTCGAGACGTACATCAGCTATCTTCGCAAGAAGATCGACATCGAACGGCCCGCACTGCTGCAAACGGTGCGGGGCTTCGGCTATTCGCTGCGGTTGCCGAGGAGCTAGGCCGTGTCACTGCGCGCGCGCCTCATCGTTGGGCTGGTGGTGGTGGTGCTCGCCGGGCTGGCGGGCGCGAATGTGACGACGTTCCTCGTGGTTCGCGGCTACCTGGTCGACCGGATCGACGACCAGCTGGTGCAGGCCGCCGCGCCCATCTCGCACGAGATCGACCGGCAGCGATCGACGACGCCGAACGCGGACGGCACCTACCCCTACCCTTCGCGGGAGGACCGGCGCGACCGCGGGGTTCCGCCGACCTCGTTCCCGCCGGGTACGTACGGCGAGATCCGCAACGCCGACGGCACGGCATCGAGCCTCGTGCTCGGATTCGGTACCTCGTACGCGCCGCCGGAGCTGCCCGGAAAGGTCGACACCACGGGCGCGAGCTTCCTCTCGGTCGATGCCACCGATGGTTCCTTCAGGTACCGGGTGATGGCCCAGGCGCTGGACGATGACCGCGTGCTCGTCATCGCGATCCCGATGACAAGCACGGACCAGACGATGAACGACCTCCGCACCACGTCGATTGCGGTGTCGGCGGCGGTCGTGCTGGTGGTCGCGGCGATCGCGTTCTGGCTGGTGCGGCTGGGGTTACGGCCGCTCGACGCGATGGCCGTGACTGCCGGCGAAATCGCCGCGGGGAACCTCACCAGGCGGGTCGAGCACACCGACAACCGTACGGAGGTCGGGCGCCTCGGTACCGCGCTCAACCAGATGCTGGGCAGCCTCGAGGAGGCGTTCGCGGAGCAGAAGGCATCGGAAGAGCAGCTGCGCCGCTTCGTCGCCGACGCCTCGCATGAGCTTCGCACGCCGCTCACCTCGATACGCGGGTATGCCGAACTCTTCCGGCGCGGCGCCGACCAGCGCCCGGAGGACCTCGCGAAGGTCATGCGCCGCGTGGATGAGGAGTCGGCGCGGATGAGCGTGCTCGTCGAGGAGCTGTTGCTGCTCGCGCGGCTCAACCAGGGCAGGCCCCTCGACCGCGCGCCGGTAGACATCGCTCAACTCGCCCAGGATGCGGTGGACGACGCGCGCGTGGTGGCGCCGGGCCGTACGGTGGACCTGGTGGCGCCGGAACCGGTGTACGTGAACGGCGATGAAGCGCGTCTTCGGCAGGTCATCGCGAACCTGGTGACGAACGCCATCCATCACACGCCGCCGGATGCACCGGTCACGGTGTCGGTGCGGGACGAGGGGATGCGCGCGGTGCTGGAAGTCGCGGACCTGGGTCCGGGCCTCACGCCGGAGGATGCCCAGCACGTCTTCGAGCCCTTCTACCGGGTGGACAAGGGCCGGGTTCGGAGCAAGGGCGGCGGCACGGGGCTCGGGCTGGCGATCGTCAAAGCCATCGTTGAAGCGCACGCCGGGAGCGTGGCAACGCGGCCGAATGTGCCGCACGGAGCGGTGTTCTCGGTGGCGTTGCCAGTCTAACTGCCTTGGTCTGTCACTGAGGGGACGGCGATGCCGTCCCCTCTTTCGTGTTCCCCGACGCCGCGTGGAGCAGTTGGCGGCGTGGCCGACGGGCCGTTGACCCTGCATACCAATTCTCATCGACCTCTCAGCTTGCTCTCCGAGGGCGTTCACCTTGCGGCGGCATTCTGCAATCAGAGCAAGGGGGAACGCGAAGGGAACCCGGGCTCGACGAATCACCGGAACCACGGGGATGTCCCCACCACGACAGGAAGGACCCACACGATGAACAAGATCCAGGCCATCACCCTCGCCGGCGGCGCCGCGTTCAGCGCAATCGGCATCTTCGGCGGCACGCTTGTGCAGGCCCAGAGCGCGACGAGCACCCAGACGCCTTCGACCCAGACGGCGCCCGCGACCACCGACCACGCGGCCGAGCGCGCCGCCGAACTCAACGCCTACATGACGAAGCTCGCGGGCAACCTCGGCATCAGCGTCGATGCCCTGAACGCGGCGGTGCAGAAGGCGAACCTCGCGACCATCGATGAGCTGGTGGCGAACGGCACCATCACCGCCGAGCGCGCGGCCGAAATGCGCACCCGCGCCGGCGAGGCGGGCGCCGGGTTCATGGCCGGCGCCGGCAAGGGCGGCCC
>JAYRRO010000065.1:0-3444 GCA_041910095.1 Dehalococcoidia bacterium
AGTTCCGGGGGTGCTGGCTCCTGAGTCCTGAGCTCAGCCCCGCCGCGAGCAGGCCCCTCCGGGGTGAACCCCTGGGAACCGGGAACCTGGAACCGGGAACTCACCGATCCCCCGCGATGCCGGGGAGGCGCAGGCGGTTCGTGAACCCGGCGGCGATGCGTGTGACCGCGCTTTTCGTCGTCGCGTCGAGCGTGATCTGTTCGCCCCCGTGCAGGATCGTCGAGCCGAGCGCGGGGTTCGTGGGCGTCACCTCGACGTCGTTCTCCAGCGAGCGCACGGTGGTGCGGCGGGTGACGGGGTCGTAGGCCATCGAGACGACCGTGCCGCGCACACTCGCCACGGCGGTCGGCGACTTGATGCTGAAGTCCGAGGGCGGCGCGCCGTGGATGGTGAACTCGGCGTCGCCCGCTTTCAGGTCCACGTGGGTCACGAAGACGTTCTCCTCGCCGAACCAGATCGAGACCTGGGACTTCGGGCCGATGCGAGTGGTGTAGGCGTTGCCGAAGTTCGGGTTCCAGTAGCCCCGCTCGGAGAACTCCGCCTCGACGGAGCCGTTGTCGGGCGTCTCGACGACGTCGTCCGGGCAGATGCGGTCGCCCGCGGCGACGGGCCGCCGGATGGTGCCGCCGATGAGCACCGTGACGCTGCCGGTGGGCTTGCGAACGATCCAGTAGTTCTCGCAGGGGGTGAGCGAACCGCCCGGCCCCCAGCTGATCTCGAGGACTTCGCTCGCGGCCTTCACGCCGCCCGTGCCATCGCGGCGGACGACACGCGCCTCGTAGCGTCGCGTTTCCGTGCGGTCGGAGGTGACGCCGAGGACGCAGCGGTCGGCATCCGGGTCGGTGCAGGACTGGAGCTGGCCGTTCGCGCCCACGAGCTCGGCGATCTGGACGATGTAGTTGCTGCCTTCGAGCCCTGGGGAGACGTAGGCGCGAAGGGTGACGGCGCGGCCGACGGCGACGTTCGTGACATTGCCGTTCGCGCGCAGGCTCACGCGGCCCTCCCACTCCTGCGTCGCCTCCCAGGTGATGACGAGTGGCGCGGAGGTCGCGCGCAGGGCGGTGCCGTCGTTCTTGTAGACCTTCGCGACGTAGGTGTAGGTGACGCCGGCGTCGTAGAAGTCGTTAGCGCTGCAGGGGGATTCGAAGCAGGTCTTTCCGTTGCCGTCCTGGCGTTCGATGCGGATGACGTACACGCTACCATTGATCGTGGGCGAAGCCGTCGCCGTCATCGTGACGGAGGTGCCCGCGGGGACGGAGGTGTCGGGCGTGGTGAGGGTGACGCTGCCGCTCCACGCGCTCCAGGTGACAGTGATGGGCGCCGAGGTCGCCTGCACGTCCTGCCCGCTCGCGTTCGCGATCATCGCGACGTAGGTCCTGGAACCCGGGTCGTTCAGGAAATCCTTGTGGAGGCAGGTGGTCGCGGTCGCGCAGAAGACGGCGGTGTTCTCGGTCTGGTTGACGATATAGACGCGGTAGCCGGTGCCGGAGGGGTTCTTGTTGGCGGTGGCGGTGAGCTGGAAGTCGTTTCCGGCGATGAGGGTGGTGCGGTCGGCGGCGAGGGTGACCGCCCATCCGCCGCTGCCGCCGCCGCCGCCACCGGGTGGCTGGGTCGTGCCGCCGCCCGGGCAGGGCACGGCGCCGCCGGGCCGGTTGAGCTCCACCAGGTTGGTCGTGCCCGTGACCATCTCCTGCGTGGTGAAGTGGTCGCCGCCCGGGCCGGCGTTGGTATAGAGGACGATGACGGCGAGGGCGCCGCCCACGGTAATCCAGCGCTGCGAGCGAACGGTGAACTGGCCGGCGAGGGTGTTGTAGCTGCCGGTTTCCCGGCGCGGCGCGAGCGCGGTGCCGCCGCAGTAATCGACGGACACGGCCACGCCCGCGCTCGTGGCGCCGCGCTGGAAGCCGTAGTTGCAGACGAAGGCGATGTAGTTGCCGTTCACGTAGGCGCCGGGGCCGCTGTTGTCCGGGAAGAGCGTCGCCGTGACGCCCTGGGGCCCGCCGGGCGAGTTACAGGCCTCGGGGAGCGACCACGCTCGCTGTGGGAAGGCGGCCTCGGCGCGCGGCACCCCGGTGAGGAGAGCCACACACCCGATGGCAATGGCGGCGAGGTACTTGAGGGCGCGTACCATCTCGCGTGCCCCGGGGCGGGAGATAGGCGCGCACTATAGCGGGAATGGGCAGAGAAAAGAGAGATGAGAAAGGAGAAATGGGACGATGAGTTCCCGGTTCCCAGGGGGGCAACCCCGCGCGGGGTGAAGGCCTCCCCCGGGTGGCCCCCCTCGGGCCTCGAACCTCGAGCCCCTTCCCACTTTCCCCTTTCTCTTTTCTCTTTTCTCACCCGTTTGCTCCCGCGCGAGCAACCCGGACGGGACGACCATCTCCCCGTGGGGCCGGTGCCATGACCGCCCACGAGGAGTTCCGCATGTTCGATGACTTCATCTCCGTCGCCAACGCACGCATGACCGAGCACGCCTTCGCGAGCAGCCGCCCACATGTCGAGACCGGCCCGACCTTCCTGGGGCGCATCTGGGGCCGCATCTGGCACGAGGACCAGGAGAAGGCGCTGGAGGATTCGTGGCGGCTGGCCGATACCGCCCGCCGTTACGCCCGCTAGACCGATCCCCGGCAGGGCGCGTGCCAACGGCGGCGCCGCCGTAGGATAGGCCGGTGAGTGGGCTCATCGGACACCAGGGCATCCTGCGCGAACTGCGCGCGCTCGCGGCGAGCGCCGACCCGCCGCACGCGCTCCTCTTCGCCGGCCCGGAAGGCACCGGCCGGACCCTGCTCGCGCTGGAGTACGCGAAGCTGCTGAACTGCGAAGGCGCCTCGCCCGCTGCCGGCGCCTCGCTCTTCGGGGATGCCCTGCCCCCGGCGGCGGCCAGCATTCCCTGCAACGAATGCCGCCCCTGCCGCCACATCAACGAAGGCACGCACCCGGACATCATCACGCTCGCGCCGGGCGACACCCTCTGCCGCCCGCGCCCGGGCGAGGCCACGCACGAACGCCATCCGCTCTCGCGCGATATCCGCATCTGCCAGGTGCGCGGCGTCATCGACCTCGTCTCGCGCTACCCCTTCGAGGCGCGCACGCGCATGATCCTGGTCGACCCGGCCGAGCGGTTCGGGCGAGACTCGGCGCACACCATCCTCAAGACGCTGGAGGAGCCGCCCGGGCACACCGTGTTCGCGCTCATCTCGGCGGCGCCCGAGGCGATCATCGAGACCATCCTCAGCCGCTGCCGCCGCATCGATGTCCACACGGTGGCGCGCGCCGAGATCGAGGCCGGGCTCATCGAACGCGGAATCGCGCCGGCGCTCGCGGCCGAGGCCGCCGCCGCCAGCCGCGGGCGCCCGGGCCGTGCCCTCGCCTTCGCCAAAGACCCGGACCTCATGAGCGTGCGCAAACGGCTGCTTGAACGCTGCGAACGGCTTGCCACCGCCA
>JAYRRO010000066.1:0-2899 GCA_041910095.1 Dehalococcoidia bacterium
AGGCGCCAGCGGAAGAGTTCGAAGGGCTGGTACCACTCGCGGTCCCAGTGGCAGTGGGGGACGACGTAGACCGTGCGCATCGCGGCACGGTAGCGGGTGGCGGTGTTAACGCGAAAGCGGCGCGGGCGAACCCGGGGTGCGGGCCTCTAGCGCGGACGCGGCTGGTAGTGCCCGCCCGGGATGCGCATGGACACGTTCAGGCGGTTCCAGCTGTTGATGACGCACACGGCGAGCGTGAGGTGCGCCAGTTCAGCCGGGGTGAACTCCTCGGCGGCGGCGTTGTAGACGTCGTCGGGAACGAAGCCTTCGGTCAGGACCGTGACCGCTTCGGCCCAGAGGAAGGCGGCGCGCTCGCGGTCGGTGAAGACATCGACATCAGCCCAGACGGCGACGAGGTGGAGGCGATGGTCGGATTCGCCGAGGGCGCGCGCCTCCTTCACGTGCATATCGACGCAGAAGGCGCAGTGGTTGATCTGCGAGACGCGCAGGTTCACCAGCTCGATGAGGCCGCGTTCGAGCCCGCCCTCGGCGGCGACGTAGGCGCCGACACCGCGCAGTGCCTTCGGGATGCCGGGAGTGAGGCTGAGGTAGTTGATGCGAGGCTCCATGGTCTCCTCCTTGCAGGGACTGGCTGTGTCGACAGGGCGGGTGATGTCCTGGCCTCGGCGAACGATGTGCGACAGCGGCCTCAGTACCACCGCTCGGGGCGAAGGGTGAGGAGGACCATGCCTTCGTGGCCGCCGCCGGTGACCGTCTGTCGGGCGACGTCTTCGCCGCGGTAGCGGGCCCAGAGAGCGAACCGCTCGTCCGGGGTGAGCGGCGAGATGGTGACGGGCCCTTCCGCGGTGAGGGAGGTCACGCGGCCGTCGCGTTCGTCGATGCAGAGGGCGGCGCGGCCGGTGCGGGCGATGTTGCGCGCCTTGGCGGAATCGCGGCCGGTCACGATGCGGAGCTCGCCTTCGACCCAGCGGAACCAGACGGCGACGGCGTGCGGGCGGCCGTGGGCATCGACGGTGGCGATGACGGCGGTGCGGGGGACGGCGAGAAAGGCATCGCGGGCTTGAGGGGACATGGGACCTCCGGTGGCACTGTGGAGAACGTGGGGGACGGCGTCAAACGGCCGAAGAACGAGGCAGCGGGCGCCTGCATTTCGGAGCCATCAACTTCACCGGACCGCCACTTGACAAGGGATTTCGCGGGTGTAGGTTGAAATCAGTCCAGGGACGCAGGCCCGGCGAGAAATGCCACAAGGGCCGGCCCGTTGACCGAGGAGGAAAGAAGTATGCGCAGCAAGCTTCATGGCCTCTACGGAGTTTGGATCGTGCAGAGGTAGGGTCCGCGAAAGCGGGCCGGACACCGACCACCCGAAGGCCACGATCCCAACCTCCTCCATCTACGCCGGACGCGAATTGCCAAAGCCCGATGCGATGCGGGCGGTCCGGATCGCCCCAAGAGGGGCGGCGCGAGGGGGAATGGCCGGAACATTCGGGTCGCTCGACTATCGGCCGCCGCCCGGCGGCGATGGGACGGAGCAATTGAGAATGAAACAGGCCCCGGTTGGAACCGGGGCCTGTTCGCGTTTCCAGCGATCCGCGTCAGCGCGCGAGCACGCGGTCCAGGAACGAGAGCATGATCTCGGCGCATTCGCGCCCCAGCCGGGGGTCGGCATCGAAGCCGTGCGGCTGGTTCGCGAACATGTGCATCTCGACGGGCACGCCGGCTGCGTGGAGCGCGTCGTACATCTGCTGGGCTTCGCGCGCGGGCACGACATCGTCGGCGTTGCCCTGGATGAGGAGCGTCGGGGGGAAGCCTTCGCGCGCATAGGTCAGGGGGCTGGCGGTGCGCAGGACCTCCTCGGCCGCGCCCGGGCCGAAGAGCGAGGGCAGCCCGCCCCAGCTGCGGCGCTCGAGCCCGGTGGGCGGGTAGAACGCGATGGCGGCGGAGACGTGCGTTTCGACGCCCTCATTGCCGCCGTTCCCCTCCAATTCGCGCCGGTCGGGCGTCCCGGCGGCCATGAGCGAGAGGTGGCCCCCGGCGGAGTTTCCGGAGATGACGATCTGGTCGTCGTTGATGCCCAGTCCGGCGGCGTTGGCGCGCATCCAGCGGAGCGCGCACTTCACGTCCTCGATCTGCGCGGGCCAGAGAGCCTCCCCGGTGAGGCGGTATTCGCTGGCGACGCAGAGGTAGCCGCGGCGGCCGAGGAGAAGGCCATAGCCGCGCAGCTGCGTGCGGTCGCCCTGGCTCCAGCCGCCACCGTGCACGAGGAGGACCCCGATGCCGTTCTTGATCGCGGCGGGCGGTTCGTAGATGTCGCAATGGAGGTCGCGGCCGCCGCCGGTGCCGAACACGACATCGGCGCGAATGGTCACGCGGTTCTCATCGGTCACGGGCATGGGGCAACCTCCAGCGGAATCCGGGCGACTGTACGCGGGCGCTTCGCCCACAGGCAAGCGCCGTTCACAGCGAGCGGAGCTTCTCCTGCACCGCCTCGGGGAGGTCGACGCGGCGGCCGCTGGCGGTATCGAGCCAGACCCAGCGATGGGCGAACGTCGCCACCTGCGCGCCCGTCGCGGCCGATCGAATGACGAACTCCTGCTCGAAGCCGCGCCCGGTCACGGCGGTGGTGGTGACTTCGATGGCCGCACCATCGCGCCATGGCAGGGGCGCATGGTAGAGGGCGCGGGTCTCGCGCTGCATGCACACGATCGCCGGGTCCTTGGCGAAGCCCAGGTGCTCCTCCACGCGGGCGTAGGCCATCTCGGTGAGAGCGAGCAGCACGCCAGCGTGGACGAAGCCCGTAGCGGCGAAGGTATCGGTATGGCGGGTGGGAAACGTGACCGTCAGCGACATGAGACCATGCTCTGCCCTCGCGGGTGGCGGAACAAGGTCCCGCTCAGGG
>JAYRRO010000067.1:0-6015 GCA_041910095.1 Dehalococcoidia bacterium
AGGCGATGGATGCCCTCGGCGACGGCCACGCGCTGGGCAGCGAGCGCGTTCTCCAGCAGCGCCTCGCCGCCCGGGACGGCGCGGACCTCGTGCTTCACGCGTTCGAAGGTGCGTTTGTCGAGCGACATCGTGGGGTCATCGAACGATTGGAGGGTGGCGGGCGGGATGTTCGCGTGCGCCTCGGGTGAGAGTTCGGCGCTGAACGATGCGTGGTACGTGGTCGCGAGGATCACACCGAAGATGGCGGTGCCGAGCACCTGGCCGATCTGCATGAAGAACTGCCGCGAACTGGTCGCGACGCCCAGGTACTGGTGCGAGACGGCGTTCTGGATGACGACGGACATCGTGGGCATGACCATGCCGAAGCCGAGGCCCATGACCACCATGAACACGCTGATGTGCCACTTGGGGCTGCCGGCCCCGAGTGTAGTTTGGAGCAGGGTCGCGAGCAGGATGAAGCTCGCGCCGGTGATCGTCAGCCAGCGGTAGCGGCCCGTCCGGGAGATGACCTGACCGCCCACGATGCTCGTCGCGAGAATGCCCAGCGATTGCGGTGTCGTGATGAGGCCGGATGTCGTGGCCGAGCCCCCGAGCGACGTCTGCACGAAGACGGGGAGGTACGCCATCGTCCCGAAGATGCCGCCGCCGAGGGCGAACACGACGAGGTTCGCGAGCAGGAAGGTGCGGTTTTTGAAGAGCACAAGCGGGATGATCGGCTCCGGGTGGCGGTTTTCCTGGAGGACGAAGAGAACCGCGAAGACGGCCGCGCTGGCGAGCAGCCCGCCCGTCTGGGGCGAACCCCAGCCGTACTCCTCCTCCGCCCAGACGAGGCCGAGCAGGAGCGACACGGTCGCGACCGAGAGCAGCACGGAGCCCGCGAAGTCGATCTTGCGGGACATCGAGGCGGCGGTGTGGGGCAGGTTTCGCCAGATGAGCGGGATGGCGACGAGGCCGAACGGCACATTGATGAAGAACACCCAGCGCCAGCCCGCGTGGTCGGTGAGGAGCCCGCCAATGGTGGGACCGAGGATGCTGACGAGGCTGAACGTGCCGGTGAAGAAGCCCATGTACTTGCCGCGCTCGGCGGGAGGGAAGAGGTCGCCGACGGTGGAGAACACCGAAGCGAAGATGAGGCCGCCGCCGATCCCCTGCACAGCGCGGAAGAGGATGAGGGCGATCATCGACGGTGCGGCGCCGCAGGCCGCGGACGAGGTCATGAAGATGACCAGGCCGCCGAGGAGGAACACCCGCCGCCCGAACATGTCCGAGAGCTTCCCCACCAGCGGCACCACGACCGTCGAGGCGAGCATGTAGCTGGTGAACAGCCACGAGAGCAGGGAGAAGCCACCGAGGTCGGCGATGATGCTCGGGGTGGCGGTGGACATGATCGTCTGGTCGAGGGCACCCACGAACATGGAGAGCATGAGCGTGATGAGCAGCACCATCTTCTGGCGGTGGGTGAGGAGTTCGCCGAGGGGCCGCGAGGCTGGTTGAGAGGCCATCCATCCTCCGGGGGAGCGGATGATCCACCCTAGCCGTTCGGACGGCGGCGCGAAAGCACACCCCGGACGCACGAAGGCCGCCCGTGAAAGGGCGGCCAGGCGGTGTGCGAATCGCGCGGGACTAGTCGAGTACCACCTCGGCGTAGAGGTCCTCATACTTGCCGTTGGTGTAGGTTCGGGTGATGTCGACGCGGATCTTGTCGCCCGTCTTGCGTGAACGGAGGACGTCGCAGAAGGAGCCGACGGTCGGCACGTTCACGTTGTCGACGTAGTAGATCAGGTCGGAATAGCCGAGGTTCGCCTTCGCGGCGGGGCTGCCCGTGTCGATGCCGGTGATGACCAGGCCGTCAGTGTAGGCGAGCTTGATGCTGAGCTCCTGGGCGAGGCCCTGGTAGTTCTGCTCGAGCCGAACGCCGATCCAGTTGATGTTCTTGCCCTTCTTGAGCTTATCGGCGACGAACTTCGCTTCGCCGACGGAGATCGCGTAGTTCTGGCCCTGCTTCGACCGGACGGAGAGGGTGTTCACGCCGATCACTTCGCCCTTCATGTTCATGAGCGGGCCACCGCTGTTGCCGGGGTTGATGGCGGCGTCGGTCTGAATGAGGTCGTTGTAGCCGTCGATCGTCTCAGCCGTCTTGCTGACGATGCCGCGGGTGATGGTGAGCTTGTCGGAACCCTGGTCGGTGACGGACCCGGGGAAGCCGAGGGCGACCACGGCCTCGCCGGCGCCGAGCTTGCTGCTGTCGCCGATCTTCGCGGCCGTGAAGTTGCCGCGCTCCACTTCGAGGAGCGCGAGATCGTCGCAAGGGCTTTGGGCGACAACCTTCGCGCTGATGGCCTTGCCGTCCTTCGGGTCGATGACCTTGATGGAGCCGGCGCCGGTGACCACGTGGGCGTTCGTGAGGATGTGCGAGCCGTCCTCCCAGACGATGCCGCTGCCGCCGCCGGTGCCCTCGGGGTACGTCGCCTTGATATGGACGACGGACTGGGCCATCGCGGCAACGATCTCCTGGGGCGTCATCTCCTTCGCCTGCGGCGGGCTCGTGGGCGCGGCCGTTGCGTCGCTCTTGGAGTCGCCGCCGTCGTCGTCGTCACCTCCGCCGCCGCAGGCGGCGAAGAGCGTGAGGCCCGCGAGCGCAGTCGCGGTCAGGAGCAAGCGTGCAAGCATGATCTGACCCTCCCCGGAGATCGGACAGAAGAATATACGATCGCTTTGTAATCGGTAGACGTATTTGCGAGGCGTAGCACAGATCGCCCCGAATCGGCGTTTACGTGCGTGATTACGGCGGGAACACTGCCTAGCGGGAGGCGTTGAGCGAGCCGCGCGCGCTCTGGATCGGCATCACGTGGGCGTAGTCGTTGATGGTCAGCAGTTCGCGGCGGGTGTCGGCCGCGCGCACGACCGTGATCGAAGTGTGGTGCACCGAGACGAGATGGTCGTAGGCGGAACGCAGCAGGTGGGCGAGGTAGGCATTGATGACGCCGCCGTGGCAGGCGATGACGACGCGTTGGCCGATGTTCGCGTCGATGACGGAGTCGATCGCGCGGACTACGCGGGCGCGGAAGGCATCGGCGTCCTCGCAGTAGGGGTAGGCGGAGTGCCGCCGCGTGGCCGCCACCTCGCGGTAGACGGCGACGAGCTCGTCACGCGTGTAGAGGTCGAGCAGCCCCTTATCCTGGGGCGCGTCCTTCCAGAGGTCGATTTCGCTGAGGCCGGGATCGATGCGCGGTTCGAGCCCGTGACGGCGGGCGATCTCGATGGCGGTGTTGTGCGCCCGCTGCAGAGGGCTGCAGTACACGGCGCCGATGCGCGCATCCTTGAGCCGTTCGCCCACGGCCCCGGCCTGCTTCCAACCGAGGTCGGAGAGCGGAGCATCGAGCGCTTCGCCGAGGGGAATGTTCTCACGGAACTGCTGCTCGCCGTGGCGCACGAGGAGGACCTCGCACATGCCATCGAAGGAGGCGACGAAGGGGTCTTCCAGGTCCATCGTGCGGACGCGGCGCGTGGTCATGGCTTCTCTCCTGCCCAGGCGCGCTGAGCGAGGCCGGGGTCGATGCGTTCGACCAGGCGGCTGGCGCCGATGAACGCCTCGAGCCCGCGGGTGAGCGCTTCGAGGTCGCCGGGGCTCATCTCGGACATGATGCGGTGGGTGAACAGCTCGGCGCCGCGCTCGAGGCGGCTGCACGCGGCGGTGCCATCGGCCGTCAGGTGGTTGCGCACGAGCCGCCGGTCGGCCGGGTCGAATTCGCGCCGGACGAGCTCCAGCTTCACGAGCCTATCGACGATGCCGGAAATCGTCGGCGGAGTGACCTTCAGGCGGGTGGCGAGTTCGCCGGCGGTGACGCCGGGCATATCGCGCAGCAGGAACATCACGCGCAGCTGCGCCGTCGTGAGCCCCAGCTCGGCCCAGGCGCGGAAACGCAGCGGATCGAACATGGTGGTCGCGAACGCGAGATGATGGGCCGCCTTTTCGATGCCGTCCCCGGCGAGCACCTGCGTCATTCCGCCCTCGTTCGGGTCATCAGGGACACCACTCTAGCACTCCGGCGTATGAAGGCGCGCGTCAGCGAAACAGGTCCCGCTCGCTGTCGCGAATGATGGAGCGCATGGAGGCGTCCTCGTTCGGCTCCCAGGCGTAGCCGCGAATGACGGCGACCGGCACGCGGCTCAGGTTCCCTTTCACCAGCTCGGCGGCCCCGGCAAGCTCATCGGCGACGCAGAGAGCCTGCACGCGGAATTCGTGGCCGTGCGGGTCGACCTGGCCGATATAGCTGAGCACGGGGTCGAGCCCGGCGATGCCGATGGCGATATCGGTCTGGGCCTCGCGCCAGGGGCGGCCGAAGGTATCGGAAATGATGACGGCGGCATCGATGCCGCGTGCCGCGAAGGCCGCGCGCATGCTCCGGCAGCTGGCATCGGGGTCGGCGGGGAGAAGCACGGCGCGGCCGTGGGCGCCGGAGCTGGACTGGTCGACGCCTGAATTCGCGCAGATGAAGCCGTGGTGGGTTTCGGTGATGAGCACAGGCCCGACCTGGCGCACGACGCGCTTGGATTCACGCAGGACCAGCTCGACGATGGCCGGCTCCTTCTCCCAGCGCTCGGCATACTGCCGGGCGAAAGGCGACACCTCGACATCGGCGAGTTCGACCGTCTGGCCCTCGGCCTTGGAGACGATTTTCGAGGTGACGACGACGATGTCGCCGCTTTCGAGGGGCGTGCCCGCGGCGGCGGCGGCATCGGCGATCATCGCGCCAAGATCGACACCGTTGGTGATCTCGGGGAGCCCCGGGATGCCGAAAATCTGAAGTCCGGGCATGGCAGCCTCCTAGAGCCCGACGACGCGGATGCTAGTCTGCGTCTTGTACTTGCGGTTGAGGTTGATGAGGAGCGAGGTGAGCATTTCAACGTAACGGCTCTGGGAGAGGCCGCCGGCGTCAACGCCGCGCACGCCGGCGACCTGGTTCGCGAGCGCGATAACAACCTGCTTCGCCTCCGCGTCACGCCCGCAGACAAGGACGTCGCAATCGATCTCGTGATCGATTTCCATCAGCTTCTCGGCACTCATGTTCTGGAAGGCGGAGACGACGCGGGCGTTCGGGAGCTGGGCAGCCGCTTCCTGGGCCGCGCTCGCGCCTGGGACGTTGAGTGCGACGGCGCCGATGCCTTTCTCGAACTCGAGTGGGGCGACCACATTGCAGACGATCTTGCCGTCCAGCTTGGCGCCCAGGGCGGCGAGCGTGTCGTGCTGGCCGCTGTAGGGGAAGGTGAGGAACACGACCTCGGCATCGCCGACGACATCGGCGTTGGCGCCGCCGGTGGCGACGGCCGCGGGCACGACTTCGCGAACCTTGGCGGCGCCCTCTTCGCCGCGCTCGGTTGAACGGGAGCCGATAGCGACTTCGTGGCCGGCGTGCGCCATGCGCATCGCGAGGCCCAGCCCTTCGGGGCCGGTGCCCCCGACGAAAGCGAGTTTCATGCGTGATCCTCCGGGAGAGTTGGGGCGCGGGCGCCCACGGAGGGCGAGTCTATCAGCAGGGCGGTTTCGTCGCAGGCGAGCGAACAGGGCGGCCGCCGCTCACCTGCGAACGATGATCTCCCCGTCCTTCACCACGAGGCGCACGCGCTCCATCGAGAGAAGATCGGCGAGCGGGTCGCCTTCGACCACGAGGAGGTCCGCACGCCGGCCCTCGGCGATGACACCGCGATCCCGGAGATCCAGGAGCTGGGCGGCGCGGCTGGTCGCGAGGCGGAGGGCGTGGGCGCGCGAGATGCCCGTGTATTCGGCGAGCACGTCGAGGGCGCTCGCCAGCGCGGTGTGGGGCACGCCGGGGATGCCGCAGTCCGTGCTCATGACGACCTTGCAGTCTTTCGCGAACATCGTCTGGAGGGCGTCGGCGCGGCCGCGGCGAAGCCCGTCATCGGCCCATCGCCGCCAGCCGATGGACACGGTGGGCGACACGGCGATGCCCTTCGCCGCGATCTGGTCGACGACGGCGGGGTCGAAATCGATGC
>JAYRRO010000068.1:0-9630 GCA_041910095.1 Dehalococcoidia bacterium
GCCATCCGCGCCATCTCCGCCAGCCCGTGGATATCGAGGTGCGCGTGCCCCGGCGCGATCGCCTCCACCGCCGGGCTGTAGAGCCGCAGCAAATCCAGCAGCGCCCCCGCCGCCTCGGCTGCCACGCCTTCGCGGTGCGGCAGGAAGACCGCCTTCGGGCAGAGCGCGAGCGCCCGCCGCAACGTCGTGCCGATGCCCACGCCCGCCGCCACCGCCTCCGGCGAGCATGCCACCACCGCCGCGTGCTCCTCTGGCGACCCGCCCACGATCACCGGCTGTCCCCGCAACGATGGGTCATCGCGCCGCGCGAGCGCCACCAGGAAGTCCGCGACAAGGAGGCATGCGACCTGCATCGGACCTCCGACTATAGAACAAGCGTTCTGAATCCGGGACGCTCGGTGTCGCTTTCTTCACGAAGGGAAAGGCGCGTGGGCGCTCGTCCGGGGCTCAAACTCACTCCGCGAGCCGCTTCTCCATCACCACATGCGGGCCGATTCCCGGTACGTCGAACTCCTCGCTGACGGTCCTGTATCCCATGTGTGCGTAAAAGCCCTCGGCCGCTCGCCGCGCGTTGAACCAGGCGACGCGTCCGCCCTGCTCGTGCACGAACGCCTCGGCCGCGCGGATGAGTGCCGCCCCGTGCCCTTCGCCGCGCACCGAGGGCAACGTCGCCATGCCGCGCAGCTGCCACTCCTCCATGCCCGCGCCCGGGCGCGGGTGGTGCATCGCCGTCACCACGCCCACGAGCACGTCCGCCGCATGGGCCCCGAAATGCACCGTCTCCGGTTCGTCGTCGCCCGCGAAGATCGCCGGGTCGCCGGGCATGCCCGCGCGCAGCACGGTCACGCGCAGCGGCCGCGCGACCTCGATCGCGATGCGCCGAACGTCGAACGGCCCCGCGCTCACTGCCCGCCGGCCGGCGCCTCGGTCGCGACGATGCGCGGCAGCCGGTCATCGGCCGCGTGCTGCAGCTTCGCCACCACCTGGAGCAGGGCCACGATCGCGATCGCCGACCCGCCCATCAGCCCCAGCGTCTCCCGCAGGCCGATATGGTCCGCGAGCACGCCGATGGGCAGCGCCGCGATGCCGAACAGGCTGAAGCTCATGCTGCTGATCGACTGCACCCGCCCGTGGTACTCCTGCTCCGTCAGCATCATGGTCAGCGAGTTGTTGAGCGATTGGAACGCGCTCGCCAGCGCTCCCACGATCAGAATCGCCGCCAGCCCGGCCTCGAAGTTCGGCGCCATCCCCAGCAGGATGAGCGAACCCGCGAACAGGCACGCGAGGATTGGCTGGGCGAACCACGCCTTCTGGTGGCTCGCGAACGCCGCCACGAAGATCGTCGCCGTCACCGCGCCGATGGCCGCCACCGAGCTCATCGTCCCCAGCCCGGTCGCCCCCACTCCGTACTCCTCTTTCGCCAGCGCCGGCAGGAACGACTGGTACGGGAAGCCCAGCATCATCACCGCGAACGCCACGAGGATGAGCTGCGACACTGACGGCCGCCCCTTCACGTAGCGGAAGCCGTCCACCAGGTCCGCCACCGGCGAGCGCTCGCTCTTCCGCTTCGGTTCGCCCTTCGGGAGCTTGATGAGCGTGAGGCTCGCGATCACGAAGCCCAGCGTCGTCAGGTAGTACACGCCCGCCACGCCGATGAAATGGATGCCGATGAGCGCGCCCGCGATCGACGGCCCGATGACGCGCGTGCTGTTCATGCTCAGCTGCTGGAGCACCACCGCGTTGCCGATCTTGTCCTTGCCCACCAGCTCCGAAATGAACGCCTGCCGCGCCGGCCCCACAAAGGCGAAGCCGCTGCCCTGCACGATGCCCGCGACCACCAGCATCCAGTACTGCACCATGCCCAGCTCGATCATGGTCGCCAGCCACGCCGAGTTCAGCGCGATGATGCCCTGCGCCACCCACAGCACCTTCCGCTTCGGCAGCCGGTCGGCCAGCACCCCGCCCCACATCGAGAGAATGAGCTGCGGCAGCCCGAACGCCAGCATCACGCCGCCCAGCGCCGAGTTCCGGCCCGTCAGGTCGAAGGCGAGGTAGCCCCGCGCCAGCACCTGCATCTGCATCCCGAGGAACGAAAACAGCGTCCCGAACCAGAGCACCCGGTAGCGCGGGTTTTCCAGCGAATAGAAGGTCCGCTGCATGAAGCGAATGAAGGGCATCCCCCGCACTCTCACTTTTACGTTAGGGTAGTGCCAGCCTACCAGACCGTGTCCACCCCGCGCGAACCGTTGCGTAAACCTTCGCTCCCGGCGCAGGATGCGCCCGCCGGAGCCGCCGGTCTCGGAGCACGCACATGCTGCAGCAAGGCACCTTCCGCGGGTTCGATGTCGCCATCCAGCCACCCGGCATCGCCCTCATCACCTTCAACCAGCCCGAACGGCTCAACGGCACCACCCAGGACATCAAGCGCGACCTCGTCGAGACACTCACCCAGGCCCAGATGGACGATGCCGTGCGCGTCGTCGTCTTCACCGGCTCGGGCCGCGCCTTCTGCGCCGGCGACGACATGACCGGCCGCCCCCTGCCCGATGCCCCCGCTCTCGTACCGCCCATCGCCCACGGCCACCGCGAGCCGATAGGCACGTACAACGGCCTGCGCCGCCTGTCGCAGCCCGTGCAGGCCGCCATCCGCGACCTCGATAAGCTTTGCATCGCCGCCATCAACGGGCTGGCCATCCAGACGGGCCTCTCCCTCGCGCTCGCCTGCGACTTTCGCATCGCCTCCGATCAGGCCCGCCTGGGCAGCGCCACCCTCCGCTTCGGCCTCCTCCCGGACGAAGGCGGCCAGTTCCTGCTCGTGCAGATGATGGGTGTCGCGAAGACCATGGACTTCCTCATGCGCAAGCGCATCGTGCCCGCCGCCGAGGCGCTCGAACTCGGGCTCGTGCACGAAGTCGTCCCGCACGGCGAGCTCCTGCCCCGCGCCATGGCCCTCGCCACCGAGCTCGCGAACGGCCCCCAGGTCGCGATGCGGCTGCTCAAGCGTTCGATCTACAACGCCGCCGAGATGACCTTCGCCCACGCCCTCGACGAAATCGCCGCGAAGACGGCCATCAGCGACCACCACCCCGACGCGCGCGAGGGCGCGGGCGCCTTCCGCGAGAAGCGCCAGCCCCACTTCAACGCCTGGCTCGAGGGGCGGTAGGAGTTTCCGGTTCGCGGTTCCCGGTTTCCAGGCGGCAACCCCGGGCCAGCATCCGCCCCTCGGGTGGGGCTGCCCGGCTCTGGCGACACGGCTCCCGTCAATCAGGCGGGAAGGCCTGCCGGGCAGCCCCCGCCCCGGCTCCCGCCCCGGACGGGGCCGATCCCCCGGCAACTGGGAACCGCGAACTTGGCCCCGCGCGGCGCACCGCGCGGGGCCTTGGTAGGGACCCGTTATGAAGGCAAACACGCGTGTTACCCATGCTCCGTGGCTCCCGGCGCACGCTGAGGGAAGACAACGAGAAGCGCCCCCCGGCCCCGACCGATGCTTCTCCGGGAGCTGCCAGATGGACAGCAACAGGCCAGCCGCCGCACCCACGGCGACGGCGATTTTCACGGACGAGGAACTCTGGCTCCTGCAGTCCGTCATCCGCCACGAGACCGCCCAGCAGGAGCAGTGGCGCATTCCCCCGGCCGGCCTCGCCCTCAACGACCAGGTCGCCGAATCCATCCTCCGGTGCGACGAGCTCGGGCTCTGCGAGGCCGCCCTCATCCTCACCTACGAGGACTGCCTCGTGATCGACTACTGCGTCCCCCAGTCGGCGAAGGCGGCCAGCGGCGTGGCCATCGGCAAACAGGTATTGATGAAGTCATTCCGCGCCCGCCGCGCCATCCAGGGCGGGGATTTCGATACCGCCGATGAGCCCGTCTCGCTTTCCGGCGACGAACTGCAAGAACGCCTGCGCGAGCAGCGCGGCCAGGAGGCTTGACCCATGCCCGCACCGACCACCACCCCCACCACGACCACGCCCGGCATCGACCCCGGCATCAGCCCCTGGCCGGAACGCTTCACCGACCCGGCCCGAATCTGCCCCCAGCAGCGGCGCGAGGGTGCCTCGCCCGACGTGGCCCCGTAGCCGTGGCCGGTCTCTGGTTCGAACCGGGCTTCGCCCCCGGCGCCCCCGAGCCCGCGCGCTGGGTCCCGCTGGCGGAACGCAACATCAGCGCTTTCGACCCGAGCCGCATCGACCCGAGCCCCGGGCGCCGGCTCCGCGCCTTCGCCACCCTCGTCCATAGCGTCGATCCCACCACGGGCTCGGTCGCCCTGCGCGATACCCACCAACCGTTCCTCCAGCCGGGGAAGCCGCTGACCTATAGCGAACTCCTCGGACGCGTCGAAACCGACCCGGGGCTCGCACCCGTCCGCCAGGCGCTGTCGACGCTTCCCCTGCGTCTCGGCCATCCCCGCCCGCTCGTCGAGGACATCCCGCCCGAGAACCAGTGGACCGCGCGCGACCCCGACCTGCCGCCCGCGCTCCAGGACCTTGGCGACGAAATCAACGAAGACATCCGCGAAGGGCTCGCCGCCTTCGACAACCCGCACCACTACTACCCGGGCATCGATTCCGGCATCGACCCCGTGCCCGATGAGCACGTGAAGCTCGTGATCTGGGCGCTCCAGCGCGAACTCAACCGCGAACTGCGCCCGAACGAGGGGCACTACGGCGGCTCGCCGCCGCTGCCCGCCGCCCCCCTCACCGACCTCCCCTGGCACATCCAGCGCGCGATCGTCGAACGCCGCCGCCTGCGCTACCTCCAGTGGGGCATCGGCCGAGGCGAATGGGAAACCGGCGTCTGGTCGCTCTGGAGCATCCCCCGCGATGACGACTACGTGCCCCGCCGGTCCGGGCGGCTCGCGTCCATCCACGGCGTTTGACAGCACCAGGGGCGGGCGCGGCCGCGCCCGCCTACAGCCCCTGCTGCCAGAGCCGGTACAGGCCGAGCGCCAGCATCAGCGCGATGTAGATGAGCGCGGCATTGCGGAGCGTCCGCAGCAGGTTGCGCGCCTGCTGGTTGCGGAACACGAACGCCATGACCACCAGCACGGCCCCCAGGAGCACCGCCGCCTGCGCGAGGAAGACCCTCACGGCGGCCCCTCCCCCTCAGCCTGCACGCTGCCCGTGCTCAGGCGTCGCCCTTCACGGTGCGGCTCGTGAACTTCCAGGCGCCGGCCGCCTTCGCCAGCGTGTCGTGATAGATCGCCGTCGTGAGCACGTTCGGCGGCGTCCCCGGGTCGTTCAGCTTCCACAGCACGAGGTAGCACGAGCCCTTCGCCCCGTCGTCATCGGCATCCACCACCAGGTTGTTAATCCAGTGCCGTCCCTTCAACCGCGAGGCGAACCCGCTCGCGAACGCCGCGAGCTGCTCCGTCCCCGCGAAGTTGCCCGAACCGGAACTGAAGGTGCCGTCGGCGGTGAAGCAGTCCGCCCACGCCGCACCGTTCCCGGAGTCGATCGCGTGGTTGTAGCGCGCGTAGAGCTGCTGGATCGCGAGTTGGTCTTCGACGGACAGGCCCATGGGGACACCTCGTTGGCTTGGTCGCCGGAGCATACCCGGGCGCCCGCCGCCGCTCCACCGTGCCGGCCATCCGCGCGCCCGGCTTTCGCGTACCATACCCCGATACCGCTCCTGGATGGCCCCATGAAGGTTCGTCTCGCCCTCGCGCTCCTGGCCGGCAGCGCGCTCCTCGCCAGTGCCTGCGGTGGCGGCCGCGAATACCCCACCGGCCTCGACGACGAGGATTACGACCTCGCCGCGATGGCCCTCCCGGACGACGATGCCCCCTCCGGCATGGAGCCCTATACCGACCAGGGCGGCAACACCGCCGAGGTCGATTTCAGCAACCGCGAATGGGCCGAGGCCTTCGCCGACGACCCGGACGTCGAAACGAACCGCCTCGACGCCATCGGCCGCCTCACGGGCCACCTCAAGTTCTTCGTCCGCAGCGACCCGTACGAAATGCAGGCCGGGCCGCGCGCCATCATCACCCAGTCCACCCTCTACACCGAGGCGAAGGCCGCCTCCGAGGACATGCGCGCCAGCGCCGCGAACGCGAAAGCAAGCTGCGGCGTCCTCATTGGCGACAACGACGAGGTGCGCGAGTTCCCCGTCCCCCATCTCGGCGATGAGGCCGCCGGCTATCTCGTCACCACGCGCAGCGGCCAGTCACCCACCACCGTCGATACCGTCGTCTGCTTCCGCACGGGCCGCATCCTCCACGCCGTTGTCCAGTCCGGGCTCGAAGGCTCCAGCGATATCGGCCTCTCCGTCCGCGTCGCCCGGCGCATGCTGGACCACGTAAACACGGTGTTCGACGGCAGCTGAGTTCCGGTTCCCAGTTCCCAGTTCCAGGGGGCTACCCGGGGGGCTAACGGGGGGCGGGGGTCTTCCCCGGCCGGTGGCGCCGCCCGTTTTCGTGGTCCCAGGATGTCCGCGTCAGGGGCGCGTGAACACCTGCGGGTCGTGGTCGGCCGGCTGCGGTGTGAGGTGGAAGTTCGGGTCGTACTTCTTCAGCTCCCGCCGGGCGATCGTCATCTTGTGCACTTCGTCCGGGCCGTCCGCGAGCCGGATCGTGCGCGTGTTCGCCCACATCGCCGCAAGCGGCGTGTCCTGCGTCACCCCGGCGGCCCCATGCACCTGGATGGCCCGGTCGATGACCTTCAGCGCGATGTTCGGGACCGCCACCTTGATCCCCGCGATCTCGTTCGCCGCGCCCTTGTTTCCGACCGTGTCCATCATGTGCGCGCAGCGCAGCACGTACTCGCGGGCCATGTCGATTTCGATGCGCGACTCCGCGATCCAGTCCTGGATCAGCCCCTTTTGCGCCACCAGCGAACCGAAGGCGTGCCGCGTCATGGCGCGCTTGCACATCAGCTCCAGTGCCCGCTCGGCCACGCCGATGGTGCGCATGCAATGGTGGATGCGCCCCGGGCCGAGCCGCGCCTGCGAAATCGCGAACCCGCTCCCTTCCTCCCCGAGGATGTGGTCGGCAGGCACGCGCGCGTTCTCGAACAGGATCTGCCCGTGCCCTCCCCGGTCCTCCGTCCCGAACACTGTCAGCGAACGCTCCACCGTCACGCCCGGCGTTGCCTTCGGCACGACAATCATCGATTGCTGGCGATGGCGCGCCTCATTCGGGTTCGATTTCCCCATCACGATGAAGACCTTGCAGCGGTCCGCGAGCGCGCCCGTGGTGAACCACTTCCGCCCGTTGAGCACGTACTCGTCGCCATCGCGCGTGATCTGCAGCGAGATGTTCGTCGCGTCCGAGGAGGCGACGTCCGGCTCCGTCATGGCGAAGCCCGATCGGATGTCGCCATTCAGCAGCGGCATCAGCCACTCCTGACGGATCCGCTCCGTGGCGAACATGTTCAGGATTTCCATGTTGCCCGTGTCCGGGGCGTTGCAGTTGAACACCTCGGGCGCGAACGTCACCTTCCCCAGCTCTTCCGAGATCGGCGCGTAATCCAGGTTCGTCAGCTTCGTCCCCGGGTCGCCCGGCCGAAGGTGCGGCATGAACATGTTCCAGAGGCCCCGATTCCGCGCCTCCGCCTTCAGGTCGTCCAACACTGGCGGGTACGAATGGTGCCCGAGCGCGGCGTACTGGCGCTCGAACTCCTCCTCGTTCGGGTAGATCAGCTCATCCATGAATCGCTTGACTTCGGCCTGGAGGGCGAGGCCGGCGGCGGTGAATTCGGCGGGCATGTAGGCTCCTTGGCGCGGCGCGCGGTGCTCGGCCCTTCGTAGCACCGGCGGCTGGCCCCGGCAAGGCCCCTTCGGCCGCTCCCTTACCCCTCCAGCGCCCGCCGTACCTCCGCGCGCGCGAAGTTGTCGATGAGCAGCTCCGGGATCGGCGTCCGCCCGCTCCCCACCGAGTTGATCGCACGCGACATCATCACCGTCTCGAACCCGAAGCCGCGCTCCCCGTACAGGTCGCGAATGCGCGCGTGGTCCGAGTTCGAAAGCAGCGCGGCGACGCCCCGGCGGGTCATCGCCTCGAAGGCGTCTCGCAGCCGCTCCTGCGCGGCGAGGTCGAATTCCCCGCCTGTGTACGCCGTGAAGCGCGATGTGGCCGAGAGCGGCTGATACGGCGGGTCCAGGTACACGAAGTCCCCCGCGCCGGCGGCCGCGCAGGCGTGCTCGAAGTCCGCCGCGCACAGCGTCACACCGCGAAGTGCCTTCGCAGCGGCCATCAGCACCTCACGATCGAGGATGCGCGGCTTGACGTAGCGGCCGTGCGGCACATTGAAATCGCCCTTGCGATTCTCGCGGTAGAGCCCGTTGTACCCCGTGCGATTGAGGAAGATGAGTCGCGCCGCCGCTTCCGCCGGCACGCCTGGCGCGCTCGCCCGCACCGCGTAGTAGCAGGCGGCCCGTTCGCCCGGCTCCAGCGCGAGGTACGCCTCCGCCATCGGCGCCAGCCTGTCCGCGACGGTCCCGGGCTCATCGCGGACAGCCCGGTAGCAGGCGATGAGCGCCGCATTGGCATCGCTCAGCCGCGCCGCCGGCGCCCGCCCCGCGCCCGCGAAGGCGAAGAACACCGCCGCGCCGCCAAGGAATGGCTCGTGGTAGCGGCCGAAGCGCGCCGGCGCGCGCTCAAGGATGTGCGGCGCGAGCCGCGCCTTCCCCCCGGCCCACTTCAGGAACGGCCCCGCCGGCGCCCTCACTCCCACGGGTGCGGGATGCCGAGCTGCCGGCAGATGCCCCGGCAGAGGAGATTCGGAAGCTCCTGGTGGCGAGGGACGACGGTCTTCTGGCCGTTCGACTCGTTCGCCACCACCGTATGCCTGGCGCCCTCTCTCGTTGTCTCACAGCCATGCCTGCGGAGATACGCGACGAACTCCTGTCGCTTCACGAAGCGATGCGGATTCGCTCGTGGACCGTCTCCCGTCCGGCGGTCTCGCGCGCCGCGCGTTCCCGCATCTCCTCGAGCATGAGTTCGACCGCCTCCGTGAGCGACTCGCGGCACTCGTCGATGGTCCGGCCCTGCCCGAAGGCCCCCGGCACCTCGACGGCCCGTGCGATCCACCAGCCCTCGTCCTGTTCGAAGATCGCCGTCACTTCCATGTGGTCCTCCGGGCGCGCGCCGCCGGGTTCCATTCTAGCCGCGCGCGCCGTCCTCAGCCGCGCGGCCCAACACGACTGCGAGTTCCTCGCTCCCGTGGATCCCGCGCACAATCTGCTTCTCGATGTCGGCCGTGCGGCTCGCACCCGTGAGGATGAGCGCGTCGACATCGCCCAGGTACTCCGCCAGCCCCGAGGGGTACTTCACGATCGTCGCCGGGTCGAGGTGCACCACCACCCGTTTCGCGCCCAGCAACGGCCTGCGTGCGGCCGCTTCCCCGAGCAGAAGCACGCTCCCCGTCGCCGCGATGGCGGCCGTGGCGAGCAGCACGCGGTCCCCATCGCGCGCGTCGTAGGCTTCCAGCAGGGTTACCCCCAGTGCCTCCGCTCGCACCCGGAAGAGCTCCACCAGGTCCGCCGGTTCGATCTCCTCCGGCGCGATGACCACCGCCGGGGTCCGCGGCGGCTCGGCCACCAGGTTGGCCGGGTCGCGCTCCGGGGCGCCCGCGTGCGGCAATCGGCGCGGGTCGCTGGCCGTTCCCCGCGCGCGAACGAAGCGGCCGCCGC
>JAYRRO010000069.1:0-5914 GCA_041910095.1 Dehalococcoidia bacterium
GCCGTCATGCCCTTCGACCGCTGCGGTCCCGCCGCCGCGACGTGCGCCACTTCCGCCTCCCGCGCGGCAGCGACAATCGCCGCTACGTGCGCAGGGTCGGCGCGCAGGCCGTCGATGCGCATCGCCACCAGCTCGCCGATGGCGGCCAGCTTCTCGGGCAGGATCGCCCACGGCTGCCGGAACACCGCCGCCGCTACGTGCTGATACTGTCGCGAACCCTGCACGACGACCATGCCGGCATCGTCGCCCCGCCCAAATCAGGGAGATTGCCGGTTCGAAGTCCCGTTCCCGGGTTCGTTCTGGCCTCCGACCGCCATGTTCTGGGGTTCCCGCACCTCGTCCCCGTTGGGGAGCGGAGGCAGGTTCTGCGTTGCCCGCGCCTCGTTCAGCGTCAGCACCGGGCCGCCGGCCGCCCGCGTCAGGATGTCCAGCTCCTTCATCGGGTCCCCGCGGAGGACCTCCTTGAAGTTGAACTCGGCGTACATCCCCTGGAATGCGGGCTCCTGGTCGATGACCTGCACCCCGAACGACTCCTCGATGAGCACCGCAGGGGGCCCGTAGGTGTCCATGTACTCCATCAGGTGCTGCTCGCTCACGTTGCTGAACGTCGCCCGGTCGAGGATGCCCACCGACGGCTGCGGCACGTTCAGCACCGACGCCACCTCCTCGCGGTTGAGCTTCCGCAGCGAAATCAGCTCCGACTCGACGAACGTCTGCCCCATGGGGTGAAACGACGCGTCGTTGTCGAGCAGCCCCATGCGGTAGAAGTTGTCCACACCGCTGTAGACCTCGTTGAGCTGCTCGCGGCGCGCCTTCATCTGCTCCGGCGTGAGCTCGCCCTTCACGGCGATGAACCCCACCGGCCGCGAGCCCTTTTCGAAGCGCTGAATGACCGCCCGCTGGATCGCATCCTCTGCCATGAGCGTGCTGCGCAGCGCCGCCATCGGGCTCCGCGGCATACCACCCTGCCCCATCCCCCACGGTGCCACCACCCACACCTCGTCCGGCAGGAACGGCGCGTTGCCGCGCGCGCTGGCGTGGTTCCAGTACACAAGTTTCCCGCCCTCGAACACCGGCCACCACGCCCACGGCGAGCTCGGCATCAGCGAAACCGGGTACGGCCGGCGCCGCCCGGAGTCATCCGTGTACCCCTTGACGAAGACGTTGAAGCCCGCCACGAGCATGTTCGTCACGAGCGCCTGCACCAGCAGCACCGTGTTCCCGTCCTGGATCGCCCCGCCCGTTCGCGTCGTCCACGGCCGCCGGACCAGGTCGAACAGCGGCCCCGAACGCACCCGCGTCCGCTCGCCGTCGGCGCCGCCATCGATGTAGATCGGCAGCGGCAGCCGCCCGAGCCCGCGCGCCAGCCGGTTCACGGTCGCATGCACCCACGGCTGCGTCTCGTAGAGTGCCTGGTAGGTTGCGAACTGGCCGCCGACGAGCTCCACCGCCCGCCCCATGAGCGGCCCGGAGGCGCTCGCGAGGTCGATGTTCCGCACGGTCGTGGTCGCCCGCGCCCGGCTGATCCCCCGCGTCAGTCCTTCGATGATCATCCCGCACCACCCGCTCGCCCGCTCGCGCCGAAGGCCGCCAGCATCACGACCGGCCCCCCGATGAGCCACGGCAACGGCTCCCAGATCTGCCACAGCCCGAATTCGAACGCCGCGAAGCCCGCCACCTGCGCCGCCGCCGGCGCACCCCGCCAACGAAGCGCGCGAACCCGCGCAACCGCGCGCATCAACCGGCCCCGAATCCGCTTGTCCACGCCGCCAGCATCCGCGCGCCGGGGCGAGGGAGCACCCCTCAGACGAACTCCATGTGCAGGTCAACCAGCTTCGATTCGGGTTCCGGCTCCGGGTGCAACAGCCCCCAGACGGCCATCACCAGCGCCACCGCCCCGTCCATCTTCCGCTTCGCCTTGCCCTTCCGCAGCACCCACGCCGCGCTCCCCGTCGCTACCTGAACCGCCACCGCCTGGTTCACGTGCTGCGTCAGTTTCGCCTCCCCCCCGTGCCGCATGCCGCGCCGCAGCACGGTTTGGTAGGTGGCCTGGCACGCTTCGACCATCTTCCGCAGGTTCGACTGGCTGAACTCCCGCATCGGCAGCCCCTCCTCCGCGAGTTCCATCGCCAGGTCGTGGAAGTAGGCCGGGTCGTAGTCCATGTTCGTCACCCGGTAGGTCGTAGCCAGCCAGCGCAGGTGCTCCCCCACCTCCCGCTTCGGCACGATCCACTCCGCCCGAGGCTTCCGAGTGTTCGGGTCCAGGGGGCGCTCCCAGATCCGCGCCGCGACATCGATCATCTCCATCGGCTCGCCCGTCTCCGGGTGTGGTCCCTCCCGCCGCTGGACCCACACCACCGCCGTCGCGTCGTTGCGGTAGCTCGCATCGATCCCGACCGCCGTCGCCACGGACGGGTCGAGCTCGAGCCCGGGCACATGCCCCGCCTCCCACATCCCCGACGGCAGCCAGCTCTCCTCTCCCGAAGTCCACTGGTTCAGGAAGTACCGCCGGTACTCGCTCTCCCGCGGGTTCCGCAGCTTGTTCGCGTAGAACTCCCACGCTGCCAGCTCGCCGTAGCTCGGGTTCGCCAGCCGCACGGCCTCCTCGCTATCCCAGGCCACCGGGACGATCTTGCCCGCCCGCTCCACCGCCTCCGGCGACTCGTACCAGCGGAAGAACCACTCCGGCGCCTCGACGTCGCCGCTCGCCACTGCCCGCCCCCACTCGTAGTCCTGCCCCAGCAGCGATTCGGGGTCGAAACCGGCCGTCGTCGTGCGCCAGTTCATGTACCGCGGCCGCAGAACCGTGCCGTTCATGAGCTTCGTAGCCGTCTGCATGGCCGCCGGCGTCGTCCACTCGTGCCACTCGTCCATCAGGTTGACGAAGATGTTCAGCCCCTCGGTCGCCTTGGGCGATGCCGGCACCCGCCGCAACTCCGCACCCTGGACCCCTCGCAGGAAGATCGAGTCCGCCTCCGCCTCGCAAAGCTCCTCGAGCGCGCCACGCTCGCGTGCCCCCGAGCTCAGCGTCACCATCGACTTCGCCGGGCGGAAGAGCAGGTTCGCGCTCGTCTCGTTCGCCGCCGCCGCGATCACAATCGGAGAGGGCTCCCCATCGGCGATGAGGAAATAGTGCGCAAGCCCCCCCACGAGTTCGGACTTCCCGTTCTTCTTGGGAGTCCCCACGAGAATCTCGTGATACCGCCGCTCGAACCTCCCCGTCTCCGCGTTGAACCGGAGCTCGAACGCCTCCACCAGGAGCGCCTTCTGCCACGGCAGCAGCGCCATCGGCTTCCCCGCCCAGCGCGCCTGGGTAAACGTGCAGTACCTCTCCAGGAAGCGGATAACCCGCGGCCCCTGCGTGAAGATCGCCTTCGGCGTCCGCCCGTCGTGGTCGTCAATGAGCGCTTCCCACACACCGGCCACCGGCCGCCCACCATGCACGAAGGGCCTCACGCCCACCACCGTCGGCGCCGTCTCGGTCGAAACCACCCCGGGCGCCACCCTCAGCGGCTCAGAGAGCACCCCAGATCCCATCCGATTCGGGCTCCTCACTCGGATCGATGTCACCGATCGCATTCAGACTGGCATTCAGGGCCTCGATGCTGCGCTCCCCGCCGGCCGCGCCCCCAACCCACCCCAGGCGCAGCGCCGCCAGTGGCGTCAGCCCAGTTGGTCCTCGAGCCGCCCCATCATCACCTCGATCTTCGGCAGCTCCGCCGCCAGCGGATTGATCCGCGGCTGCCCCTTCGATCCCTCCACCGTCGGCTCCTTCCGCACCGCCGCCCGCGCCCAGTGCCACTGGTCGTGCAGCAGGATGTACCGCGTCAGCGCGCCCATGTGGGCACGTTCGTCCCAGTGCCCCGAAACGTCGCTCCGCCACATCTCCCGCCAGCGGACCTTCGTCGCCTGGAACCGGATACCCGGCGGCATCGGCGGCACGTGCAGGTCGCAGCGATGGCGCAGCTCGCGGCAGTTCGAGCACTCCGGCCCGCGCTTCCCCCCGGCCAGCGCACGCAGCGGCGCTGGCTTCCGCTCAGCCCGGTGTCCAGCCAGCGCGTTCGGTGCCTTGTGTGGCCGCCCCGCCATCACACCACCCGCTTCGACCGCTTCGCGTTGCACCGCCGGCACGACGCTCTCGCGTTCGTCATATCGAACTGGCGCTCGGGCGCCAGCGCCACCGGAATAATGTGGTCCACTTCCTCCGCCACCGCCCCGCAGAGCTGGCACGTCCACCCATCCCGCGCCATCACCGCCGCCGCGAACGCCTGCCGCCGCCCCCCCGAAACCCGCTTTCCCACGGAAAAAAACCTCCCGCATTTTGGGCGCAACTCTTCCACAGGGCGCGGTGTCTTAGGGCAGCGGCCGAAGCGCAGCGATTTCACCCCCCTACCCTCGGCACCCTCGCCCCAGGCCGCCCCGTCCCCGGGTCACGCTCTCGGCGCAGGCCATAACGCTGCTCGTAGTTGCGCGTGTCTGGTTCGGAGGTTTTCCAAGTTCGCTTCGGAGCGAGCAGGAGGGCGGCCACCTCCTCGCACTGGTATGGGTCGAAGCGCCAGCTCCCCCACCTCCACTCGGCAGTGAGCACGCCTCCCAAGCGCAGGGCTCGGACCCGATACACCGGACACCCATACTCCCGGGACACCTCCGATTCGCTCATCATGCCGTCGAGCCCGCGCCAACCTGGTTCGCCTTCGCGCTGGAGCTTGCGGCGTAGCGCCTGGCGGGTTCGCTGGGAGGAACTCACGGAACCGCCCAAAAGATTAAGCACCTCAGCAGTTCCCCAGCGAGACCCCGGTGTTCCCGAGGAGCGGGGAGTGTTGTTGGAGTGCCGGACCTTCCGCCAGCCCAACTTGTGCAGCTTCTGCTCCACCGCGTGCGGGCTACGACCCAGCTGGTGCGCGAGGGCCTTGAGTGACATCCGGTTTCGATGACGCTCGAGGTACACGATCTCGTTCGGTGTCCATGCTCGCCCCACGTTGGCGTGCAGGTCCCGGCGGCGCAAAGCCTTCGGTTCTTCGACGGCTCCATCCCCAGCGTGTGCATCCTCCGACCAGCCACACACGCACCATCGATGCCCGGCCTTCCCCAATGCCCGGGCGCCGCACCGCGCGCAGCGAGATGCCATGTCCATCGATGCCATACGGCCGCCATGCATGGATCGATGATGCCCGGCAGCCGGCCGGGCGGAATTCGAAAAATCGCGATCGCCGGCTACGCCGGCGCGATCCCCACCCCCCGTTGCGCGGGCCCCCACGCCCATCAGCCCACCGCCCCGGTGAGCTCGGACGTTACGATGCATGCCGCGCTATGCATGCGATGGATCCGATGCATCGGATGCGGGGGCGGCAGAGCAAAATCGCGATCGCGGGCTTCGCCCGCGAATGCTCCCTCTCCCCCTCTTGCGCGCGCCCCCTCTCCCTCGCGGCGGGGGCGGGCGGCCTCAGCCTGGCGACGCACCTCCGCCTTGACCTCGGCGTGCAGCGCCGCCGCCGCCGCCTGCCAGTCCTCCCCCTCCTCCAGGTCAGCGTCGGCGGCCACTTCGACCCGGATGTTGCTGTAGTTCCCGACGTTCAGCGTCGAGCCGAACGCCACGTGAATGCGGCTTACCTTCATGCGCCTACCACCTCTCCCCGTAGCGCGCGCGCAGGTCGCGCCACAACTGGGGCCATGTCCGTTCGAGGATCCAGCCGGGCGAGAGCGGTAGGGGGCCGATGCGCCGGCGTTCGCGTGGGATACCCGCCGCTGCGAGCTGGTCGTACACCGGGTTGTAGGGCAGCCGCATGCCCGCACCGCTGGCCGTCGGGCGCGACGACCCCGACGGCCGCACGGCCCGACGCCCGCGCCAGCGCGATCTCCACGCTCACGCGCACCAGCCGGAAGTGCGCCACGCGCCACCCGCAAGCCCGCGCGA
>JAYRRO010000070.1:0-10022 GCA_041910095.1 Dehalococcoidia bacterium
CACCAGCCAGGCCGAGCAGCGCGCCGAGGGCTTCGGCGTCTACTCCGGGGGCCGCTGGGAGGTCGTCCTCATCGTGCCCATGGCCGGCAAGGAGAACCAGGTTTCCCTCCACCCCGGCGGCCACACCTCCGTCGCCGTCGCCGTCTGGAACGGCGGCAAGGGCGACCGCGGCGCTCGCAAGCAATTCGCCTACTGGAGCGGACTGGAGCTCGGCACATGACCGCCGCCAACGAAACCACCGCCGCCACCACCGCCGCCGGCCTCGCCATCTGGCGGGGCGCGATGTACCGCGCGCTCTCGCTCGCCTTCAGCTACCCCGACGCCGACTCGCTCGAACAGCTGACAGTCGATCTTGAGGAGCTGTGCGAGCACCCGCTCACGGCCGAATGGAAGCTCCTCCCCGCCACCATGGCACTCTTCGAGGCCGTCCGTGGGGCGGATGCCGAGACTCAGGGCGCTCGCCACAACGAGCTCTTTGGCGGCGAAGTCGCTTGCTCGCCCTACGAGACCGAGTACGAGTTCGACGCCTTCGCCAAGGCCCGCCAGCTCGCCGACATCGCCGGCTTCTACGCCGCCTTCGGCCTCAAGGCCGCCGGCGACGACGAAGCCGCCCCCGCCGACTTCGTCGCCACCGAACTCGAATTCCTCTCCCATCTCGCCCTCAAGGTTGCCTTCGCCGGCGCCCAGGGCTGGGACGACCGCGCCGGCATCGCCCGCGACGCCACCCTCCATTTCCTCGAGGACCACGCCGGCCAGTGGATGCCGCTCTTCTGCCGCACCGTCGCCGGCCTCGACGATATCGATTCGCTCTACGGCGCCGCCGCCTGCCTGTGCGACGCGTTCTTGAACCAGGAAATCGAACTCCTCGGCGCGAAGCCCCGGCCCGCGATGGTCCGGCGCGCCTCCCGCGTCATCGAAGAGGAGTTCATCTGCCCCATGGCGGGGCCGGTAGTCGACCAAGAGGAGGACCTGGCATGAACAACGCGGACACGGACGGCGGATCGGAGTACCGGCCTCTGTCCTCGGCCGACGTCTTTGACAAGGCCTGGGAGAAACGCGCCCGGGAATCGCTCGACCTCGCCGGCTGGAACAGCGAGCTCGCCATCCAGGCCGCGCGCGACGCCCTCGCCGTCGCCGGCGGCAAGATGAGCGAGGAAGAGTTCCACTCCCGCCATCGCGAGGCCTACCTCCGCGAATTCGGCGTCGATCTTCGCCCCATCGAAGAAGGCGCCGAGGCGGCCGAGGACGCCAGCGAGGCAGCGGCTCCCGTCGCTGTTCCCGCCGGAGCCATCGCCGCCGCCATCCAGGAACGCCCCGGCCATAACGGGCTCTCGCGGCGGCAGGCCCTCGGCCTCGCCGGGGGCGGCGTCGCCGCCCTCATCCTCGGCGACCTCGTCTCCACCCGCACCACGGAAGCGAGCGTCGTCACCACCGACGACACCCCCGGCGGTAAGAGCCCGGCCTCCGAAGGCTCCGCGCCCGCGAACACGAAGGGCAAGATCCGCTGGGGCATGGTGATGGACCTGGAGAAGTGCAACGGCTGCCTCCAGTGCATCGCCACCTGCAAGAAGGAACACGGCCTCCCCGATGGCGTGTTCTGGATCTACGTCATGGCCTTCAAGGAGCCCGACCGGCCCGACACGGACATCCTCGTCCGCACCTGCCAGCACTGCTCCAACGCCCCCTGCGTGAAGGTCTGCCCCACCGGCGCCCGCCACCGCCGCAAGGATGGCATCGTCCTCACCGATTACGACGTCTGCTTCGGCTGCCGCTACTGCCAGGTGGCCTGCCCCTACGGCGTCAACTACTTCGGCTGGTCCGAACCCGATACGAAGTTCACCGGCGAGCGCAAGGACGCCCGCGGCAAGAAAGTCGATGGCGCGCCCCCTCGCGGCATGATGGGCAAATGCGTCTTCGACCCCATCCGCCAGGACGACCCGAAGCAGCGCGGCACCACCCACTGCGAACTCGCCTGCACCTCCAACGTCATCCACTTCGGTGACCTGAACGACCCCGAGAGCGAGCCCAACCAGTACCTCAAGAAGCGCATCGAGGAAACCGGCGGGAAGCTTTCCACCTTCCACCTGCTCGATGACCTCGGCACCAAGCCGAACGTCATCTACATCGGCCATCAGCCTTCGCGCCACGCCGAATCCGCGCCGCCGCCAGTCCGCTACGAAGACTGGGGGTTCGTCGAGGAGCGCCGCGTCGTGCTCGAAGGCCCCGATCCGTGGTTCAAGCGGGTGTTCTCGAGGTAAGCGATGAAAGGCGATAAGCGAACCGAATCCATCCTTCGCCCGCTCACCGGGCGGCCGACCACGCGCTACTACGTCTTCCTGGCGTTGGCGCTCGCCGGTCTCGCCTGGTATGCCCAGGCCTACGTCTTCCAGCTCCGCAATGGCATGATCGTGCTCGGCATCGGCGACTGGGGCAGCGGCGGCGGCATCCCCTGGGGCCTCTATGTCGGCTCATTCATCTGGTGGGTCGGCATCGCCCACGGCGGCATCATCGTTTCCGCCGCGGTCCGGCTCTTCAACCTCAGTACCTATAAACCGGTGGCGCGCATCGCCGAGCTGCTCACCCTGATCGCGCTCTCCGTCGCCGCCTTCTACATCATCGTCCACCTCGGCCGCCCCGACCGCGTCGTCACGAGCATGCTGCCGCGCTGGCACCAGCGCATCGCGACCTCGCCGCTCGCCTGGGACGTCACCGTCATCACCCTCTACTTCGTTCTCACCGCCACCTACCTCTACCTCACCATCCGCGCCGACATCCACGCGGTGAAGGCGCGGCTACCGAAAATCCTCAGCCCGCTCTACTCCGTCATCCTCATCGGCTACCGCGATGACGAGCACGAGAAGGTCGAGCGCATGGCATGGTGGCTGGCGCTGGCCGTCATCATCCTCGCGCCGCTCTTCCTTCACGGCGGCGTTATCCCCTGGCTGTTCGCCCTTCTGCCCGGCCAGCCCTCGTGGTTCGGCGCGGCCCAGGGCCCGCAATTCCTCACCATCGCCCTCAGCTCCGCGCTCGGGTCGGTGATCGTCGTCGCCTACATCTTCCGCCGCGTCTACGGCTGGGAAGAGCTCCTGCCCGATAACGTCTTCTCCGGGCTCTCCCGCTGGCTCGCGCTCTTCGCCCTGCTGTTCCTCTGGCTCCAACTCCAGAAGATCATCACCGGCATTAGCATCGCGCCCGAATCCATTTACGGCGCCACCCGCGCCACCATCCACGAGCCCCTCTACTGGCTCGCCATCATCATGGTCTCGACCGCCCTGGCGTGGTTCGGGCTCCAGATGCTCATCCCCCGGTGGTTCTCCGTCGAACGCACCGTCGCCGCCGCCACGCTCCCCGTGATGGCCACCCTCGTCGAGAAGTTCCTCTTCGTCATCGAAGGGCTCATGCACCCGGTCTTCTCGCTCTACCAGGGCGTCCCCGGGTACTACACCCCTTCCTGGATCGAACTCTCATCCGTCGTCGGCGCGTTCTCGACGGTCACCGTCTTCTTCCTGCTCGTCAGCAGGGTCATCCCGCTCATCGAGGTTGAGGCTCACCATGACGCTTAACTCCGGCACCATCCTCATCTTCGGCGTCGTCCTCCTCCCGGTGTACATCATGCTCATCGGCTGGTTCGCCGGGGAACCGCGCGAACTGAAGACGCCCCTGCTCGGAGTCGGGATCCTCGCCTCCGTCACCGTCGGCCTCTGGGGAGGGCTCGCCATCTTCGGCGCTTTGCTCGGACTCGTCTTCTTCTAGCCGCCGCCCCTCGTTCCCTCCCCGCGCCCCTCTCGCACTCGTGCGGGAGGGGCGCTTCCCATTCCCGTGCTACGGAGTCGCCGGGCGCGCCGCGGGCTCGAACAGCTCCACCAGGTTTCCCGCAGGGTCGCTCAGCAGGATCTGCCGCCCGCCCGGCCCCGAGAAGACGTCCGTCCGGAAGGCCAGGCCCGCCTCCTTCAGCCGCGCGACTTCGCCGTCCAGGCCCTCGATGATGAGGTGAATCCGGTTCCGGCCCGGCATCGCCACATCGGGAGGCGTGATCTTCGCGCCCGAGCTCGCCGGCCCCGAAAGCAACAGCCACAGCCGTCCGCGCACCACCTCCGCGAAGGCTGGCGCCGCGCTCATCGTCGCCGTGAAGCCAAGCTGGCCGGTGTAGAAATCCAACGCCGCCTGCACGTCCTCCACCACATACCGCACACTCGCGAACTCGTCCTGTGTACTCATGGCCGTCCCTCCTCCTGATTGGTGCCGCTGGCCAGAACCGGCACCAGGTACCGGATTCGCGCCTCGATCTCCGCGGCCATGCGCTCGAACGCGGGGTAGCTCGCCTCGTCGCTTCCGCTCGCCGGCGATGGGTCGGGGATGCTCCAGTGCGCCCGCACGGGGCCCGTTCCGAACTCCGCGCACGCCTCACGCGCGCGGTCGCACAGGGTGATCACGCGGTCGAATCTCCCCTTCGTCGCGGCCTCCAGCGGGCGCGGCCGCTGCCCCCCGATGTCGATGCCGAACCCCTGCCGGAGTACCCGCACCGCATTCGGATGCATCGCCTCCCGGGGCCGCGTCCCGGCACTGGCGACCGTCACCATCCCGCCCGTTCGCTGCCGCAACAGCGCCTCCGCCACCGGCGACCGCACGCTGTTCCCCGTGCAGATGAACAGCACGCCCGGCCGCGAGTCCCCGGCCGTGCCGAACGCCGGCGCGGCCGCCGCCAGCCCCGGGTGGAGCGCGGCGCCGGTCTCCGTCAAGGCCGCCGCGCAGCGATCCAGGTCGAGCACGTAGTAGCTATCCCGGCCGTCGAAGCTGCTCCGTCTCGCTGTCACCAGCCCCCCATCGCGCAGCAGCCGCAGATGGTACGAGACCAGGTTCTGCGGCTCCCCCGTCCGCGCGACCAGCTCCCGCACGCGCAGGTCGCTCCCCGCGAGCACGCGCAGCAGCCGCCAGCGCAACGGATGCGCCGCCAATCGCACGAACGGCGGCGGTGCGTCGAAACGGGGCGCAAGCTGCACATCGACGTTCACGCGCGAACCCTACATCAAGCACCATTGATACATCAAGTCCGTTCGATGGACCGGCGGCCGCCAACGAGCCGGCTCGCTCGGGCGATGGCTCTGCCTGGTTCTTGCTCGCCCCGTCCCACCTCATGCCCGCCGGCCCGCCACCACCCCGTACAAACCCTCTGCTCGTCGCGCCCACCCTCTCCCGGCAGCACCCCCGCCTACCCCGCCACGATCCCGAACGCGGCTGCCCGCTGCAGCGCCGCCGCCCGCATCTCCGGCCCCACCAGCACCGGCCCGCCCAGCGCGATGGCAGTGATCGCATCCCGGGCCGCCTCCTCGACGATCCCGAGCACGTTCACCGCCTCTGGCGGCGTGCGGTGGAAGACGGGCCCCCCAGATTCGCCAGCAACACCGCCGGCGCGCCTCCCTTCAGCGCCGCGCGGATGTTCGCCACCGCCTGCGCCGACCTGCGGGGACCATACGCGGCGAGGGGAACGCCGTCGGCCAGCCCGAACATCGCCAGCGCCTCGATCCAGCACTCGATTGGCCGCCGCGCGACGGCGAACGCCGTGGCGTACGGCGCATGCGTGTGGATGACACGGCCAGCCTCGGGGAAGTCGGCGTAGATAGCCGTGTGCATATCGATGACAGCCCGGTTGATAGGCGGCACATCGCCTTCGATGACCTGGCCATCGAGCCCGATGCGAGCCACGTTCGCGTCCGTGACCCCGTAGAGCGTCGGCGCGGTGCAGTACACCATCTCGGCCGCGCCGGGCACGCGCAGGCTCAGGTTCCCGTGGCCGTTGGGCGAAATCGCGCCGCTCGCGATGACGGCCGCGGCGGTCCCCGCGACCTGCTCGCGCAGGGCTCCGATCTGACTGGTCATGGCGTCGTACTCCTCACCGCATGGAGCGGTCGCGAGAGTATCGCCTGCCAGCGCGAGCCTCACCACCCCCGGCTCACCCCGCGTTGCGCGGGCGCCACCATTCGCATCATTTCTTTTCACGTCACTTTTCTTCGGATGAACGCACGAATTAGGACGGCCTTCGCTCACCGTGCATTGATACCTTGTACTTAACCGAATTCTGGACGCCGTCACCACCAGGTCTGACTATCCCAATCTGCACTCGCCTCCAATGAAAGACAGGACAGGAGATACAATGAAGTTCGGTGGTACGACAGCAACTGCCCTCGCGGCGGCGATGGCGGCGATTGCGATCGGTGCGTCCGCGTTCGCGTCCGGCAGCATCCAGGTGGGCGCGAGCGGAAAGACGTACGCATCCAGCGCCGTGAGCTGTGCAATCAATCCGGCCACCGGGTTGAATGCGCCGGTGATCGAGGCAGGCCTCATCCAGCCGAAGGCTGCCACCAAGGCCACCGTCTCCCTCAACGGCGCGGCCGTTGCGACCCTCACCACCGCGAAGCAGGCGACGAACGTCTGGCTCGCCACGGGCGCCAACACCGTACGCGTCGCGCTCAGCAAAAAGGCCGCCGACAGCTACACCTACACGGTCGCGACCGGCATGTGCGCGGCCGACACCTCCGGCAACACCTTCAGCCCCGACGGCACGCTCGAATACGGCGCGAGCCTGAAGTCGTACGCCACGGTCGCGCCCGGGTGCGCATGGAACGCCGGAACCGGCCGCGCCCAGCCCTACGTCAACCTCTTCGACAACGGCAACTACCTGCTTAATGTCTCTGTGAACGGCGTGCCGCTCACCCAGCTCAGCTCCCTCCGGCCGCACACGCCCGTGTTCCTCGCGGCCGGGGCGAACGTCATCTCCGCCGCCAATGGCAGCCTCTCGACCGACTACTACGTCCGCGATGGCGGCAGCGGCACCTGCACGCTGCCCTAACGGCCCGGCGGAAGTCATAACGAACCCACGCGAGGACCCACCGGGCGCGACGACCGTCCCCGGTGGGCCCTTCGCCGTGCGACCCCGGGAGCGGCACGAGGCCGGGTGCTCTCAGCCCATGGCCGGGTGGCAGAGGATCCCCGCGAACAGCAGCACGTGCGCCGCGACCGGCAGTCCCATCGCCCACGCTCCGGCCGCCGCTAGCGGCAGCCCCGGCAGGGTCGCCGTCGCGTTCGCGGCGGGATCGGCGATCCGGGCCAGCCGCGCTTCCACCGCACCACCCGAAAGAGCGGGCGCCGGCGCGAACGTGAACCACTACACCGAAGGCATGTACGCCCTCCTCACCGTGAAGTAGCCCACCGCCGCCCGTGGGCATGCCCGCGGGCCGGCTGCCACTTGCCGGCGCCTACCGTTTCGCTCCATGCTCTACTCGAATTTGGGCGGCCGGGGTGGCGACCCGCGGAGCGACCGGTGATGCCGGTAACTGAAGCCGGGCGGGAAGCCGGGCAAGCGCGCACGCCGGCCCCCGCTCGGGGGGTCCATGTTCTTCGCTCGCTCCGAAAACGAATCCGGCCAGCGCCAGCTCCTCGCCGACCATCTGCGCAACGTCGGCCAGCTCGCCGGCCAATTCGCCGAAGAGGCCGGCCTTCCCCGCGAGATGGGCGAATGGGCAGGCTGGCTTCACGACCTGGGCAAATACTCGCAAGAGTTCCAGACGCACCTCCTGAAGAAGGATCGCGATCTCGTCGAACACGCCGCCCACGGCGCAGCGGTCGCAGTGTCGGCAGGGGCGGTCGAGTGCGCCTTCGCCATCGCCGCGCACCATGGCGGGCTGGGCACCAAACTCGATATGTCGCAGCTGACAACGCGCCCGGAGCTCACCAGCACGCTCTCCGAGCCGAAACCCCGCGTGAGCGTGCGCGCCCAGGAGTTCCGAAGGCTCGCCGAGGAGGATGCGGGTATCACCGGCCAACCTTCGCGCACGCTCATGCGGCGCGGGGACGAAACGAAGGTCGAGCTCCGCACTCGCCTGCTCCTCTCGTGCGTCGCCGACGCCGACCGGCTCGATGCAGAACGCTGGATGAGCCAGTGGAAGTCGGACCTGCGGTTCGAAGCGGAACCCCTCGATCCCGCCGGTCGCCTGGAGCACACGCTCGCCCACATCGGGACCATCGCCGGCCCAAAGCCCGAATCTGTGGTCAAGGCGGCCCGTGCGTCAGTGCTCCGCCATGCCCTCGCCCGTGCCGCCGACGCCCCTGGCTTCTTCTCGCTGACCGTGCCCACTGGCGGCGGCAAGACGCTCGCCTCGCTCGCCTTCGGCCTCGAACATGCCCGCCGCCACGGCCATCGGCGGCTCATCTATGTCCTCCCCTTCCTCACGATCATCGAGCAGAACGCCGCCGTCATCCGCGCGGCCGTGGGCGAAACCGATGCCAACGCCGGGCGCGTCGTCCTCGAGCATCACTCCAACGTCGTATTCGAACGCGACGACGAGCAGAAGCCCATCGGCGAAATGCGGCAGACCATCGACGAAGTCCGCCAGCGGCTCCTCGCCGAGAACTGGGATGCCCCCGTCGTCGTCACGACCACCGTGCAGTTCTTCGAAAGCCTCTTCGCCGCACACCCTTCGGCCGTCCGAAAGATCCACAACATCCCGCGGTCCGTGATCGTCCTGGACGAGGCCCAGACGTTCCCGCCCGGGATGCTGCGGCCCATCGTCGCGATGCTCGGGCAGCTCGTGGACGAGTACGGCTGCACGGTGCTCTTCACCACTGCGACGCAGCCCGCGCTGAGCCAGCCCCTTCGCGGCAAGGACCGGCCCGAACCGCTGCTCGAACCCGGCATGCTCCGCGAAATCGTCACCGACCCACCAGCGCTCTTCCGGCACCTCAAGCGCGTCGATGTCGCGTGGCCCGGCCCCGATCCCACGCCGATGGCCGGGGTCGCGGCCAGCATGGCGGCGGCACGCCAGGCGCTCGCCATCGTGAACACCAAGCAGCAGGCCCGGGATCTCTGGGAGGCGCTCCGCGAACACGACGAAGGCGCGATTCACCTCTCGACGCGCATGTGCGCGGCCCACCGGCGAACCGTCTTCGCCGAGGTCTGCCGGAGGCTGGCGGCTGGCGAAGCCTGCCTCGTGGCCTCAACGCAGCTAATCGAAGCTGGCGTCGATGTCGATTTCCCAGCCGTGTGGCGGGCGCTCGGGCCGCTCGAAGGCGTCGCCCAGGCGGCAGGCCGCTGCAACCGGGAGGGTACCCTCGCAACAGGGCACGTGACCGTCTTCCGGACCGAGGACGGCCGCCTGCCGGGCGGTGCCTATGCGAGCGCCACGAAGGTTACGGCGGGGATGCTCAAGAGCGGGACCGAACCTGACATCGACGACCCGGGCACGTTCGAGGACTACTTCCGACGCCTGTACAACGTGGAGAACCTCGACAAAGCGCAGATCGCGGAGACGCGGAAGACCTATGACTTCCCACAGACCGCCGACCGCTTCCGAATCATCGACGAGGCGACCGTGGGCGTGCTCGTGCCGTACGGCGAGGGCGCAGCCTGGATCGCGCGCATCCTCGCCAGCGACGAGCTGAGCCGCGGCCAGCTCCGGCGCCTCCAGCCGTACACCGTGGCGCTCTATCCCCACGAACTTCAGCAGGGCAGACATAGCGGCGAGATTCGGCTCCATCCGAAGACCGGCATGCACATCTTCGGCGGCGAATACGACGATTCTCTCGGGCTCCTCCTGCGCGGTGGTGCGCTGCAGGACTGAATCCGGCCGCCAACGTCCGGCCGACCTTTGCTCGTCGGCGCCACGCCGTGATCGTTGAGCGACGGTGCGGGCGATGTCACTGTCCCGTCTCCGCCCCGTAACGCGACAGCAACTGTCGCGCATAGCGGGCATACTCCGCGCGCCGGCTGCACCCGGCGCCATAAAGACGGAAAAGGAGGCACCTATGCCGGGGCAGCGAAGCCGCCCGGTATCGGTGCGCGTGAGCGGCGAATGGGCCTGTTTCACGCGCCCCGAGATGAAAGTCGAACGCGTCACCTACCAGTACCCCACGCCCTCCGCGGCGCGGGGCGTCCTCGAGGCCATCTGCTGGCACCCCCAGTTCCGCTGGGTGGTCACCCGCATCGACGTCCTCAAGCCACCGCGCTACCAGGGCCTCACCCGCAACGA
>JAYRRO010000071.1:0-5516 GCA_041910095.1 Dehalococcoidia bacterium
GGCCGACGCCTCGGTCGAACTCGGAGACTTCAACTTCAAGTTCGATGCGAAGGACATCAAGCCAGGCACGGGCTCGCTGGAGTTCGAGAACAAGGGCAAGCAGACGCATGAAGCCGTGCTCGCGAAGGTCGCACCGGGCGTGAACGTGCAGGAGGCGCTGTCGTCCGGCGGGCCGCCCGAGGGCGTGGAAGTGCTGTTCGTGGTCGCCGAGATGAAGCCGGGCGACAGGGCGACATACACGGTCGGCAAGAACCTGGCGAAGGGGCACTACGTGATGGTGTGCACGTTCCCGGACACGAGCGACGCCCAGGGCACGCCGCACTTCGCGAAGGGCATGATCTCGGAGTTCGACATCAGCTGAGTGTGGCCGAACCACCGCGCACCGAGGGCCGTCCCCGCATCGGGCGGCCCTCGGTGCGTTTCAGGAGCCGCGGAAGTTGGGCTGGCGCTTCTCGTTGAAGGCGAGGACGGCCTCGCGGCTGTCGGCGGTCATGCCGCCCACACGCTGGTTGAGCGCCTCCAGGTTCAGAACATCCTCCAGGGTGGCCCGTTCGGCGAGGTTCAGGTTCTCCTTCATGCGCTTGAAGGCGAGCGTGGGGCCGGCGGCGAGCGTCGCGCAAAAAGCGAGCGCGTTCTCCAGGAGCGTGTCCTGCGGGAAGACGCGGTTGGCGATGCCAAGCTCGAGGGCGCGGTCGGCATCGAGGATTTCGGCGGTGAAGAAGAGCTCGCGGGCGCGGCCTGCGCCGATGACCCGCGGCAGGTAGTAGCTCGCGCCGTAATCGCCGCTGAGGCCGATGTTGCGGAAGGCGGTGCCGAAGCGGGCACGGTCGCCCACAAGACGGAGGTCGCAGGCGAGGGCGAGGCTGAATCCGGCGCCCACCGCGACGCCGTTGACCACCGCGACCGTCGGCTTCCCCATGGTGTGGAGCCGGTGGCTGACGGCCAGCTGCGTCTCGCGGAGCATGCGAACCTGCGTGTCGAGGAATTCGATGGCGTTCGCGGGGGTGCCGGCGGTATCGGTGGCCCCGTCGTTGCGGCGCTGCATCTCCTGCACGTCGCCGCCAGCGCAGAAGGCACGCCCGGCGCCGGTGAGCGCGACGCACCGGACGGCGGGGTCACGTTCGCACTCGACGAGGTGGCCGCCGAGCATGCGGAGGAGGTCGCCGCCGAGGGCGTTGAGCCGCTCGGGCCGGTTCAGGGTGATGAGCGCGATACCATCCGGTCGCTTTACGAGTTCGCAGTCGGCCAACGGGTGCCTCCGGGGCGGGTTGGCGCGATTGTAGCCGCTAGCCGTGCGCGGGGCGGACCGCGCGGGAGCGAGTGAAGAGCTCGGGTTCACGAATGAGCCCGTACCCGATGACGCCGGTCGCGACAAGGATAGTACCCATCACCAGGTAGACGTACTGGATGCCGAAGGCGTCGTTCACGGCGCCGCCCGCCAGAGGGCCGATGAGCAGCGCCATCGACTGCATGCTCGCGGCGAGGCCGAATGCGGCCCCCTGCTTGCCATCGGGGACGCTGGCGGCGATGAGCGCGTTCGTGCCGGGAACCATCGCCCCCTGGAACAGGCCGGTCGCGCCCATCCAGAGCAAGAACGTCGTGTAGGTGCCCGCGAGCGCGACGGGGATGAAGAGCACGCCGGTGAGCACGGCCGCCGCCGTCACGCAGCGGCGATAGCCGATACGCTGGCCGAGTGGGGCCACCGAGAGGGCGGCCACGGTGCTCGTCAGCCCAATCATGCCGTAAACGAGACCCGTACCGAACTTCTCGTCGAAGCTCCGCGACCAGCCGCCAACGACCAGCGTCACGCGGTCGCGGTCGCCGAGGTGGCTCGCGAAGTCGTCGATGGAGATAGGCATGACGGGACGCACGAACTGGGTCGAGAGCCAGAGGAAGAACAGGAAGCCGAGCATGACGACGACCTGGCGCTCTGAGACGACGAGGCGGATGTTCCCGGCGAGCGAGCCGCCCTTCGGTTTGTGGCCCGGCGACCCGGCCCCAAGCGACGCCTTCGACTCCTTCACGAAGACGAACGCGAGGGCGACCGCGGCGAGGTAGAGCGCACCGCAGAAGAAGAAGGAGTTGCGAATGCCGAACGCGGCCGACGCCAGGCCGCCGATGAAGGGGCCAAGGGTGTTCGCCATGAACTGGCCCGTCTGGAGCATGCCGAGGGCGTAGCCGACCCGTTCGCGCGGGGTGGTGGAAGCAACGAGGGCGGCCGCCGCGCCCATGGTCCCGGCGAAGGCGCCCATCAGGAACCGGAGGGCCACGAACTGCCAGGGCGCCTGCGTCGCGCCCATGATGAGGATGAGGACGCCCGCGCCGAGGAGCGCGCGGACGAACATCGGCTTCCGGCCGTAGCGGTCGGCCATGGTCCCCCAGATCGGGGCGGTGAGGGTCAGCGAAAGGCCGGTGGCGCTGGCCGAAAGGCTCGTCCACCAGCCGATCTCGCCTTTGTCGGTGACGCCGAGTTCCTTGATGAAGAAGGGGATGAAGGGGAAGACGAAGTTCGCGCCCATGAGCCCGACGAACACGCCAAACCAGATGAACAGCAGGTTGACGCGCCAGTTGGCATAGAGGGCGGGGTCGGCCGCGGGGGTGGACGTGGTCGCGGGGGCGGGGCTCCCCGGCTGTTTCGGTTGTGCCACTGCCTGCGATTCTTGCGCCGTTAACGGCTTCGCACCACCGCGCCGGTAAGGGCCTGCGGTCACCGGGCGCAGCGAGCCCGTGCCGGCGTTACTCATAGACCTCGGCGGCATCGTCGGGTGCCGGTGGAGGCGCGGGCGCGGGCGCGGGGCGAACGGGGGCGATGGCCTGGCCGTTCTCGGCGCCAGCAGCGCCGCCAGGACCGCCGCCGTCGTCCTCGCCGCTGTCATCGTCATCGTCATCGTCTTTGTCGTCTTTGTCGTCTTCGTCGTCTTCGCCGTCTTCGTCGTCGAACTCGTCCTCATCGTCGGGGGCCGGGCCACGGCTTCGGGCGACGAGCGCGAACGCGGCGCCGCCAACCAGCAGCGGGGGCAGGCCCCAGGCCAGCAGCGACAGCGGTTCCAACGGGGCCTTGCCGGCCTGCCACGCGACGACCGTCAGCGCGAGGCCCGCGACCAGCCCCCCGAGCGCCGCGAAGAACACGCCGAGGAAATTGCGCCGCCATGCAAGGACCACCGACACCGCAACGCCGGCCAGCCCGAGCACGAACCCGGCCAGACCGACCCGCCCGGCGGTGGTTTCGAACACGGACCTGCCGGTGATGTTGATCCACGCGATGGACTGGCATCCGCCGCTGGATTCGATGGTGACCTTGAAGATACCGGCGCCGCCCGCCGCGAACTGCGAAGGAGGAATGGCGCCCGCCCAGGAGTACCCCTGGCGCTCGCCACCCGGCGCGGGCTGGAAGGTCGTGCTCCAGGGTCCGGCCTCGACCTTCATGGTCACGATCCCGATGGCGCCGAACGCCTTGATCGCGAGGTCGAGGTCTTTCGTGCCATCGATGGGGTGCGCGTTGTGGGACTGATTGCCCGTGATGTCGGCGCCGTTGAAGTAGGGCAGGCAGGTGCCGGCCTGGGCATGGGCTTCGCCCGGCCGGGCGAGAACGAGGCTCGCGGCGAACACACCAGCGAGCGCGGCGGGAACGGCCAGGGCGCGAAGAAGGGCTCGCATGGCGTACTCCGGGGGCACGGGCGCCCTCTGAGGAGTATCGGATAGCGTTACCCGGAGTAACAGCGATACGGATCCGTGGGATGCGAGCGGTTTGGGCTGATTCTGCGGTCATGGCCGGGCGGCGAGACTCAGCGCATGACCGCGACGAGGGCCCCCCGGCAGGACGAAGCCGCGGGCGCGCCCGCTTCCGGCGGGGGCGGCACGGCGGAGAACGCCGGGCTTCGATACGTCTCGGACGCCTCGCCGGGGATCACCCGGAAGCGGGCTCGGGGCGGTTTCCGCTACGTCTCGCCAGGCGGGGAGCCCGTGCGCGATGCCGCCACGCTGGCGCGGGTCCGCTCGCTGGCCGTGCCGCCGGCCTGGACGGACGTCTGGATCTGTCCGCGGGCGGACGGGCACATCCAGGCGACGGGCCGGGATGCTCGCGGGCGGAAGCAGTACCGCTATCACCCGCTCTGGCGGCAGGTGCGGGACGCCTCGAAATATGAGCGAATGCAGGCGTTCGGGGCGGCGCTGCCGCGCATTCGCGAAGCGTGTGACCGCGACCTGCGATGCCCGGGTATGCCCCGGGAGAAGGTGCTCGCGGCCGTGGTGAGGCTGCTGGAGACGACGCTGATTCGCGTGGGCAACGACGAATACGCGCGCGACAACCGTTCCTATGGGCTCACGACTCTGCGCAACCGGCATGTGACGATCGATGGCTCGCGAATCGAATTCCGCTTCCGCGGCAAGAGCGGCGTGCGGCACGACGTGCGCCTGAAGGATCGGCGGCTGGCCACGGTGGTGCGACGGTGCCGCGAGATCCCGGGGCAGGAGCTCTTCCAGTACATCGACGACGACGGTGAGCGCCATGCCGTCACCTCGGGCGATGTGAACGCGTACCTCCGGGCGATCGCGGGGGAGGACTTCACCGCCAAGGACTTCCGCACCTGGGCGGGCACCGTGCTCGCCACGCTGGCGCTCCAGGAGTTCGAACGGTTCGACTCAGTGGCGGAGGCGAAGCGGAACATCGTGCGAGCGGTCGAGCGCGTGGCCGAACGGCTCGGCAACACGCCGGCGGTGTGCCGTTCGTGCTACATCCACCCCGCGGTAGTCGACGCGTACCTGGAGGGGACGATGCTCGATTCCCTTCGCGCGCGAACGGGAGACCTGGCGGAGGATGCGGCGGCCCTCCTGCCGGAAGAGGCGGCCGTGCTGGCGCTGCTCGGCGAACGGCGCGCGCGCGAGAAAGCCCAAGACGGGTCGGCGGCGGCCTGATCGCGCGACGCCGCAATGCTCGCGAAAGAGAAAGGGGCACGCGAGGTAGCGTGCCCCTTCCCTTGGTGCTGGCGCGGAACGTCAGGCCAGGAGCTCGGCCGGGGTGAGGGAGAACTCCTTCAGCATGTCGTCGGCGTAGGTGATCTTGCCCGAGATCTGGGCCGGGTCCCCGTGGACGAGGCGCAGGCAGGCCTCGGCCATGTGCTCCACGGGAGTAACGTTATCCTTATTGGACTCGTTGATGAGGTGGTGGTGCATGACGCCCGGGGTGGCCACGAGGCCGGGGGAGATGACGTTCACGCCGATGCCCTGCGGGGCAACCTCGGAGGCGAGGCCGGTGGTGAAGCGCTCAAGGGCGGCCTTGCACATGCCGTAGACGGTGCCACCGCGGCCCGCCGAATTCAGCTTCGGGTGCAGCGCGGCATGCGACGAGATGTTCAGGATCCAGCCCTTGCGGCGCTCCTGCATCTTCGGAAGCACGAGCTGCGCGAGGTGGAACGGCCCGAACACCTGCACTTCGAACATCAGGTCGATGCGCTTGCGGGGGAAGCTTTCGACCGGGATGAAGTACGTGATCGCGGCGTTGTTGACGAGGATGTCGA
>JAYRRO010000072.1:0-10579 GCA_041910095.1 Dehalococcoidia bacterium
GCACGCGAAATCCGTCCCATTCGCATCCGCGCCGTACACTCGCGGCGTGGCTCGAACCTTCCGCATCGTCCCCTACGAGCGTGCCCGCCATGGCGATGGGCGCCGGCCGCTTCGAACTTCACCGGCTCTACGTTCACGCCGGGGGCCGCCGCGCGGGTGTGGGCGGCGCGCTCGTCTCGTGGGCGGTCGCGACCGCCGCCGCGCACGGCGCCACCGTCATGGAGCTCTACAGCGACATCGCCTTCGAGGATGCGCACCGGCTCTACCGGCGGCACGGGTTTCGCAACCACCGCTTTCGCTATGCCCCGGACCCCTGGGCAAGCCGCGAGTGGGGCTTCATCCGCGCGATGGAGTGACCTCGCGCCCGGGCGCATTCGGCCCCCCGCCCCTAGGATGGAAGCGCGGGAGCGCGACGCCCGTCACACACCTCCCCGGAGCGCGACATGCCACGCCCCCGCTGCCTCTGGTGCACCGATCCCCCGTTCCAGGAGGTTGCCGTGCTCAAGTGGCGTGGCGAAGAGCGCGAACGGCTGACCGTGCCGCTCTGCCGCAAGCACCTTTCGCGGCTGAAGGAAGCCGGCCAGAAGGGCCGCGAGATCAAAGGCTGGTGGTATAAGGACGGCTGGTGGTAGGGGCGAACGGAACCGCCCGGGTCGATGCCGACCCCTGATGGCCGATCGGTCCTTGCGGAGGGCGGGCGCGTGGCCCACGATGTGCGCCCACTCCCCCAGGTGAGGACCGATGGCCGCCGAACCGTCTCGCAGGGCCCGCTCCCGGACCGCATTCGCGATCGCCTGCGCCGCGCTGGCTCTGCTCGGGCTCGCGGCCATCACCGCGCCCGCGAGCACCGCCGCCCGCGCCACCGATGCCCCCGGCGCGGATCCAGTGCCGCCCTCCGGCGGACGCGTCTTCCGCGGCGACGGCCGGCACCCGGCCTTCGATGCCGATGCCGAGCGCGCGTTCTTCGATGGCCAGGCCGGCGCCCAGGCCGTCATCGGCCCCGATGAACGCGTCCGGCTGACGAACACGAACGAATACCCCCTGCGCGCCATCGCCTTCCTGGGCATGTACGACCAGTCCGGCGAGTTCGTGGGCCATTGCACCGGCACCTTTATTTCGCCCAATGCCCTCCTCACCGCCGCTCACTGCCTCTGGGACCCGGAGACGGGCTGGACCTGGGACATCCGCGTCGTTCCCGGCCGCAACGGCAGCGTCGAACCGTACGGCGACGCCTGGGCGAAGGACTGGTGGGTGCCGGATGGTTGGATCGATACCGAAGGCGGCGGCGATTGGGACTGGGGCATCATCAAGATGCCCACGAACACCCTCGGCAACACGGTCGGCTGGTTCAGCATCGGCGTCGTGCGCAGTGCCACCCTGCAGCAGCCGGATTTCACCCCGGCGATCATCGGCTACTCGGGCGATAAGCCGCTCGGCACCCTCTGGGGCGCCTACAAGCAGGCCTTCCTCGGCGTCACCGACACGACCCTGGTCCACGATGTCGATACCTACGCGGGCGAAAGCGGTTCGGCCGTCTTCTCGCTGAATGCGAACAAGTACTACTTCGGCTACATCGTCGGCATCCACGTGCGGGGCGGGACGAACGCGAACGAAGCGTCGCGCATCGACATGTTCCTCCTGAACGACCTCCTCAACGCGTGCACGGCGATGGGCTGTTCGGTCGACTGGGAGTCCGAGGCCACGACGGGGCCGACGCCGACGCCGACGCGCACGGCCACACCAACGCCCACGCGCACGGCGACGCCCACGGCCACGCCGACGCGACCGGTGGCGACGGTGACGCAGCCGCCGCGCGGCGATTACCGTCTGCGCATGCCCATCCTTGCCGCCGACCGGTAGCACTCCCGGCGTGGGGTGCGGCCGCGCGTGGCCGCTGTCGGCGCGCCGGGGTAGGATGGTCGCTGGCCCCCGCGGAGAGGTGCTGGAGTGGCCGATCAGGCACGACTGGAAATCGTGTAGGGGCGCAAGTCCCTCGTGGGTTCAAATCCCACCCTCTCCGCCAGCCCCCGGGCCGCCGCCACGCCCAGACCACGTTTCATTTCGACCCCGCAAATGCAGCCCGCCGGCCCTCCATTGGGAAGCTGGCAATCGGCGCGCGCGGTGATCGACATCGCCTGTGCGCCCCATCGGCCGCGGCCCATCCTGCGGTACCGTTGCCCGCCGGGTCCGCTGCGCCCCGTGTTCGCGGCCCCTTCGGCCCTTGGCGCGCCAGGTTGCGCGCGCAATGGTTCGCGCGCGGGGGATACGTCCTCCGCCAGGAGGGGAACATGGCAATTGCACAGTTCATGGCAAGCCCCATGGGGCGCATCGCCCGCGTGGTGCTGGGCGTCGTGCTCATCGTGCTCGGATTCGTCCTGGGGGGCGGCGCCGGGATCGCCCTCATCATCGCCGGGCTGCTGCCCATCGCCACCGGCGCCCTCGATGTCTGCCTCATCGCGCCTATCGCCGGGCTGCCACTCCGGGGCGGGCGCCCCTAGGCGCAACCGTCCCCGGCGACAATGCAAAGCCCCCGGCGAAATCCGGGGGCTTTGTGCATGGTGCCGGCGCGGACAGCCTCAGCCCGCGCGGCGCGCTCCCGCCGTGGCCGGCCGCGTCACCGTCGCCGCGGCCACCTCGCGCCGGCCAAGCACCGACTGCAGCCACGCGATATCCGCCCGCAGGTGGGCGATGCGCCGCTCGCGCCCCGCGCGCGACCAGTACTCGGGGTCGTGGATGCTGCCCGCGAGCTGGCGCTCCTCCTCGGTCAGGCGGCGGGCGGCGCCGGCCATGCGCATCCGCAGCAGGCCCGGGAGCGCGGCCGTATCCGTGGCCTGCGCGCAGTTCACAGCGAGCGCGAAGAAGGGCGATTCCAGCGGCTCGCGACGAATCACCTCCATCGCGTCGTCCGCCACGCGGCGGCGGCCCTCGGCGGTCAGGTAGAGCGCGCGCCGGGGATGGCCCCGCTCGCCGCGCTCTTCGCGGCCCTCCAACAGACCGCTTTCGATCAGAGCATCGACGCGGCGATAGAGCGTGCTGCGCGTCGCCTTCACACCGAGCGTGTTCAGGTGGTCCAGCAGCTGGTAGGGGTGGGCCGGGCTCGCGGCGACCGCGGCGAGAATGGGGAAGTCGTCGTTCATGACGCGGACTATCGGTCCGATAGGTAAAGGGCGGCAATCAGGGTTATTCCCCATTTGGGCCGTAAAGTCACGCTAGCCAAAGTTAGTTCCAGTTCCCGGGTTCCCGGGTTCCCGGGTTCCCAGGGGATCAACCGCGGCCGGGGCGAGGTCGACCCCGCGCCTAAGGCTCTCGGGCATTCAGCGCTCACGGGAACCTGGCATGGCGAGCCGGGAACTAGAAGTTCGCCTTTGGGGGCGGGGTGGGCGTGGTCCGTGGGGCGCGCGGCGTCGGTGTCGGCGTGGGGGTGAACGTCGGCGTCGGTGTCGGCGTGCGCGTGGGAGTCGCGGTCGCCGTCGCCGTCGGCGTCGCGGTGGGCGGCTCGGTCGCGGTCGCGGTGGCAGTGGCACCCGTGCCGGGGGTCGAAGTCGTGCGCCCGGGGAAGACGAGCGGGCCGCTGGAGAGCGGTGTCCCGGGCGGGATCTTGAAATCGAGGTACTTCTCCGGGTTCACCGGGCTCCCCTGCCAGCGGATCTCGAAGTGCAGGTGCTCGCCGGTCGAATACCCCGTGCTGCCGGAAATGCCGAGCACCGTCGTGCCCACGGTGACGGCGGCGCCCACCTTCAGCTTGATCTCGCTGAGGTGCCCGTAGAGCGTGCTCCAGCCTTCGCCGCAATCGACGATGACGTGGTTGCCGTAGGTGCCGCTGTAGGTCGCGGTCGTGATCGTGCCCGTGCAGGCCGCGTATACGCGCGAGTGCGAGTAGTAGTCGAGGGCGAGGTCGATGCCGCCATGGATGAGGCCGGGGCCGCGGGCCGCGCCATAGCGGTCCGTCACCGCCGTCCACGCTGCCAGCGGCATGGAGAAGCGCCCGTCCGGAGTAACACCCTGCGCGCGCGCGGAATCGTCGATCTCGGGCGCCGGCGGGTCGGCCCTGTGCTCTTCGATGGCGCCCTCGAGGGCGTGTTCCTCGGCGGCGGCCGCGGTGCCCGTGCCGGTGGGCTCGGCGATCGCGCCGCCGCCCACAGAGTGGCCGGCGAAGCCCGGGGCGACGCTTTCGCTGGTGGCGGGCGTGGCCGGCTTCGTGGGGCTCGAACCCCCCGCCGTGACCGCGACGAGCGTGAGCGCGCCGCCGATCACGCCCAGCGCCACGCCGATCAGCGCGCGCCCGGTCACGCCACCGGTGAGCCAGCGCCGGCCGCGGCCGTCCCGTGCGGTTCGCCTCTCCACCTGCCTGGCCATCACAGGAAGAATCGGCCGGGGGTAGCTTGCGGACCAGTGGAGAGTAAAGTTCCCGGCCCCAGTTCCCGGTTCCCAGGAGGCGACCCCCGGCCGGATCTACTCCCCGCACGGGGCTGATCCCCTGGGAACCGGGCGTTGGGAACTGGGAACTCGCTTCGCCTTGTTACCACCCCCGGGGCTGCCTAGAATCGGTTCACGGCCTCGCGCATTGGGCGGCCATTTGCCGCTCGCCCTCGCGCTCACCCCGCCCCACCGGAAGGAACCACGCCCACCATGAACACGTGGTTCCGCACGACGTTTTTCGCCCTCGAGAACAAGCAGTACCGCCTCATGTGGACGGGCACGCTGTTTTCCTTCCTGGGCATGCAGATGCAGGTCATCACCCGGGGGTACCTGGCCTACGCGCTCACCGGGCGCAACAGCGCGCTCGGCGCCGTCACCCTCGCCTTCGGCGTGCCCCAGCTGCTTCTTTCGCTCGTCGGGGGGGTCATCGCCGACCGGCTGCCGAAGCGCACCGTGCTCTGGGTCTCGCAATCGATCATCGCGGTGAACTCGGCCTGGGTGGCGACGATGATCGCATTCGACCGCCTCGAATTCTGGCAGCTCATCGTCGCCGGGTTCATTCAGGGCGCGTGCTTCTCGTTCGTGGGGCCCGCACGCCAGGCCTTCATCGGCGACCTGGTGGGCCGCGAGAAGATCGCGAACGCCGTCGTGCTGCAGCAGCTCAGCATGAACAGCTCGCGCGTGGTCGGGCCGTCGATCGCGGGCGCCTTCCTCGGGATCAGCTTCATCGGCGCGGCGGGCGTGTACTACATGACGACGCTCGGCTTCATCATCGCCATCGTGAGCATGATCCCGCTGCCGCGCGGCAACCCCCGGCCGCGCGCGACCGAGACCTCGCCGCTCGCCGACATCGTCGATGGGCTGCGCTACATGAAGGCGCGGCCGCAGATCGCCGCCCTCGCGATGACGTCGCTGCTCGTGCTCACCATCGGCTTCCCCTACCAGTCCTTCCTGGCCTCCGTCGTGCTTGGCGAATACGGCGCGCACAAGGCCGCCATCGGCTGGCTCTCCTCGGCGGGAGCGGTCGGCGGCGTGATCGCGACGGTGTGGGTGGCGGGGATGACGAACAGCCGCCGTGTCTGGACGATCCACCCGCTCATGGGCGTGATCTTCGGCGTGACGGTGATCGCGCTGGGACTCTCGCCGAACCTGCTCGCGGGCCTCTTCGTGATGCTGTTCGTGGGTGCGGCGGGCGCCGCCTTCCAGACGCTCAACACCTCGCTCACCATGTCGCTTGCGGACCACGAATACCACGGCCGCGTGCAGTCGCTGACATCGCTGGGGTGGAGCTTCTTCGGCATCGCGGCGCTGCCCATCGGCATGGTCGCGGACCACATCGGCCTGCGCGAGACGCTCGCGCTCATGGGCGGGCTGTGCGTCGTGTCGGTGCTCGCGGTGGAAGTGGTGGCGAAATCGCGCAACGTGGCCTCGGACCGGCACATCGCGGCCATGCCCGTGACCCGCGAAGCGCACGGCACCACCGGCGGCGGCCGCTGAGGATTCGCGCGCGATTCAGCCGGTGACGGCGGGCACGATGACGGCCACATGCCAGTAGGCAACGACGAGCGCCCAGGCCGCCGCCGCGGCGATGAACCCACCGCGCAGGAGCCTTCGCCGTAGCGGCCATGGCGCCCGCAGCGTGGCGCCGACCGCGATCGTGGCGCTGAGCGCGGCGGTCAGCGCGAGCATGGGCACGAGCAGGAACGTCGCCATGAGGGCGGCGAAGGGCGCGCGGTCATCGGCGCTGACATCGCCGCGGCCCGCCGCCCACCACGCGGCGAGGACCAGCACGGGCGCGGCGATGGCGATGCTGGCGCAGCGCAGTGCCATCTCCGCCAGGCTGGCGGCCAGCCCTTCGAGTTCCATGCGGGCGGGCGCGGGCGCGCTCTGCATGGGCGCATCGTACGCCCCGGGCGGCGGCTATACTGCCGACATGGCCATCTACGAGTACTACTGTCCCACCTGCCGCGAGCGTTTCGAACAGCGCCGGCCGATGTCCCAGGCGAACGCGCCCGTCACCTGCGCCTCCGGGCACCGCGTGGAGCGCACGATTTCCGCCTTCGCGGCGCCCCGGGGCAGCACGGCCATCGCCGAGATGCCGATGGGCGGAGGCGGATGCTGTGGGGGCGGCGGGTGCGCGTGCGGCGCGTAGCTGTTGTCGGCCGACGGCCGGCAGCCGACCTCACGCCCGCCGGAGGAGGACTCCCACGCGCGGAATGGGCGGGACGACGAACGGGCCCACGTTCACCAGGTCGATGGCATCGAAGCCGCATTCGGTGAAAAGGGCGGCGAGGCGGCCCCAGCCGCGCAGGTCCACTTCGGCGCACCCCCCGGAGAGCAGCTTGCGATGCAGCGCCTCCAGCCGCGCGTTCTTCACGGGGGCGATTTCGAGCACGAGCGCGGTGCCGCCCGGCGCGAGCACGCGCCGCAGCTCTTCGCCGAAGAGGTGCACGACGTCGTCATCGAAGCGGCGCATGAAGTAGAAGCTCGTGAAGCAGTCGATGGAGTCATCGGCGAAGGGCAGCTTCTCGGGCCACGCGACCACGTCCACCAGCGGGCCGGGCGCGATATCGACCGCCACCGGCGGGCCATCGAGCCCGGCACGGTCGGCCAGCAGGTGCGCATAGGGGGCGGTGCCACAGCCGAAATCGACGTAGCGCTTGCCGAAGGAGAGGTCGAGCAGCTCGACGACGCGCTCGGCGCGTGGGGTCAAGGCCGCCTGCGCGGCCTGCGAGCCGAGGGCGCGTCCCCAAGGGGTCGCCGCCCACTGTTGCCATGCCGCGATCGCGCCGCGGCGCCGCCGCATCACAGCGAGTACGCCAGGCGCACGCGCGCGCCTTCTGCCGCCGGGGCCGCGAGGACCGATGCAAGGGCGCGTGCCTCAGCGGCGAGCGGTTCGGCCAGGCCGCGCCGCGCGAGCGTGGCCGCGAGGGGGTCGGCTTCGAGCGCGGCCGTGAGCTGTGTCAGCGCCTCCGCGAGTTCGGCCGCCGGTTGCCAGGCGAGTTCGAGCTTCTCCACGTCCTCGGAATCCTCCGCGTCTGCCTCATAGAAGGTGGTGAGCGGGCCCAGCCGCACGCGGTGCGTCTCGTGCAGGCGGTCGGCGAGCGCGATCAGGGGGTGCGTGGCGCCGAAGCCCCGCGAAACGGCGAACGACATGAAGGCGATGAGCGCCGCGCCTCCGCCGGGCGCCGCCTCCCGCTCGCGGCCTTCGATATCGACCCACAGGTCCACGGGACCAAGCTATCGCGAGAAGCTGTTAGCTAATAGCTGCTGGCTGTTCGCGGGCAACCCCGCGCCCGCGGAGCGCCTCGGAGGTTGAGGTCTGGCCACGTTGGTGGCTAACAGCGAATGACTAACAGCTACGCCCCAGCGGCTCCGATCGCTTCGGCCCATTCCTTGATGCTCCACGATGCGACGATGCCCTCGGTGACGAAGGGGTCGCCCTCGGCGAAGGCGCGGGCGGATTCGGCGCCGGTGAAGATGGCGAGGGCACCCGAGCGGTCGGCGTAGGGGCCGATCATGATGAGGCCGCGTGCCTGGAACTCGGGGATGCGCGCCGCGTGCCGCGGGTACGCCTCCGGGATCCGTCCCGCCGCCGCCGGGTTGCCTTCGTAGAAAAGCAGGTACTTCATGGGCGCGAGTGTACAGGGAGCCTTTGGCTATTAGCTGTTAGCTCTTAGCGGGCAACCCCTTGCCACGGAGCACGCCAGAGCGTCGAATACGGCCACGCCAACAGCTAAGAGCCAGCAGCCAATAGCTGCGAACGGAGTTCGCCATGACCACGCTCCACTTCCCGCCCGGCTTCCAATGGGGCACGGCCACCGCCTCCTATCAGATCGAGGGCGCCATCCGCGAAGGCGGCCGCGGCGTGAGCATCTGGGATACCTTCGCCCACCAGCCCCGCCGCGTGATCGACGGCGCTACCGGCGACATCGCCTGCGACCACTACCATCGCTACAAGGACGATGTCGCGCTCATGGCCGGGCTGGGGATGCAGACCTACCGCTTCTCGGTGGCGTGGTCGCGAATCTTCCCCATGGGCCGCGGCGGCGTGAACCCCGAGGGCCTCGCCTTCTACGAACGGCTCATCGAGGAGCTGCTGGCGAAGGGCATCCAGCCGGCGCTGACGCTCTACCACTGGGACCTCCCGCAGGCGCTGCAGGACATCGGCGGGTGGGCGAACCGGGAGACCGCGACCGCCTTCGCGGAGTACGCGGCGTACCTCTTCGAGAAGCTCGGGGACCGCGTGACCCGCTGGATCACGCTGAACGAGCCACTCATCTTCACGATGTACGGGCACCGGCTGGGGGTGATGGCGCCGGGGCAGAAGGACCTCGGCATCACCGCGCGCGCGGTGCACCACGCCATGCTCGGGCACGGGCTGGCGGTGCGGGCCTTCCGCGCGCACGGCCGCGGCGGCGAAATCGGCATCACAAACGCGAACAGCAGCTTCGAACCCGCGGACGAGGGCCCCGAGTGCGCTCGCGCGGTCGAGTTCGCGCGTGACTTCGAGACACGGCTCTTCCACGACCCCGTCTTCGGGCGCGGCTACCCGGCAAGCGTGCTCAAGTTCTATGCCGAGCGCGGCGCGCACTTCCCCATCGAGGCGGGGGACATGGAGATCATCGCCGCGCCCACGGACTTCCTCGGCGTGAACCTGTACTCGCGCCAGCTCGTCCAGCCGGGCGGGCCCACGGGCTTCACGAGCGCGGCGCCGACGCTGCCGCTGCTGCCGATGGGGTACGAGGCGGCGCCGCATTCGCTCGGCGATTTCGTGCGCTGGGTCGCGAAGGAGTACGGCAACCCCGTCATCTACATCACCGAGAACGGCGTCTGCGACAACACCGAACCGGGTTCGGACGGCGCCATCGAGGACGCGACCCGCATGGAGCTCACGCGCGGCTTCCTTGAGGGGCTCCACGGCGCGATCGCGGATGGCGCGGACGTGCGGGCGTATTACATGTGGTCGCTGATGGACAACTTCGAGTGGGCGTTCGGCTTCACCAAGCGCTTCGGCATCGTCCACACGGACTTCGAGACGCTCAACCGCACGCCCAAGGCGAGCGCGGCGATGTACGCCGCCATCGCGCGAGCGAACGCCCTCGAGGTCTGAGCCGGCTCCCTAGCCCTCGGCCTGGTAGGCGCCGATGCCGGGAAGCTCGCAGACGAGCGTCGTGATGGCGGCGCTGGAGAGGTACACCGCGTCCTTGCGGAGCCAGAAACTGCGGACGCCGTCCTTCACCTCGAAGGCGTCAGCGCGGACGGCGCCGACGTGGCCTATCGCCCGCCCGCTGAGCGTGTGAACGGCCGTTCCGGGCCGGGGTTCGTGGTCGCTGGTCATGGGGCTCCGGGAAGCACGGGCGAGTGAGGCTCGCGGCCGGATTTCGGCTCCAGTGCTCCCGCAGTATGCGTCATAAATTGCCCATAGCAGTCTGTTCTTGCCTTTGGGTGTGGATTCTGGCTAATTTCCTCCGGTTTACAGCCCTTATTCAGCTGCGAGGCTGTCCCCGGCGGCGCCCGGCTCCCCCGGCGCGAGCCGGAGGTACACGTACCCCGCCGCGCCCGCGATGACGGAAGCGCCCAGAATGGCCATCTTCGCATCGGCCTGGAGCGCCGCCGAATCGAACGCCAGCCCGGTCACGAACAGCGACACGGTGAAGCCGATCCCCGCGAGCAGGCCGACGCCAGCGATATGCAGCATGCGCACATTCGCGGGGAGGGTGGCCAGGCCCGTGCGCACGGCCAGCCAGGCGAAGAGCACCACGCCCACCGGCTTGCCCACCACCAGCCCGAGCGCGACCCCCGCCGTCACGCCGCTCGATGCGGCGTCGCGGAGGGCCGCGCCATCGATCGCGATGCCCGCGTTCGCGAGCGCGAACAGGGGCACGACCAGGTAGCTCACCCAGGGGTGGAGCGCGCGCTCGAGGCGATCGAGGGGCGCTTCGCTGCCACGCGCGAGCCGTTCGATCTCGCCCAGGGCGGCCTGCTCGGCGTCGCGGTCGCCGGCATCGCGGGCGGCGCGGAAGCGAGCGGCGAGGTCGAGGGCGTTGGCTTCGAACCGTTCGCGCGCGACCACGGCGCTCGCGGGCGTGAGCATCGCCAGCACGACGCCGGCGATGGTGGCGTGCACGCCGGACTTGTACACCGCGAGCCACAGCGC
>JAYRRO010000073.1:0-1969 GCA_041910095.1 Dehalococcoidia bacterium
GGACCAGTTCGAGACGCAGCTCTTCCTCGGCTCGCAGCTGATGGACGAGGCTCGCCACGAGGACGTCTTCCGCAAGCGCGCGCTCGTGAACGGCGGCGGCCTTGTCGATGCCGGCTTCGGCGCCTCGAACGTCCTCACCGCGGACGACTTCACGGAGATGACGGCGCGCCTGCACCTCATCGGCGAAGGCTTCGTGCAGACGATCTTCCGCATGGGCGAGCTCATCTCGACGAACGAAGCCGAGAAGCGCATCTATCGCCTCTCCGCGCAGGATGAATCCCGCCACCTGGCCTTCGGCGTGACGCACCTGAAGTACCTCATGGACGTCGAGCCGGCCCGCGCCGAGGAGTTGCACCACTACCTGGACATCCAGGAAGGCGCTATCGGCCAGTCCAACGGCTCGCTCACGACGAACCCGGCGACGGTTGAAGCGCTCGCCATCCTCGCCGGCGGCGGCCTCGACAAGATCGATGAAGGCTTCCAGAAGCTCATGATCATGCGCAAGAAGCAGATCAACGAGTACATGCACCGCCTCGAAGTGATCGGCCTCTCCGACCGCCGCGACCGCATGGCGCCCTCGATGAAGATGTTCCTGGAGCCCATCGTATGAAGTTGTCCGAAGGAACCCGGATCCGCGCCCGCGAAGCAGCGTGGAGCACCGAGACGGTGACCAAGCTCGAGGAATCGCGCCTGCGGGACGACCAGATCCGCAGCCTCCTCGCGCTCAAGCTCACGGAGGAGCGCATCGGCCGGTACCTCGAGATCATCGAGGCGATGCCGGAAGGCCAGTCGGGGCCGAACCTCGCCTGGGCGCGCCCCACCACCGAGCTCGGCATCCGCGCCGTGCCCGGCCCCAACGGCCTCGGCATGCCCGAGATCAACATCAAGACCTACGGCCATGTGCCGGACCGCTGGCCCTACGAAAACGACACCCCGCTCGGGTCCCACCCGACGCCCGGTTCGTACGCCCCCGGCCCGTACAGCGTCTACAACAAGTCCGAAGTCTGGGCCGACGGCGTGGATGCCCTCTATGAGGACGCCATCCGCGAACGCTGGATCCCGGCGACGGACATCGATTGGAAGGCCCTCCAGGCGCAGCCCGAGGACATGGAGCGCGCGATCTGCCAGGTCTGCACGCTCTTCGCCCAGCACGGCCTCGCCGAGGCGAAGCTTTTCGGCTCGTGGGAAGAAAAGATCGCCTACGGCTTCCACGATGTGAAGGACTACCTGGCGACGCAGGTGTTCGACGCCGGCCGCAAGACCGACGTCCTTCGCAAGCGCGCCCTCGCCAACGGCGGCAGCCTCGGCCAGCAGGGCCTGGGCACCCTCTACCGCTCATGGTTCGGCGCCCTCAAGCTCACCGAGCTCTTCGTCGCCATCAACGTCGTCTACAAGTCGTACGAAGTGGCCACGTTCGAAAAGCTCGCCGAGGTCGCCCCGCTCGCGGTCGACCGGGACATCTTCGGGCGGCTCGCGAACGATTCGCGGCGCCACCTGGAGTTCGGTATCCGCAACCTGAAGTACTACGTGCAGCACCACCCGAACGCCCGTGAGTACCTCAGCCACTTCCTCAATCGCAGCGAGGCTTCCCTCGCCGATGAGCTGATGTACAGCCCCACCGAAGGCGCCAGCCTGGCGATCATCTTCGGCGGCGGCGTGGAGAACCTGGCCGTGGGCGCGGAGAAGCTCCGCAACCACCGCGAGGACCAGCTCCGCAAGTACCTCCTCCTCCTCGATTCGGTGGCGGTCGACCGCCTGCCGACCGTGAACCTGGGCCTCCTCGGCCTCGCGCGCTCGGCCCAGCCGGCCTGACACGCGACCCGGGAGGGCGACCACACACGAAAACGGCCGGGGCATCTGCCCCGGCCGTTTTCGCATCCCATCGCGCGGGCCGGTGCGCTACCGGCGGCAGCCGCCGCCCCGGCCCGCCCGCAGCACGCGGAACACCGTCCGCCGCGAAAGCCCGAAC
>JAYRRO010000074.1:0-13043 GCA_041910095.1 Dehalococcoidia bacterium
CCCGCGCGATGGCCGCGCCTCGCCGCCGCTGGCGGGCGCTCGCCATGCCCCTGCTCGCGGCCGTCGCCGCCTTCACCGCTTTCGCCTGCGGCGGCGGCGCCAAACCCGAGGGCCCGCTCCCCGGCATCGCCGAGGCGAAGGCCGAGCGCGACATCACCGGCGACGGCGCCGCCACCCTGGCCACCACCATCACCGTCCGCTTCGACCGCACCGCCGTCTTCGCCGAGGCCAGGGTGCCCCTCGCGTCCTTCTTCGAACTCGCCATTGACCTTGGCGGCGGCCAAACGAAGCGCGTCCTCGTGCGCAAGGCCGAGCAATCGAAGGAGAACAGCCGCCTCGTCACCCTCAACGTCGATGCCCTGGTCCCCAACGGCACCGAGTTGCGCATCGAGAAACGCGCCTTCCAGGCGAAGGCCGAGGGGCGCATCACCGCCGCCGTCGCCAGCGACCTCGACGGCGTCGCCACCGTGTTCGCCTCCGTCGCCCTCGCGCCCACGAACCCCGCGTTCGCCGCACAGGTCACCACCGCCCCCCTCCGCGATGCCGACCGCGACGCCGCGGCCATGCGCGCCGCCCTGGAGGCGCACCTCAAGCAGCGCGGCGCCCCCGCGGACCTCGTCGGCCGCGCCGTCGCCCGCTACGAAAGCCTCCCCTCCACGGTGCCCGCGCCCAAGGCCCGCGCCGCCCTCGCCGCGCTCACGGGCACCTTCGCCGAGCCCGCCATCGACGCGCTCGTGGGGAGCGGCAACTGCACCGGCAAGCCCGCGAATCGCATCGTCTTCGCCGAGATCCCGGACGCCCCCGGCCTCGCCGCCCGCGTCACCTACGCCAGCGACGGCGCCCGCATCGTCCGCATCCGCCCCGACCTGGAGGGCGAGCGCATCGAATACCTCATGCCCGTCCTCGCCCACGAGGCGATCCACTGCGACCGCTTCGACGGGCGCTTCGAGGAGGTGGCCGCGACCGGCTTCGACACCCTCCTCTACCTCTACCTGCTCGCCGCCATGCCCGAGCTTGGCCAGGGCACGACCACCCTCGGACGCGAATACAACCTCCTCGCCGTGGCGATGCTCAACAGCGGCCGCCGCTACCCCGAGGGCCCCGGTCTGCTCAAGAGCCCGGGCGTCCCGCGCGCCCTCCCCGGCAGCAATGCCGCGGCGCCCTCCTTCGCCGATGTCGTGGTCGCGAAGTACGAGAGCACCACCGGGGACCGCACACCCGATGAAGCGCTCGCGCAGGCGTACGTTCGCAACCTGGCCGGACCGCTCGGGCTCCCCGAAAGCTCCGCCTTCAACCTGGCCTACCTGGATATCCTCATCTCCCAGTCCCTGCCCATCGCGGCCTTCCCGCCGATCATCGCCGCCCTCGGGCTGACGCCGGGCTGAAGGGGCATCGCCGCGGGGCGCCGGGTGCCCGCCGGTTCGCGCGTCCGCCGGGCATCGAGTAGGATCCGCTCACTTTGGCCCCGCCCTGCCCGGGGCGAGCCCACTCGCTGTGAACAGGGGACGTAGAGGATGAGCAACGACCTTCGGGGACAGTTCCGTGGCTAGCCGGCCCGCGAAGAGCGGCCGCTTCAACGTCAGCCTGGGCGGCCTCGTCATCCCGCTCGCGGTGATTGGCGGTATCGCCGCCGTCGAAACCGCCCGCACGGGATCGGCCCAGCGCCAGGTGTTCTACAACATCCACGCGCCGATCATCATGTACTTCATCTTCGCGACCTCCGTCGCGATCATCCTCGGCGCCCTCGTCCAGCGCGCCCGCATCTGGCGCCTGGGCAAGCCCCAGAACGTCTTCAACGATGCCGGCGCCCGCCTCACCAACGCCCTCACCATGGGCGCTGGCACCTCCCGCGTGAAGAACGACCGCTATGCCGGCATCATGCACGGCTGCATCTACTCGTCCTTCCTCATGCTCACGCTCGTCACGGCCATCCTCGCCGTCGATGACTACCTGCCCCTGATCTTCGGCAGCGACGCCGAGCACGCCTTCCTCAAGGGCGGCATCTACCTCGTCTACAGCCTCGTCGGCGACCTCTTCGGCGTCATCGGCCTCGTCGGCATCGGCATGGCCATCCACCGCCGCTACATCGCCCCGCCGCCCAAGCTCACCTGGGACCGGCGCTCCACCGAGGACGGGATCATCGTCGGCGTCCTCGGCATCACCCTCTTCACCGGCCTGATCGTCGAAGGCTTCCGCCTGCGCGGCGACGAGCTCGCGAACGGCCACGAGGGCTGGGCGCAATGGTCGCCCGCCGGCTACGTGGTGGCGAAGCTCTTCTCGGGCATGAGCCCCGAGACCGCCCTCGATATCCACCGCGTGCTCTGGTGGTCCCACATCGTGCTCGCCTTCGGCCTGCTCACGCTCATGGCGCTGACAAAGTTCCGGCACATCATCTTCGGGCCCGTGAACGCGTTCCTGAAGCGCCCCGGCGGCGGCCCCGCCTACCTCGCCCCCATGGGCGATTTCGAGAAGCTCATGGAAGAGGGCGGCAGCCTCGGCGCCAGCAAGCTCCAGGATTTCAGCTGGAAGCAGCTCTTCGACGCCGATACCTGCGTCCGCTGCGGCCGCTGCACCGATGCCTGCCCCGCCTGGAACGCCGGCCAGCCCCTTTCGCCGATGACGATCATGCAGGACCTCAAGACCTACATGAACCACGCCGGCCCCCTCGCCATCGCCGGCAAGGACCCGGCCCAGCACCTCAAGGGAGAACTCGTCGGCGACTACATCAAGACCGAGTCGCTCTGGGCCTGCCGCACCTGCATGGCCTGCGTCCAGGCCTGCCCGGTGATGATCGAGCACGTGCCCACGATCGTCGATATGCGCCGCTACCTCGTCATGGAGAAGGCGGAAGTTCCGCCCACGGCCCAGGCCGCGCTCCAGAACATCGAACAGCGCGGCCATCCCTGGCGCGGCACGCAGCTCACCCGCACCACCTGGATCGACCAGCTCCAGGCCGAGGGCGTCGATGTGCCCATCTTCGACGGCTCCCAGGACTACCTCTATTGGGTCGGCTGCTCCGGCGCCCTCGTCGAGCGCAATGTCCCCATCACCAAGTCCGTCGTCCGGCTCCTCGTCGAATCCGGCACGAGCTTCGGCGTGCTCGGCCAGAGCGAGACCTGCAACGGCGACCCGGCCCGCCGCCTGGGCAACGAATTCCTCTACGCCACCCTCGCGCAGACGAACGCCGAATCCATGAACGAAATCGGCGTGCGCCGCGTGATCACGGCCTGCCCGCACTGCTTTAACACCTTCGCCAACGAATACCCGGATTTCGGCGGCAACTACGAAGTCACCCACCACTCCGAGTTCCTCCGCCAGCTCGTCGAACGGGGCAAGCTCAAGCCGAAGGCCATGGACCAGGGCACGACGGTCACCTACCACGACTCCTGCTACATCGGCCGCGGCAACGGCATCTACGATGCCCCGCGCGACATGCTCGAGGCGATCCCGGGCGTGAACCTCGTCGAGATGCCCCGCAACCGCGCCAACGGCCTCTGCTGCGGCGCCGGCGGGGGCAACATGTGGATGGAGGAAAAGGGCACCCGCGTCAACCACCTGCGCGCGGCCGAGGCGGCCAACACCGGCGCCAGCATCGTCGCCACCGCCTGCCCCTTCTGCATCCAGATGTTCGAAGACGGCATCCCCGGCGTGCAGCCCGACGAAGAGAAGCGCACCATCCGCGCCTTCGATATCGCCGAACTCCTGGAGGTGAGCGTCAAGCCCGCCGCCATCAGCATCCGCGACGGCGGCACCGAACTCCCCAGTGGTGTGAGCTGACGAGTGCTGAGTGCTGAGTGCTGAGTGCTGAGACGGGCAACCCCACGGGTGACACGTCACCCGTGGGGCCTCGACCCTCGAGCCTCGAACCCGCCCTTCTCTCTTTCCTCTTTCTCTTATCTCTTCGCGAACCGATTACTCGCCAGCAAGACCACCGCCACCGTCGAGACCGAGACCACCAGGAAGGTCACGGCGAAGCTCGCCATGATCGCGAAGAGGTTCTGCGAATCGTCCGGGTTGGCCGCCACCCACACCGCCGAGGCCAGCGCGAGCGTCACCGCCGCCACCACGCCGTGCGCCTGGTAGGTGTCCCGGTCCGGGTCCGGCCGTGATGTCACCCAGGCGGTGACCGCCGGCCCGAACAGGAAGAGCACGAGCAGCCCCAGCGGCGGCACCACCCAGAGCGCCCCGATGGCGATCCCCGCCTGCACCAGGCTCCCCGGCAACGAACGCGGCACGTACTGACTCTACCGGCGGCGCCGGCTACGTACCTCTCGCCCGGGCATCCGGCGCCGCCGGCTTCGCCGCCGCCACGAAGAAGAGCGACCCCACCAGCGCCACCGCCGCGAGAATATCGAACCCCCGGATATAGCTCCCCGTCGCGTCGTAGAGCACGCCCGCCACGATCGGCCCGCTGATGCTCCCGACCATGACGATGATCATCGAGATGCCCATGATGCTGCCGAAGGACGCCGCGCCGAAGTAGTCCGCGCGGATGGCCGTCATCTGCGGCCCGCGGATGCCCCACGCCAGGCCGTGCAGAACACAGAACCCGGCCACCATCGCGAACCCCGTCGCGTGCGCCAGCAGCAGGATCCCCGAGGCGTGCATCGCCATGCAGGCGACCACGAGCAGCCGCTTATTGATGTGGTCCCCGAGCCAGCCGCCCGTCAGCGTCCCCGTGAATTGCAGCATCGTCATCAGCGTGATCACCCCGGAGGCGCCCGCGAGCGAGTACCCCAGGCTCTCCTTCACATGCGCCACCGTGTGCACCTGCACCGCCGACACAATCACCAGCGCCGACCCGTGCCCCAGCGCGATCAACCAGAACGACGGCGTGCGCAGCGCCTGCCGCAGCGTGAAGTCAGGGCCGCCGCGCGCCCGTGCCGCCGCGTGCGCCACGTGCCGCGGGTCGTCCGGCGCGATGCCGTCCGGGTGCTGGCCGTACGGGCCCGGGCGGTGCCGCACCGCCTGCACCAGCGGCAGCCCCAACGCCAGGATCGCGACCCCGGACCCGAACGCCGTCGCCCGCCAGCCGAACGTCTCCAGCAGCTTCACCGTCCCCGGCACGGCCATGCCGCCGAGCGCGAACCCCGCCGTCACCAGCCCGATCGCCGTCGACCGCTTCCGTTCGAACCAGTTCACGATCGCGGTCGTCGCCGAAAGGAACCCCGCCATGCCCGCGCCGATGGCGATGAGGATGAAGGTCACGAAGAAGAAGAACGGCGTGTGCACCTGGCTGAACCCCATCAGCGCCAGCCCCGAGATCACCACTCCCGCCCGCATCACCGCGCGGGGCCCGAAGCGGTCCAGCAGCACGCCCGTGATCGGCCCGATCGTCCCGCTCTCCGCCTGCGCGAACGAGTACGCCGTCGAGAGCATCGTCTTCGACCAGCCGAACTCGTCGCGCAGGAGCACCACGTAGGCCCCGTAGGCCTGCCAGAAGAGCCCGGAGTACAACCCCTGCAGGCTCGCCGTGGCGGCGACTATCCACCATCCGTAGAAGAGGCCGCCGTGCCGTGCCGGGCGGGACACACCCGCGCTCTCCGCCTCCGTCATGCGTGGCGGGCCGGCGTCGCGGTGGTCATGGTCGAAGTCTACGGGCCCGTTCTTGCGAGTGACCAGTTCCCGGTTCCCGGTTCCCGGGCGCTACGCCCGGGGACGCCGCCGTCGCCGCCGGCCTGTCGCGAAGACCGCCAGCGTGCCCACCCCAGCCGCGAGAATCGCGGCCGCTGGCCACGCGTGGCCGCCTGCGTGGCCGCTGCCCGCGTTTGGCGGGCCGGGTGCTGGCCGCGGCGGCCCTCCCGGCTCGGCCCACGCCGACGCCATGGTCAGCATCCGCTCCTCGAACGGCAGCTCCGCGAACGCCCCCTGCGCCACGAGCACGATCACGTTGCCCTGGTTCACGCACGCACCCGGCGGCACCGGCGTCCCGAGTGCGAAGGCGCCATCGGGCCCGGCCGTGACGGTCGTGGTCCACGCCTCGGCGCCGCCCACCCGCAGCACGATCGCCTCCCCCGGCTCGAAGCCCTGGCCGCTGAGTTCCATGCCGCCATCGCAGAAGAACGGCGTCGCGATGGTGATCTCCGGGTACGGGTGCGCGCCCGCCGCCTGCCCCGCGACGGGCGGCGCCGCCACCGCCACGATCCCGTTCAGCGGGTCGCCCTCCGCCCGCTCGAGCGCCTGCACGAAGTAGTCCGCGAACGGCACCAGCCCCGGGGAGCGGCAGGCCGAGACGCGCACGCGCGTCTCCACCGCGAACGCGCCATCGCCGCCCACGCGCACGACGCCCTCCACCCGGCGCGGGTACCACAGCCCCGAGCGCACGACGTACGTCCCTGGCGCGAAGCCCGCGCCCACGAGCCGAACGCGCTCCCCGCAGACCGGCTCCGCCGGTGCAGTCCGCAACGAAGGCCGCGCCGGGTTGCTCCCCGTCATCACCTCGGCCACCGCTGTCGCACGCTCGTAGTCCGGGCCGCTCGCGTCGAGCCCGAGGAAGATGATCGCCGGGTTCCCCGCGCCCGGTTCGAACGCGCCGATGAACCACTTCCCCAGGGAGTCCGTCTTGAGCCCGGGGTACGGGCAGGGCTGCGGATACCCCGCCTGCGACACATCTATCGTCGCCGTGAGCCGCTCGCCCACGGTCACGCCCCGGTACGCCCGCGAAACATCGACGGTCACCCGGTACGGGCGCGGCCCCTGCGTCGCGGGGCCGTCCCACGGCAGCGGGTCGAGCCCGACCACGCGCGCCTCCATCACCATGGGTGCGTACGGCAGCACCGCCGAGGGTCCCGGCCCCGTGCATGCCCGCGCCGTCCCCGGCGCGCGCCCGAACGCCGCCATGCCCGCGGCCACGCAGGCCATCACCAGCAGCATCGTCACCCGCGCACGCATGCGCCCCTCCCGTTTCTCCCGGCCTACGGTCCGGTTTGCGAGGTCGTGGCCGGCTTCGCGACCGGGTCGCCCGGGTTCGAAGGCACGGGCAGCAAGTTCTTCTCGTCGAACGCCGGGTCCATGCTTTTCGCCAGCGCCACCAGGTCCGCCCGTTTCTGGGCGAAGTCGGCCTTGAAGCCCGCGACGTAGTACTCGCGGCCCTTCGTATCCTTCCAGTAGAGCGTCTGGTTCTCGATGTTCGGGATGGAGGCGAATTCCACCGGCCGCGGGCCCGAGAACACCCCGGCCTCGATGACCCCGCCCACGGACTCGCTGTAGAACATCCATTTCGCGACGAAACCGGCTGCACCGCCGCCTGCGCAGCCCGCCGAGGGCGCCGTCGTGAACGCCTGCCGCGCGCCCTCCAGGCGGTACCCTTGCGGCGGCTTCGGCTCGCTCAGCCCGAGCGCCGCGAACTGGGCGCCGGTCATGTCCGCGATGTCGGCCACGCACGCCTTCGCGAACTCGGGGTCGAGCGCCGCCGCCAGCGCCCGCGCCGCGGCGTCGCCGATTGCGGGGTCCCACGAGAGGTAGAACTGGAGCTTGCCCGTCGTCCAGTTGCCGTAGCCGCCGCCGAAGCGCCCGGCACTCGCCGTCGTCCCCGCCGGGACGGACGTGATGTCGGCGCTGAGCATGCGCTGGCCGTTCCCCCAGTGCACGCTCACGCGCGAGGCTGGCCACCCTTCGGGCGCGGGCGTGGAAGGACAACCCGCGTCCGGCGTGACCAGCCGCACGATCTCCTCCATCGCCTCGGTATAGCCCGAGGGGACGGCCGGGCGCGGGTCGCCGATGCCCATCGCCGCGAGGTCGGCCCAGTCGCCGCGCACTTCGCGGTAGAAGCAGCCCATGGGCAGCCCCGGCGCGATCTGCGCCACCGCCGCCTGGATCACCGGGAGCGTGTTCACCGGTGTGGGCGGCGCGGGCACCGGTTGTCCCGGCGCTGAACCGCCGCTCCCGCTCGACCCGCCGCCCGTTGCGGGCGCATCGGCGGGCCCGCCCGTCGTGTTCGCGAAGACCGGGTTCCAGATGACCGAGATGTCGTATTCGAACCCGTTCGCCGAAAAGCGGGCCTGGGTCTCGGTGAGCGTGTTCGTCACGGGCGTGGCGCTCTCCCGCTGGTTCACCTGCAGCCCGATGCCGCTCGTGTGCAGCCAGCGGCTTTCGAAGGCGCGCGTTACCCCGCCCGTCCCGCCGCTCCCGGGGCAGGGCTGCAGCGCCATGAACCCGAAACCAGAGAGGCCGAATTCGCCGCCCAGCAGCGACGGCTTGAAGCCGCCGAGCCCGGCATCGATGACGCCGTTGTTCAACACCCCCGTGAGCGGTGCCGGGCAGCCCCCGTAGCCGCCATAGAGCGTGTCCAATCCCGAGCCGCCGCCAAAGCCGCTCGCCGCCGCGCCGCCATCCGCGCCCCGCTTCCCATCCGCTGGCATCGGCGCGACCGATGGCGCCCCGGCCGTCGCATCAGCGGGCGAGGGGCTCTTCGCGGCCTTGTCGCCGCCGCACGCCGCCAGCAGCAGCAGTGCCGCGGCGGCAGCCATCGCCAGCGCCGTGCTTCGTGCGATTCCGCCGGGGATCGCCGCGACTCGCGCCCGTTCACGCATGTCGTCCTCCTCGGGCACGCCGCGACGGCGGGCCATCGCCATCTTCAACGACGTCCCCCCGCGCCTGGTTCCCGCGAAGGAAAGGAGGCTTTCGTTCAGGCGGTCAGCAGCCCATGGAGCGCGAGGTCCTCCGCCTCGGCGGCGACGGCTTCCTCCGTCAGCCCCAGCGCCTCGGCCACCTCCGCGAGCGTGCACGTGCCATCGAGCGCGGCGAGCACGCGCGCGGCGTCGCCGTCCACCGCCACGCCTTCGTGAAGCAGGTTCACCACGCGCCCGTTCCCCGCCAGCTGACGCGCCCGGGCACTCGCGCGGGGCCGTTCGCTGATGCGTGTCGCCATCGCCGGATCGAACAGCCGCAGGCCCACCACGCCCACCGCGAACGCCCGGTACACTGCTTCCGCGAGCGCTTCCGCACCGGCCTCATCCAGCCCGCCGGCCAGCTCCGCGAACGGCACCGAGCCGGGATGCGCCGCCGCCACGCGGTCCAGCGCCGCGATCGTCGCCGCGTCCTCCGTCACCAGCACGCTGCCCGCCGGGCCGCGGTACTCCACTCCTCCCGCCGTCTCCCGCCGCGAAAGGTAGCCCGCCACCCGGAACGGCCGCATCCGCTCGAGCGAGACCGCCCGGTCGATGGGCGCGTCCGCGTGGCAGAGCAGCGTCTGGCGGAACCCCCGGCAGCGCACGTAATCGAGGTACTGCTCCCGCGCGATGAGGTCCCGCTCGCCGAGAGCGCCGAGCGTGCGCGCCAGCGGCTCCGGGAGCCCGTGCAGGCTCATCTCGGCGAAGTTCGCCTCGGCCAGGAACGCGAGCCCGTGCGCCGCCGCCTCGGCCATGAAGTCCTCGAAGTAGAACGCCTCGTTCACCTCGGCCAGGTCGTCGTGGTACAGCAGGTAGTCGGAGGAGTGCACGGCTACCCCCACCTCCGATTGCAGCAGCGAACGGTACCCCTCGCCCGCGGCGTCCGGGGCGAGCTGAAGCATCGCCAGCAGCGCCCGCGCCTGCTGGATTTTCGCGGCGGGATCGGCGAATGCTGCCGTGTGCCGCCGCATCATTGCGCGAATCGCCCCTCGGATGTGGCCGCCGGGGAGCGCGTTGTAGCTCACGAAGGCGATGCCCGCCGGCGCCATCCGTTCGCGCGCCAGCTCCAGCAGCGCCGCCCGTGCCGGTGCAGGCACCCACGAGTACACGCCGTGCGCGATGACATAATCGAAGCCGGTGACTCCCCCGGCAGCTCCGCCAGGTCCGCCACCTCGAAGCGCGCGTTCGTCACGTCCGCCGCCTTCGCCGCCGCGCGCGCCTTCGCGATCGCGGTCGGCGCGAGGTCGATCCCAAGGAAGGTGCTGCCCGGTAGCGCCAGCGCCATGGGGATGACGTTGCCGCCATCGCCGCAGCCCACCTCGAGCACCTGTGCCGCGTTCGCACCCGCGGCACGCAGCCCGAGAAGCCGCCCGATCGCCTCCATGCGCAGCGGCGACGTGGACGTCCGCGCCGTCGATACGTAGGGCACGTTGTCATAGGGAGTGGAGGGCAAGTCGTTCACGACAGAAATATCACGGGAAAAGACTCTTCCGGGCCTCTCGTTGAGGCGTTATAGTCCGCGCATTCTAGCGAACGGAGGACGTCATGGAGGGAATTCCGGATTCGCCACGGCGCCGCGTGCTCAAGCGCGGCGCCGTCCTGGTGGGCGGCCTCGCCGGGTTCGGGCTCCTGAGCCGCGCAACGACGGAAGCCGTGACCGGCGTTCGCGCCCCCGAAAGCGGCGCGCTCGCCTTCACCATCCACGGCCGTAACTGGCAGACCACCTACCCCGACCGCCGCCGCGGGGTGCTCCCCTCCCCGGGCGAGCGCTCCACCACCTTCGGCCAGCTCTTCGCGCGCGCAGCGGATGCCGCGGGTAAGGTCGGCGAGTTCTACGCCTCGGCGTTCGCCTTCGGGGCGCCCTTCGGCCCGAGCGCCGTCTCCGCCGCGAGCATGGAGATGCACCAGTTCAACCTCGCCGACGGCACCATCGTCGGCATGGGCACGGTCGCATCACTCACCGGCGGCGAAAGCGTGCACGCCATCATCGGCGGCACGGGCCGCTACGAAGGCGCATCGGGTTCCTACACCGCGCGCCAGTCGCCCGTGGAGCTGGGCGGCGATGGCACCGCCGAGTTCTCCTTCACCATCACCCTGAGGAGTGCCTGATGGCCAGCGACTACCTGCTCGAACTCGACGGCGTCAAAGGCGAAAGCCGCGACCGCCGCCACCCCGGCGCCATCGATCTCAGCTCCTTCTCCTGGGGCGCGAGCTTTGCCGGCAGCCCCTCGGGCGGCGGCGGTGGCTCCGGCAAGGTCGTCCTCCAGGACTTCCACTTCACCAAGAAGACGGACTCCACTTCGTCCCAGCTCTTCCTCCGCTGCGCGACCGGCACCCACATCAAGAAGGCCGTCCTCTACGTCCGCAAGTCCGGCGGCCAACAGGAGGACTACATGAAGGTCACGATGGAGGACTGTCTGGTCAGCTCCTTCCAGGCGGCCGCCACCTCCTCGTCCGACCCCTCGGACGAGGTCAACCTCAGCTTCTCCAAGATCATATTCGACGGCGCGTCCCCGGGCGGCGGCGACTGATCCCAGGCCACGGAGGGGCGGGCAGACGCCCGCCCCTTTCGTTCAGCCACCCTCGCAATACCCCGTGGTACACTCCTACCCCGGGGGTGAGCGCCATGAAGTTTGCTGTCGTCCGGTTCCCGGGCACCTGGAGCGATCGCGATTGCCGCCACGTCCTCGTCGACGTGATGGGCCAGCAGGCCGACATTCTCTGGCACCGCGAGACCGACCTGGCCGGCTACGACGCCGTCGTCCTCCCCGGCGGTTTCTCCTACGGGGACTACCTCCGCTGCGGCGCTATCGCCCGCTTCTCCCCCGTGATGGAGGCCGTGGGGCGTTTCGCCGCCCGCGGCGGACCCGTCATCGGCATCTGCAACGGCTTCCAGGTGCTCTGCGAAAGCGGCCTCCTTCCCGGCGTGCTCATTCGCAACGAGAGCCTCCAGTTCCGCTGCGAATGGACCTACCTCCGCCGCGAAGGCGGTGCCTCACCCTGGCTCGGCGGGATCGCCGATGGCGGCCTCATCCACATTCCCATCAGCCACGGCGAGGGCAACTACTTCGCCGACGATCGCACCCTCGACACCCTCGAGGACTCCGGCCGCGTCGCCTTCCGCTACGTCGATGCTGCCGGCAACGCCACGCCCGCGGCGAACCCGAACGGCGCCGCGCGCAACATCGCCGGCATCCTCAATGAAGGCGGCAACGTCCTCGGCATGATGCCCCACCCCGAACGCGCCGGTGAACTGCTCGTTGGGGGAACGGACGGCAATCGCATCTGGCAATCCCTCATTGAATCGGCCTTGACGATAGCTGTATAACTTCGGCCGATGGCGGTAAAGACCGCCGTTGGCGCGGGGCATTCACGCCCGGCCGCGAGAGAGTCCCCATGGCCACGATGGCTGCATCCGGATCGGTGAGCGGTTCCTACCCCGTCGACCTCCAGGTCGACCCGCCACAGTCGCAAAGCCGCCTCACCGTCTTCTTCCGGGGCTTCATGCTCATCCCCCACGCGATCATTCTTGCGGCACTGAGCGCCGTCGCGGGCATCGTCCAATTCCTCGCGCTCTGGGTGATCATCTTCACCGGGAAGATGCCGGCCGGCCTCGCGAACTTCCTCGTCGGCTACCTGCACTGGAACACCCGCGTCAACGCCTACCAGTTCCTCCTCACCGGGGCGTACCCCCCGTTCTCCATGGACCCGGTCGCGAACTACCCGGTCCGCCTCATGATCGAACCGAAGCTCGAAGGGCGAAGCCGCATCACCGCCTTCTTCCGCGGCCTTCTCGTCATCCCCAACATCATCGTCCTCGCGGTCGTCGGGATTGCCGCGTTCGTGGTCTACGCCATCGCCTGGCTGGTCGCGCTCTTCACGGGCAGCGTCCCGGCCGGCATGCACAACTTCCTCGCCGGCTTCGTCCGCTGGATGACGCGCGTCAACGCCTACATCTACCTGCTCGTGGATGACTACCCGCCCTTCGGCATGAGCTAGCACGAACCCGGGGCGGGCGGCGGCTTTTCCCAGCCCGCCCGCTCCGGTACCGTTCGCCCATCAGCGGGCGCGCATTCGAAATGGCGGCCACGAAGGCGATCGCGTGACACCTGAGCAGGAGTTCCACCTCGCCCGTCTCGTCGCCCTCCGCGACCGTGGCGTGCTCACCCCGGCCGAGTTCGAGGAACGCCGCCGCGATCTGCTCGGCGATGCCTTCGAAGCCGCTCCCGGCGAACCCCTGCGCATCGGCGACGAATCGGCCGCCCTGCCCCACGTCACGCCACCTCCACCGGCCCCGGAACCATCCGCCACGCCGGACGAACCGCCCCCGCCACCCGCGGCGGATGACCTGCCGCCGCCGCCCGATGCCGAAGAGCTGCCGCCGCCACCCGCCGCCGGCGCGCTGGAGTGGCCCCCGCCGCCCCCGCCCGGGGC
>JAYRRO010000075.1:0-17803 GCA_041910095.1 Dehalococcoidia bacterium
CCGCCGCGTGGAACGACCTCATCCGCGACCCCTGACCTCCTCGAATACCCCCGCCGGTGCATAACGGCGGCGAAAAGCTTCACTGTCACGCCGCTCGCGGATGAGCCGCGGGCGCGTCAGACTGGATCGGCCATGATCCGTGTCACCCTTATTTCCCATTCCCCCGAGCCGATGCGCTCGCTCTACATGGCCTACCGCACCTGCTACAGCGCTCTCACGCCGCAGCAGGTCTTCGCCCGCATCGACGACGAACGTATCACCGCCGAGCAGATGCGTACCTTCATCGAGGAGCGCCTCAAGACCGGCCACGCAAGTCCCCTGGAGCAGGTCTACTTCGAATTCGGCATCTCCGGCGTCTCCCGCGCATTCAGCCACCAGTTCGTGCGCCATCGCGTCGGCATCTCCTTCGAACAGCAGAGCCAGCGCTACGTCACCTACAAGGGTGGCGAATTCCCCTACACCATCCCCGACACAGTCAAGAAGGCCGGCATGGACGGCAAGATGGAGGATCTCTTCGGTCGCGTCGGCGAACTTTATGAGGAGCTCGTCGCCGCCGGCGTCCCCGCCGAGGACGCCCGGTTCCTCCTCCCCAACGCCACGAACACGAACTTCAAGATCACCGTCAACTTCCAGAGCCTCCTGCACATCTGCGACCTCCGCCTCTGCACACGCGCCCAGTGGGAGTTCCGCAAAGTCGCCGCCCTCATGCGCGCCGAGGTGATGAAGGTCGTGCCCGAGCTCGGCCGCTACCTCCAGCCCAAGTGCGGCGAGTTCCGCCTCGGCTACTGCGATGAGTCCGAAAAGGACTGGACCGCCTGCCCCATCGGACGCGTCCGCCCCCATAAGGACGCCCTCTTCCGCCTCTACGACGCCCACCGCAAGGGCGAGCTCGCCCCCCTCCGCGACGAAGACTGGGCCGCCATCGAGGCCGAAGACCCCGAGCCGCGGCTCCTGTAACCGGCCCCACACGATGCGCCCGCCCGTCATCCCGCTCGGCCGGAAGCTGCCATGGGTCGCCGCGGTGCTCGGCATCCTCGCCGTGGTCTACGGCCTCGTTCGCGATGATCCCGCGTTCGTCCTGCTCGGCGTCGTGGTCGCGGCGGCCGTGCTGCTGGCCTTCCCGCTCGCCTCGCGCATCGCCGGCGGCGACGGCGAACCGCCTTCCCGGCCCGAATAACCAACCCCTTGGTATCATTCCCGGGCGGCCGCATCGGCCGCGCGGGTTGGAATGCAGTACCGCAGCTGGATCGCCGCTTCGTTCGTCATCGGCCACCTGCCCGCTCGCGCCGCGTATGCCCTCGCCGCGGTCATCGGTGTGGCGGGCTACTACTGCTGGCCGCGTGGCCGCCGCGCGATGCTCCGGAACTTCAGGCAGGTATTCCCACATGCCTCGCCCGCCGAGATCCGCCGCGTCGCCCGCGCCTCGCTGGTGAACTACTGCCGCTACCTGGCCGATTTCATCCAATTCCACCGCTTCTCGCCCGCCGGGCTCGTCGCTTCCTGCCGCGGCGAACCCTCTTTCGCTGGCCTCGATGCGGCCCTCGAACGCGGCAAGGGCGCGATCATCGTCTGCATGCACTTCGGCAATTGGGATTTGGGCGCCGGAGCCGCCGCCGCCCGCGGCTATCCCCTCACCGTCATCGCCGAGACATTCACCGATCCCCGCCTCGATGCCATGGTCGTGGGCGCCCGCCGCCGCCTGGGGATGCAGGTCGTTCCCATGGAGCGCGCCGCCCCGAGCATCTTCCGCGCCCTCAAGGCGAACGGCCTCCTCGCCATCCTCATCGACCGCCCCGTTCGCGGCGACGGCGTCCAGGTCGAATTCTTCGGCCGCCCGATCGACGTGCCGGCTGGCGCCGCTCGCATCGCCCTTCGCACCGGCGCCGCCGTCGTGCCCGTTGCCTTCGCCCGTGAACACCCCGCCCGCCGCGAAGTCACCGTCCTCACCGACTTCAGCCTCACACCCGAGCGCACCGGCGACGACCGCGAGGACATCCGCCGGCTCACCCAGGCCATCATGCACGCCCACGAACGCTTCATCCGCGCCCACCCCGAGCAGTGGTACAAGTTCCAGGACATGTGGCCCCGCGTGCCGGCCCGCGCCTCCGCATGAGCCGCAAGACGCTCCTCCGCCTCTGCATCCCCCTTCTCGGGCGCTTTCCCGCGCTCTCATACCCGTTCGGCTGGTTCGCCGGGTGGATGGCCTGGAACCTTCGGCCGGCGATGCGCCGCCGCCTCACCCGCACCATGCTCCCCCTTTGTGGCGGGAACCGCCGCCTCGCGCGCCATGCCGGCCTCGCCGCCTGCCGCAATGTCGCCTGGTACTGGATCGACCTCTGCACCCTCCGCTACCGCGATCTTTCGCGCGTCGAGCCCGACCATCTTCGCCTCGTGAACCCCCAGCGCCTCGCCGTCCTCTCCGAAGCCGGGCCCGTCATCGTCGTCAGCGCCCACACCGGCAACGCCGAGCTCGCCATCCAGGCCCTCACCTACCGCGGCCGCCCCTTCGTCGCGCTCGTCGAACCCCTGCAACCCCGCGATTTCGCCCTTGAGCTCCTGCGCCTCCGCTCCGTCGCCGGCGGCGAGTTCCACGAAGCCAGCTTCGGCGGCCTTCGCGCCTGCATTGAAGCCCTCGAACAAGGCGGCCTCGTCGGCGGCATGGGCGACCGCGACATCCAGGGCAGCGGCGTCTGCGTCGAATTCTGCGGCCGGACCGTCAAGCTCCCGCGCGGCCCCTGGGACCTCGCCCGCCGCACCGGCTCCCTCGTCCTTCCCGTGCTCAGCTCACGCATCCGCCGCGACGACTTCGCCGTGTGGGTCGAAGAGCCGATTCGCGTCGCCCAGTCCGCCGACCAGGAACACGACATCCGCGAAGCCATCGAACGCTGGTGCCTCATCCTCGAAAAGCACCTCCGCCGCGACCCCGCCCAGTGGACCGTGCTCGAGGACTTCTGGGAGGTGCATCGCTGTGGGGAAGGCTGACCTCCACCTCCATACCTCCGTTTCGGACGGCATGTACTCCGTCGCCCGCCTCCTCGAGCACGTCGAAGCCAAACTCGACCTCGATGTCATCGCTGTTACCGACCACGAGGACGCGACCGGCGGCCACCGCGCTCGCGAGCTGGCGGCGAAGCGCGGCTACCGCGTCGAGGTCATCGCCGGCGCCGAAGTCACAACCCTCCAGGGGCACCTGCTCGCGCTCGGCATCGAAACCGCGCCGAAGAGCTTTCGCGGCATCGAGGCCACGCTCGAGGCGATCCACTCCCAGGGCGGCCTCGCCGTCATCCCCCATCCCTTCAGCTGGCTCACGCGCTCCCTCAGCGAACGGACCGTCGCCCGGCTCATGCATCGCAACGAAACCGGCATCACCTTCGACGCCATCGAGCTCGCCAATCCCAGCCCCGCCGGCCGCGTCACCGCAGCCCGCGCGATGCGCCACAATCGCGCCTGGCGGCTCCCCGCCACTGGCTCCTCCGATGCCCACCACCTTCCCCACGTCGGTACCGGGTGGACTGAATTCGAAGGGACCACCGCCGCCGACCTGCGCCGCGCCCTTACCGCCGGCGCGACCGTAGCGGTGGCCTCACGGTATCCTGCGCTCAGGGAAGTCGGCATCGGGCAGACGCTGCTCGGGCTGGCGTGGGGCTATTCGGCAACGCCGCGCAAGATGCTGCGCCGCACATCCATGGAGAAGCCGCAGGCATGAGGATCGCCCTGGTCTCCCCCTACGACTGGTCCGTCCACGGCGGCGTCACCAATCACATCAAGCACCTCGCCGAACGCTTCCGCGCCTGGGGCCACGATGTCGTCATCTTCGCCCCCGCTTCGGACCCGGCGACCGCGTCGCAGGAGTGCTACGTCCTCGGCAAGCCCCGCGGCCTGCGCGTCAGCGGCTCCGTCGCGCGCATCACTTTCTCCTGGAAATCCCCCGAGGTGAAGGCCGTGCTCGCCGAGGGGCAGTTCGATGTCGTGCACCTGCACGAACCCCTGATGCCCCTGCTGCCCTACCACTTCCTTCGTTACAGCAACGCCGTCAACGTCGGCACCTTCCACGCCTTCAAGGAGGGCGGCAACCGCTTCTACGAATACACCACCGCGCTCACGCGGCGCTGGTTCCGCAAGCTCGAAGGCAAGATCGCGGTCTCTCCGGCCGCCGCGGGTCTCATCACTCGCTACTTCGCCGGCTACTTCAACATCATCCCCAACGGCATCGACTACGCCCACTTCGCCGGCCCCTCCGAGCCACTCCCGGAGTTCATGGATGGGCGCTTCAACATCCTTTTCGTGGGACGGCCGGAAAAGCGGAAGGGGCTCAAGTTTCTCCTGCGAGCCTACCTGTTGATCCGCCGCGTCGAGCCGAACTGCCGCCTCATCGTGGTCGGCGCCGGCGATTTCTCACGCTACCAGAACCTCTTCCGCACCTTCGACGACGTCGTCTTCCGCACGAACGTCCCCTTCGCGGAGATTCCGCGCTATCACCACAGCGCGCACGCCTTCTGTTCGCCCGCCACCGGCAACGAAAGCCAGGGAATCGCCCTGCTGGAAGCCATGGCCGCCGGCGTGGCGGTCGTCGCGAGCAATATCGAAGGCTTCGCCACCATGATCACCCACGAGGAGGAGGGCGTCCTCGTCAAGCCACGCGACCCCGAGGCCATCGCCGCCGCCATCCTCCGGTACATCCGCGAGCCCGCCTTCCGCCAGGCCATCGCTGCTCGCGGGCAGGCCCAGGCCGAGCACTACAGCTGGGACCATATCGCCCATCGCGTCCTGAGCTATTACGAACGGCTGCTCTACGAACGCCGACAGGTCGAAGAGGTTCGCGCACGCCGCCACCATTCGGCGGTCCGCGCCTGACCGTGCCCCGGGCACCGCATCTCGCACCCGCGCTGGCGATTCCGCTCGGGTCGGTTGCCTTCGCCCTCTCCGTCTCCGCTGGCATCGCGATCGCCCGGGACCTGCCCGTTCCCGCGGCCATGCTCACTCTCGGCGCCGCCAGCGTCGCCATGGCCGCGAAGAAGTCCATGAGATCCGGCTACCCCGGGGTCTTCGTGCCCATCGCCGCCGCCTGGGGCGAAGCAGCGCTCTTCGCGGGCGCCGCCTGGCACTTTGGGGACTCGAACGGCCACGCCCCCGCGATGGCAGCCTTCGCCGCCCTCGCCGCCGCCCTCGCGCAGTCCTATACCGCCGCCCGCGCCGGGGTCGTGGGTGCCCCGGCAGCCGAAGGCCCGATCCAGTCTCCGGTACGTGCCGCCGTGCTCGCCGTCGCGCTTGCGTTGGACAGCCTGGAGCTGGCCATCTGGGTGGTCGCCGTACTCGCCATCGCCAGCGCGCTTCTCACGTTCGCGCGGCTTCTCCGCTCGCTCAGGGCGCAACCCGCCGAGGCCGCGCTCCCCGCACCTCATGAACAGTAGGGTTGGCGCCGGGTTAGTCGGCGGCGCAGCCAGCGGGCACTTCGTGGCCCCAGCGCGATGCCCACGCACTCAGCGAGAGCACGATCTCCTGTAACTCCCGGCCCTTCTCCGTCAGCGCGTATTCGATCCGCACCGGCGTCTCCGGGTACACCGTTCGCGAAACAATTCCGGCCGTCTCCAGCTCCCGCAGCCGCTCCGAAAGCAGCCGGTCCGAGAGCCCCGGGACGTTGTGGAGGATGTCCGAAAACCGCAGCGATCCGCAGAGCATGCTGCGCACGATCGCGCCCGTCCATCGCCGCCCGATCAATTCGACGGCCGATTGGAAAACGGGGCAATAGGGCGTGAGACTGGAGGGGTGGCTCTTCGCGGGGGCAGCCATATGGCTATCCTACAGCAATTCCCGCGCTTTCGAACCAGCCCTTTCTGTTACCCGCGTTACCTCCAGCACTCGCGGCGTCACGATCCTGCAACTCGCCGTCACCCCCGTTCGAGGGACTTCCCCGATATCGGCACGGTGCGACGCCGATGTGTAATGGAGATGCGCCCATTGGGGTGATTGATATGGCAGGCTGGAGTACCGACATCGAACGGCCCCCTGGACGGTGGAAGCGGAACCGCGGGAACACACACTCCGCCCTCGCATCGTTCCGCCGCGTTGTCTCGCTCCTCCTCGGCGCGGGAGCACTGGCCGGCGTGCTCGCGTTTGTGCTCCGTCCCCGTACGGCCGCCCGCCGCCGCCACCTTGCCGCCGCGGTCGAGGCTCTCCCCGACACCGTCTTCGTCGCCGATGCCGGTGGCACCCTGCACGGCTGGCACGCCGCCGGCGACGACCAGCGCGACGCCGCAACACTCGCCGATGCCCTTCCCGCGGGCGCGGCCGGCGCCATCCGCGATGCCTCTCGCCGGGCAATCGAGACGCACGCCGCCCAGGAGGTGGAGGTCCCCGGGCCCGGCGGCGCCGTCCTCCAGGCCCGCATCTCCCCGTTCGGCGATGCCGAGGCCGTGGGCATCGTCCGCGACATCACGGGGGAACGGCTCGCCGAGGCTGAGCGCGAACGCGACCGTGAGCGACTCGCCCAGGCCGAACGCCTCGAAAGCCTGGGCGTGCTCGCAGGCGGCATCGCCCACGACTTCAACAACCTGCTCGTCGGCATCCTCGGGAACGCCCAGCTCGCCATCACCATGCTCGACCCCGCTGACGAGCCCGTGCGCGAAAGCCTCGAGGACATCGTTCGCGCCGGCCGCCGCGCCAGCGACCTCACCGGCCAGATGCTCGCCTATGCCGGCCGTGGCCGCTTCTCCTTCGAAGTCCATGACCTGCGCCCGCTCGTGCGCGCCGCCGTCGATGCGATGAGCCCGCCGCCCGGCGTGGCGATCACGCTCGACCTCCCCGAACAGCCCGCGGAGGCAAACGTCGACGCTGCCCAGGTCACCCGCTGCCTCGACGAACTCCTCCGCAACGCCAACGACGCCCTCAACGGCGACCCCGGCGCCATCGCCGTCCGGGTCACGGCTGAGCGGGGCGATGCGCGGGCATACCCCGAGGCCCTCCGCGCGGCCGCTTTCGAGGGCGGCCCCTGCGCCGTCATCGAAGTCCGCGACGACGGCGAAGGCATGTCACCCGAGTTCATCGACCACGTCTTCGACCCGTTCTTCACCACCCGCTTCCCGGGCCGTGGCATGGGGCTTGCGTCTCTGCTCGGCGTCATCAGGGCCCACGGCGGCGCGGTTGCCGTCGAAAGCGAACGCGGCCACGGTGCCACCTTCCGGCTCTGCTTCCCCATCGCCGCCCCCTCCACACCGGATGCACTCGCCGCGACCGGCGAGTGCATCCGGCCGCACGCAGCCACCGTCCTGGTCGTCGATGACGAGCCCCACGTCCGGGACGTCACCGCGCGCGCCCTCGGCCTCTCCGGCTATAGCGTCCTCACCGCCGAAAGCGGCAGCCTCGCCCTCGACCTCTATCGCGAACACGCCGGCGAAATCGACTGCGTCGTGCTCGACCTCGCCATGCCCGGCATGGATGGCGTGTAGACCTTCGACGCACTCCGCGCCCTCCGGCCCGATGCCCGTGTGCTCGTGACGACCGGCTCCGGCGCCGCCGAGGCCGCCGCACGCTTCCAGGGGCGCGCGCCCGCAGGATTCCTTCGCAAGCCGTACATGCTGCCGGAACTCAGCGAAGCAGTGCGCGACGCCATCGCCGAACATCCCACGGACTGAGCCCCGGGGCCTCGGGCCCGTTCCCTCGCCGCCCGAAGCCCCGGTTGCCAATCGATACGGTTGAACGCGCGCCGTGGATGCGTCCGGGGCCATCGCCCACGGAGTGGCCTCGCCGCCCATAATGACACCGGCATCCTGCCATCGGAGGCGCTCATGCCCTGGGTCGTCAGCATGTTCTTCGCCGCCATCGTCTGCGGCGCCGTCTTCTTCGTCGGGCGCACCATCTCCCGCGCCGCCCGCGACGGCGACCCCGCGGGCAGCCGCGGCTCCATCATCCGCGTCGCCGCCGTCGCGCTGTTCCTCGTCTGGGTCGTCGTCCACACCGCTTCCGCGTCCATCCGCCAGGTGCCCGCCGGCAACGTCGGTGTGGTGTACGAGTTCGGCTCCATCGTCGGACAGAAGGGCGAGGGCCTGCAGTTCATCGCCCCCTGGCAAACCATGAAGCGCGCCAGCGTCCAGGTGCAGCGCCACCGCTTCGAGCAGGTCACCGCCTTCTCCAGCGAGACCCAGGACGTCCTCCTCACCGTCACCGTGAACTACCAGGTCAGTCCCAACGCCGTGCAGGGCCTCTACCGCAACGTCGGCCCCAACTGGTTCGACCGGCTCATCGAAGCCCGCGTCGTGAACTTCGTGAAGGAAGAGACCGTCAAATACGCCAGCGTCGATGTCGCGCCCAAACGCGAACAGATCCGCCAGGCGGTCCGCGAACGCCTGACGACCGAACTGCGGCCATTCTCTATCTCCATCGCCGACTTCCTCATCGAAGACATCCAGTTCCGCGAGGAGTTCAAGCAGGCCATCGAACAGAAGCAGATCGCCACCCAGGACGCCCTCCGCGAACAGGAAAAGGTCAAGCAGCGCCAGTTCGAGGCCCAGCAGCAGGTCGAAACCGCCAAGGGCGAAGCCGACGCCAACCGCATCCGCGGCGAAGGCCAGGCCGCCGCGAACGCTGCCATCTCCGCCTCCCTCACGCCCGCCGTCATCCAGTTCCAGGCGCTTCAGAAGCTCAGCGACAAGATCCAGATCGCCCTCATCCCCAGCGGCCAGGGCATCATCATCGACCCCGCCCAGCTCTTCGGTACGCTCGGGACGGCGCCGGCCTTGCCAACGCCCGCGCGCTAAGCCCGGGGGCGGGATCAGCCGCGAGCGAGCTCCGCGACCACCCGGTATGCCTCCTCCGGGTGGGCGCCGGGCAGCTGCGGGATCGCCGCGACGAAGTCTGTCACGCCCGCGTCCCGGTAGGCCGCAACGCCCGCCGCGATCGCGCGTTCGTCGCCCGCGACCGCGACGTCCGCGGGTCCGGCGGCCCCTCCCCGGTCCAACGCCGCCCGGTACGACGGGATCTGCCCGTAGTTCTTGAAGGCGGCGGTCACGGCCTCCCGCGCCGCGTCCTCATCGCTGTTGAGCGCCACGGGCACCATCGCCACCACGCGCGGTGCCGGCCGGCCGGCGGCCTCCGCCGCTGCGCGCACCGCGGGAATCGCGAAGTCCCGCAGGTACGGCAGGCCGCCCATCCACGTCACCGTTCCGTCCGCGTGGCGCCCGCAGAGCCGCAGCATGGCGGGCCCGAGCGCTGCCACCAGCACCGGCGGTTTCACCGGGTTCGGCACGGCAAGGCGCGCGTTCACGCGGTATTCGCTCCCGTTCAGCAAAACGGCCTCACCCGCCATCAGCCCGTTCAGCACCGCCAGGTATTCGCGCATGTGCGGGATCGGGCGCGAGTAATCCATCCCCAGCACACCCTCGACCATCATCTTGTGGCTGAGCCCGATCCCCAGCGCCAGCCGGCCGCCCGTCGCGTCCTGCACCGTCAGCGCCTGCCCCGCCAGCATCACCGGGTGCCGCGGATACGTCGGCACCACCGATGTCCCCAGCTCGATGCGCGACGTCGCTGTGCCTGCGACCGCCAGCACCGTGAGCGAATCCAGCCCGGTCACCTGCGGGAGCCAGCCCGAGGCGAAGCCTGCCTCCTCGGCCTCCGCCGCTCGCCGCACCAGGCCCGCCACGTTCGTCAGGTCCCCGGGCATGGAAAGCATGATCCCGATGCGCATTACCGTTCCCCCTTCGCGTCCGTCGCCTTCGCGTACACCAGCATGTGCCGCCCGGATTGCGGCCGGAACCAGTCGCGCTCCGGCCTCCGTTCAAAGCCCATGCGCTCGTAGAGCTGCTGTGCCGCCAGCATTCGCTCCTGCACCGAAAGGACCACCTGGCGCGCGCCCTCTTCCGCCGCGATCCGGAGGCCCTCCCCCATGAGCAGACGCGCCACGCCCCGGCCGCGCGCGCCCACGGCCACCGCCAGCTGCCGTGCCTCCAGTTCGCCCTCCATGGCGATGAGCGCGTACGGCGTGCCCGGTTCGGCGAGCAGGATGGTCCCGACGATCGTGTGTGTCGCCGCGTCCTCGGCCACCAGCACCCGCGCCGCGCGCGCCCGGTGCCCGACATCGCCGAACGGGTTCGCGCCACCGGCGTGAAGCCCTCGCCGATCCACACCGTTGTCAGCAGCTCCTCGACGGCGGCTGCATCCCCGGGCGCCACCGCGCGGACCACGATTCCAGGGGCGTCCGCCATGCAGGCCCTCCACCGCAAGTGCGCCCGAGAATACCAGCACCGGCCCGATCCGTGCCTTCAGGCCGGTCCAACTACAAAGCGAGTTGCATCACGGCCGTCGCCCGGATCGTCGTCCCCACGTCGAGCACGCTGGTCGCCCGCGCTGCCTCGACGTGCACATGCGAACCCTGCGCGCAGGACGAGTCGTACTCCGGGCCGCTCTCGGGTCCCATGCGACCCACCACCGTACCCGGCGCGATGACCTCGTCGATGCGCACCAGCACCGGGTCCAGGTGCGCATAAAGCACCCACGCATCCGATTGGCGCCAGGCGCCACCTGCGGCGCGGTGTTCGATGCGAACCTGGACCTTGCTCCCGCCGTCGCGCAGCTCCCCGGAACGGCAGGCCGGCCCGATGATCCGCACCACGCCCCGCACCTCGGTCCCCTCCGGCGCGGCCACGTCGAACGCAATCGGCTGCCCAATGCTCGGCGCATCGAGCACGTCCAGGTCCATCGATCGCGAGCCCCCATACGGCGTGTGGTGCCCCTGGTTCGAAGAAGAGGTCACCCGCGTTTCGCCCTCAAACGCGGCCGGGTTCAGGACCTCGATGGTTCCCGCCACCACACCGGTACCCGGCAACCGCAGCACCTGGTTCACGCTGATGACGAATGGCTCACGGATGCCGTTCGCGGCGGCGATGTCCCGCCAGTTCAGCCCCAGCCGCGTCCCGATGGCGCTGAGGCTGTCGCCCGGCATCACCGTGTAGAAGCTCGCGCTTGCCGCCGTCGCCGTCCCCGATCGGTCCTCGGCCGGCTTCCGGTCGTGCGCGGGTACCTCGATATCCAGTCCTGGCGGCTCGTCGTTCACCGCTCGCTCGCCATCAACGGTGATGTAGTCGCCGTGCACGAACCCCGGCCCGAGCGGCGATTCCACCCGGCGCCAGGCACCATCGCGCGCCGTGATGGTCACCGCCTGGCCCATCGCCAGGAGCCCCAGGATCTCGCTCGCCGTCGAAGGCTCACGGCGCAGCCGCAGGCCCTCCTCCGGGATCACGGTCGCCAGCCGGTTGCCCATCGCATGCCTCCACGGAGTGGCACCCGGGGCGGGGTGTCGTGCCAGCGATTGTATCCGCGCCCGCGAGCCGTAATGCCGCGACCTGACACTCCCGTGCGAATCCGCTCACACAGCGGCCGGCGCGCACGCCCGCAGCACCGCGCGCGCCGCATCGATCCCGGGCCGCGACCCCACGATTCGCACCACCGCGAGGTCGAGCCCCTGCGACAGCCGTGCCAGCGCCGCCGGCGCCCCCGCCGCGTTGCCGTAGTACCCCACTTCGCGCACCAGCTCTTCCGGGAAGAGGTCCAGCAGTTCGCTGACGGGAGCCCCGGCGTCGCGCCGCTCCTCGATGCGCGAAAGGGCGGCGTCGAACCCCATCCTCCGGAAGTGACCACGATAGCCGTGGTCCTTCGATGCCCCCGCTCGCGCCAGCGCGTACGGCATGAGCGCCCGCACGAACGCCTGCCGCGACTTTGCCTCGTCCTCATCGATGCACACCCGGATGTACTCGGTCACGCGGATTGCGGATGCATCCCGGCCACGGCGATCCGCGCCTCGCGCGACCGCCTCGCGCACGCCCGTTCGCATCCCCGGCGCCGTCCAGTTCAGACACACCCCGTCGGCCACTTCGCCCGCGAGGCGCAACATCTGCGGCCCCAGCGCCGCCAGGTACAGAGGGACCGGTATCGGCCTGCCCGTCACCTGAAGCCCCCGGAGGCGCACGACCTTCCCATCAAACGTGACCGTTTCGCCAGCCAACAGCCCGCGAAGCGCGCCCACGTATTCGCGCATCATGGTCACCACCGGCCACTCCGGCAGCCCATACATCGCCCGGTACTCCGCCCCGTAAATGCCGCCCGTCCCCAGTCCAAGGATGAAGCGCCCGCCGGTGATCTCCTGCAGCGAACCGGCCTGTTGCGCGAGCGAAGGCACTGTCCACAGCGGCGCCGGGATGACCGAAATGCCCACTGGCAGCCCCTGTGCCGCCCACTGCCCGCACACCTGGAACCCGTCGCGGGTTGCAGGCCCGCTCGGCGTCCACGCGCTGGCGTAGCCCGCATCGCGAGCCTCCGCGACGAGCGACTGCTGCTCCGCGAGCGTCAGCCCCAGGCTGGCATCAATCCCGATTCCGAACTCCATCGCCGTCTTCCTCCCGGGCGAACGCTACCGCGCCGCCCGGCCCGCCGCTACCGTCGCGGCCGAACCGCGGCGCATGCATGCAGCCCGCCGATAGCCAGGGATGAATGTGGAGGGCCGTTGGAAACCTAGGGCTGGACCAGCTGCGACACCCGCAACGGGAACGTCGCCAGCACCTCGTACATCGCACCCTGCGTCGTCAGCCGGCTGCGCATGAGTGACACGTGCGCCGTTCGCCACGACGTCTGCGGCACGTCCATCTTGCCCACCGCGACCTCGATCTCCGCCCGCTGGCGCGTCGAGATCTCGTCCCGTACCCGCCCCAGCGTGAGGTGCGGCCGGAAAGGCCGCCGTTCGGGCTCGAAACCCACGACCGCGAGCGCCGCGTTCACCGCGCGCACCAGCGCCTCGAGTCGCAGCACATCCCCCGCGATGCCCACCCACATGATGCGCAGGCCCTCGCGCCCACCGAACGTCCCGATGTTCGAAAACTCCAGCTCGAACGGCGAGTGGCCGACCACCGCCTCCTGGATCGCGAGCTTGATCGCCGGCAACTGCCGCACGGGAACCTCGCCCAGGAACTTCAGCGTCACGTGGACGCCTTCCGGGCGAATCCAGCGCACGGCGCTGCCGCTCCGGTCCTTCAGCGTCTCGATGATCTCCCCGATCGTCTCGCGCGCGTCTTCGGGGACTTCACAGGCGACGAAAAGCCTGACGTGGTCGGTAGGCGTGTTCATGGTTGGTGCGATTCCGAGAACAGAGTTGTCGCGTTTCCGCCACACACCGCCTGCGCGATTGCGCCCGGGAGCGACGCCCGCAGGCGTTGCAGCTGACGACGTGGCGAAAGCAGCGGGTAATCAGAGCCAAAGAGCACGCGCTCCGGGCCCGCAAGGTCCGCGAGACGCGCAACACTGCCCATATCATACAGCAGCGTTACGGCCGCCGTATCGAACCACACATTCGCCAACGCACTCCGCACTTCCGGCATCTCCAGGTAAAACGAAAGCCCCCCACCAAGGTGCGCCGCCACCATCCGCGTCTCCGGGTGTGCCTCCGCCAGCGCGCATAGGTCCGCCGGCGAAATACCACCCGCCTTACCCGGATAGCGATGGCCGACGGGTTCGCTCACGTGCCAGAGGAGCACGGCCCCCCGCGCCGCCGCAAGGTCCGCGAGGGTGTGGCCTTCCGGTCCGAGCGGGTCCCAACCCTGGTTTCCCGGCCGCAATTCTCCGAAGCCCCGGGCACCGGCATCCAGCGCCCTCTCCGCCGCCGCAACCCACCCCGCGGCCGCCGGGTTCACCGTCGCGAGCGGGATGAGGCGCCCCGCTGCTTCCGCCGCCGCCTCGATGATGGCCCGAGTCTGGGTTTGGCAATCCTCCGCGCTGGCGAATGCGAACCCGGCGGCCACGGCCCGGTCGATGCCGGCCTCGTCCATCGCGGCCACCAGCTCTGGCGCCGTCGCCATCCGCGCCGCCGCGTCGCCGTACATCTCGGCGAACGTCGCATCCCGGGCGGCGATCGCCGCGCGGCGTCCGCGCTGCCCCGGGGCGAAGAGGTGCGCATGTGCATCGACGACGGGCACCTCCGCATGCTATCAGGCCGCTCAAGCCTTCATCCGGCCGGCATACGCTCCCGCGAAAACAAACCAAAAAGGGTGGCCCCATCGGAGCCACCCCCTTTGTTCCATCCGGCCAGCCCCCCGGGACCTGCCTCCAAGGGTTGCCCCTGGGAACTGGGAACCGGGAATTGGCAACGTGCACGCGGCGCGCCGCGCTAGGGCTGCTCGTTCGACATGATGATCGTGCCGCTGGCCGCGAACATGCCGCCCACGCCGTGGCAGACCGAAAGCTTCGCGCCCGGCACCTGCGCCGGGGCAATCCCGCGCATCTGCCGCACGCTCTCCTGCAGCGCGTACATGCCGTACATGCCCGAGTGCATGTAGCTCAGGCCGCCGCCGTTCGTGTTCAGCGGCAGCTTCCCGCCCGGGCGCGTGTTGCCCGCGGCGATGAACTTGCCCGCCTCACCCCGCTCGCAGAACCCGAGGTCCTCGAGCCCGTAAATCGGCAGGTGCGCGAACGCGTCGTAGATCATCAGATGATCCACGTCCTTGTGCGTGATGCCCGCCTCCTCGAAGGCCTTCTTGCCCGAGACGCGGAACGCCTTCGAGCTCGTGAAGTCCTCCATCTGGCTGATCATCGGCGTCTCGACGCTCTCGCCCGTGCCCACGATGTACACCGGCTTGTTCGGGAAATCCTTGGCCCGATCCGCCTTCGTGAGAATGAGCGCGCCGCCGCCGTCCGTCACCAGGCAGCACTCCAGCAGATGGAACGGATACGCGATCATCCGTGAGGCCAGCACGTCCTCGACCGTGATCGGGTCCTTCATCGTCGCGCGCGGGTTCTTGCCCGCCCACTCGCGCTGCACCACCGCCACCATCGCCAGCTCTTCGTGCGAAAGCCCGAAGTCCTTCATGTAGCGAAGCACCGGGATGGTGAACATGCTCGGCGGGCCCGCGATCCCGTACGGCGATTCGAACTGCCCGTTGATCGTCGAAGCGCCACCGCCGAAGCCGCCGCGGCCCACGCCGGACTTGCCGCTCTCGCCGTGCGTGATCAGGACCGTATTGCACAGCCCCTCATTGATCGCCGCTGCCGCGTGCCGCACATGCAGCATGAACGAGCAACCGCCGACCATCGTGCCATCGGCCCAGGTCGGGGTGATGCCCAGGTACCAGGCCACTTCCATCGGGCTCTGGCCCGCGCACGCGACCCCGTCGATGTCCTTCGGCGAAAGCCCGGCGTCCTTCATCGCGTTCAGCGCCGCATCCGCGTGCAGGCCGAGCTGCGAAAGGCCCGGGATCAGACCGAGTTCGGTCGTTTCCGCCGCGCCGACAATGGCAATGCTTCCCGGCTTCACGCGCCACCTCCCACGGGACGGAAAATCGGCAGGCTGATCGTCTCTGAGGCCGCCTCGGGCGCCAGCTCCACGGGCATATCGAGCACCAGCGCCTCCGGCGTCTGCTCGACCCCGCTGATGTTCGTCATCAGCTTCGGACCTTCATCCAGCTTCACCACCGCGATCGCGTACGGCGCGGTGAACCCCGGAGCCGCCCGGTGGTTGATCACGTAGCTGTGCAGCGTGCCCTTGCCGCTCGCCTTGAAGGTCGCGATATTGCGCGACCCGCACGACGGGCAGAACGGCCGCGGCGGGAAGTACGCCTGCGCGCAGCCAGCTTCCTGGCAACGCTGCAGCCGGAGCTCGCCGGCCTTGACCCCGTCCCAGAATTCCTGGGTTTCGGGCGTGGGCTGTGGAATGGGTTTGCGCGGTGCAGCCAAAGAGTGGCCCTGCCTTTCATGAAGTGCGGCCCGGCCTTCCCGGGTCCCGGCGCCGCCTCGGAGCATCGGTGATTCTTCCGCACCCCCATCGCTCGGGCAACCAGCCCGGTGCCGGGGACGCGCGAAGATTCAAAGCGCCTTTGAATCGCGCCCGCGATACCTTAATCCCCCCGCGTCACTCCGTACAGCATCGCCAATCGATTCCCCGCCAGGCTGCGTCTCAACCAACGAAAACGGCACCGGGATTCCCGGTGCCGCCCTGTTCGGGCCGCGTGGTCCGCGCCCTCAGGCTGCGAACTCCAGTTGGTGCCCCGCTTCCACGAACGCCGCCGCACCCCGCGGCAGCTCGATCACGCCTTTCGCACCGCGCCCGCCGAAAGCTAGCCCCACCCAGGGCCGGACGCCGCGCGCCACCTTCGTCACCCGGCCCTCACGGTCGTAGAACACCGCGTCGATCGCGAAGCGCATGAACATCATGTGAATGGACCCGCACGGCCGGATGTCGAGCCCTTCGCCCTCCGCGAGCCCTTTGCGCAGCATCAGCCCGCGGAAGCGCGTCCACGCGGAGTCCGCGGTCGCCGCCTGTTCGGCCACCACTCTCCCCGCCGAGATATCTACGATGCGCGCCATCGCTAGAACGCGCCCTTCATCTGGATGATCGCCGGCCCGCCGATGACGATCAGGATCGCCGGGAAGATGAACAGCACGAGCGGGAACACCATCTTGATCGGCGCCTTGAAAGCCGCCTCCTCCGCGCGCTGCTTGCGCTTCACCCGCATCACGCCCGTCTGCACGCGGATGACCGAGCCGATGGAGATGCCCATCTGTTCCGCCTGCACGATCGAGTTCACCAGCGAGCGCAGCTCTTCCACACCCGTGCGATCGGCCATGTCGAGGAACGCATCGCGGCGCGTACGACCCATCGTGATCTCCCGCATCGTCCGCGTCAGCTCCTCCGCGAACGGCCCCTTCACCTTCTCGATCACCCGCGAGAACGCCGCGTCGATGCCCAGGCCGGCCTCGACCGACGCCGTGATCAGGTCGAATGCGTCTGGCAGCGCCCGCCAGATCTCCTTCTGGCGCCGCTTGATGCGGCCCATGATCCACACCCGCGGCCCGTAGATGCCGAAGCCGGCGGCCACGCCGTAGGTGATGAGCAGCGTCTGGCCGGTCTTGCCGAGCGCCGCCATGTAGAGCACCGCCAGAAGCGGCACAAGCCCCGCCGTGATCCCGACGATGAGGATGAGCTGGCCCGTCTTCATGTTCAGGCCCGCCTGCTTCATCGCCGATTCCAGCCGCTCCGACATCGTCGAAGGCAGCACGCCATTCGCTTTCGATGACAGCGCCTTCACCATCGGCGCCACGACGCGGGCCTTGAACGCGGCCTCCGGGTCCGGCAGCTCCTGCTTGCCCGGGCGGACGTACCGCAGGCCGCCGAGGCGTGAATCCATCGGATCGCTCTCCGCCTGGCGGTAGAAGAGGCCATATGCCGTGAGCGTCACCGTGACGAACGTAGCCAGCGCGATCAGTGCTTCCACGGCCCTATACCTCGATGTTCACGATCTTGCGGATCACGGCGAAGCCCAAAATTTCCATGCCGATGGCGCCGCCCAGCATCATCCGCCCCAGCGGATCCGTGAACAGCTTCCCGGTGAATTCCGGGCTGATCATCATGAAGATGATCCCCAGTCCGATCGGGATGCCGCCGATCACGTACCCGGTCATGCGCTGCTGCGATGTCAGCGTCCGGATTTCGCCGCGAATGCGCTCCCGCTCGCGCATCGTGTGTGCCACGTTGTCGAGAATCTCCGCCAGGTTGCCGCCCACGCTTCGCTGAATCAGCGTCGCCGTGATCACGATGTCGAAGTCCGAGCTCCCCACCCGCTGATTGAGCGCGCTCAATGCCTGTTCCACGCTCGCGCCCATCGCCGTGTCGCGAAGCGTGCGGCGGATCTCCGTGGCCAGGGGGTTCGGCAGCTGCTCCGACGCCGAGTCGAGCGCCTGGATGAGGCCGAAGCCCGCGCGCAGGCCGCTCGCCAGCATCTGCAGCATCTCCACCAGCTGCGCCTCCAGCTTCCGCGTCCGGCTGCCGATC
>JAYRRO010000076.1:0-7520 GCA_041910095.1 Dehalococcoidia bacterium
AAGGCGCTCGGCCGCGATACGCCGGGACACTCGATATCCCGCACGACCAGCCGCGAATGCGCCCGGGTGACTCGCCCGCAGAGCGGACACGGTGGATGAACCTTTGAGCTTCGAGACATCTCCCTACCTCGAAACCCCGCCACCGCCACCTTCCCACACCCCCGCTCCGCCGCACATCGGGGACCTGCCCTAAGGGAGTTCCCACTCAGTATTCAGTTCCCGGTTCCCGGTCTCCGGTGGGCTACCCCGTGCCTCCATCCCCCCGCCTCTCCGCCTGGGGACGGAATGCTCAACTCGCCAGCCCGGCCCGCCCCGTCTCCCAGAAAGGGGCCCACCCCCCGGGAACTGGCAACCGGGAACTGGGAACTACTCGGCGTGCTTCACCCAGAGCCGCAGCGCCTCACGCACTTTCTCCAGCGACTCCACCGAGATCATCGGGTCGCTCAGGATGCAATCCGTGAGGTGGCGGTCCAGGAGGACGAGCCCCGCCTGCTCCAGCCCCGATCGCGCCGCCAGCAGCTGATTCAGCACATCCTCGCAGCCGCGCCGCTCCTCGAGCATCTTCCGCAGCCCCCGGATCTGCCCTTCCACGCGCGCCAGCCGGTCTTGCAGCTTCTTGTCGGGTTCCATCGGCTCTGCCTTCGCCCCCTTGACAGGGGATACCCCCACCGGGTATCGTGAACCTACCATACAACAGGTGCCTCCGCTGTCAATGCCGGTGCACCGGGAGGAGTCCCACCATGGCGGATGTCCGCGAAGTCTCCGACGCCACCTTTGAAAGCGACGTCATCAAGGGCGAGCTTCCCACCCTTGTCGATTTCTGGGCTCCCTGGTGCGGCCCCTGCCGCATGGTCGCCCCCGTCGTGGCCGAACTCAGCGAGGAATACGCCGGCAAGGTCAACTTCGTCAAGATGAACACCGACGAAAACCCCGCGGTCCCCACCAAGTACGGCATCCGCTCCATCCCCTCGCTCCTCGTCTTCAAGCCCGGCGAAGACCGCCCCGTCGAGACCATCGTCGGCTTCCGCCCAAAGAGCGACATCAAGAAGCGCATCGACGCCGCGCTCGGCTAGGACCCCGCCGCCCTGGCCGGCGGCTCACTGATACACCATCGCGGAGGGGCAGCCTGCTCACAGGCTCGCCCCTTCGCCGTCTCTCGAGGGAGGGACACCGTGCAAAACGTCGATATCGCCATCGTCGGCGGCGGGGGAGCCGGCCTCACCGCCGCCCTGTACGCGGCCCGCGCTCGCCGCTCCACCGTCGTCTTCGAACACAAGGTCACCGGCGGCCAGATTGCCACCACGGACGTCGTCGAGAACTTCCCGGGCTTCCCCAACGGCGTCAACGGCTTCGATCTCGCCCAGCTCCTCGTCCAGCAGGCCGAGAAGTTCGGCGCCCAACTCGTCTACGAAGGCGCCACCGCGCTCCGCCGCGAACCTGACGGCACGTTCACCCTCGATGCCGCCGGCGACAGCTACCGCGCCCGCGCCGTCATCGTCACTGCCGGCGCCGACTACAACCGCCTCGGCATCCCCGGCGAAACCGAACTCACCGGCCGTGGCGTGAGCTGGTGCGCCACCTGCGATGCCGCCTTCTTCAAGGACCAGGAGGTCGCCGTCGTCGGCGGCGGCGATGCCGCCCTCGATGAAGGCCTCTTCCTGACGCGCTACGCCAGCACGGTCCATCTCATCCACCGCCGCGATGAGCTCCGCGCCAGCGCCATCCTCCAGGAGCGCGCCCGCGCCAACCCGCGCTTCACCTTCACCTGGGACACCGTCGTCGAACGCATCATCGGCACCGGCCAGGTCGAACGGCTCGCCCTGCGCAACCTCCGGACGGGCGCCACCAGCGAACTCCCCGTCTCCGCCATCTTCATCTTCATCGGCCAGACCCCTAACAGCGGCCTCCTCCGCGGGCTCGCCGACCTCGATGCCGGCGGCCACGCCATCGTCGACCTCTCCATGCGCACCAGCGTCCCCGGCCTTTTCGCCGCGGGCGATATCCGCACCAACGCCGCGCGCCAGCTCATCGCCGCCTGCGGCGACGGCGCCACCGCCGCGATAGCCGCCGAGCATTGGCTCGGGTAAGAAAAGAGACAGGAGGAAGGAGAAAAGGGCGCGCCGGGACGCCGCCATCGGATGGCGTGCGGCCACCCGTTTCGCGCCGGTCTCCTGACGCTTACTCGTGAACCGGGTGTTCGGGCGGCGGGAGATCTTTGGCGAGGGCGTCGTAGCGCCGGGCGTACCGGCCGATGTCCGGGCTGGGGCCCATCACATCATCGACCTGCTTGCCCCACTTGGCCTCGGCCTCGGCAAGCTTGTCCATCTCCGTGAGGTGGCGCATGAAGCGGCTGACCGCGCGGCGCATCTGGCCTTCGCAGCCCTCGGTCGTGCAGGAAGGCGCGGTCACGGTCGAGTTCACCGAACGCACGAAGACCTCGGCGCGGCTGTTGCACACGGGGCAAACGAATTCGTAGAACGGCATGCGCGAACGATAGCACGGCGGGCTGGCGCTCGCCGTGGAGAAAAGAGGAAAGAGGAAAGAGAAACGGGCGCCGGCCCCACCAGCCGCCGCGCGCTCCCTCCCCTTCGTCTCTTCGCTCGGGGATGTCCCGCTCGAACCGCGCGCCGCGAACGTCGAGCCCCCTTTTCTCCTTCCTCTTTTCTCTTTTCTCTTCCTCCTCCATAATCGCACAAATGTTCGGAACGACTGCCCGTGCCTGACCTCCGTGACCGCCTGCGCGCGGCCCTGAGCCAGCCCGCCCGCATGCCCCCGGCGCCGCGCGCCGAGAGCGTCACCGCGCTGCGCGACCTCTCGGCCCTCGGCGGAGCCTGGTTCGAATCGCCCCACGGCCCGGGCTACGTCATCGAAAGCGCCTACGAAGCCGGCTGGGCGCACGGCGATGTCGTCCTCCATCGCGCCCTCAGCCTCGACCCCGCGCGGTTGGGCGGGCAGGTGCGCGAACCCCGTCTCGCCGCGCTGCACCCCCGCGACTTCCTCTACATCGATACCGAGACCACCGGCCTGGGCGGCGCCGGCGCCATGGTCTTCCTCGCCGGCACCGCCCGCTTCGATGGCACCCTTCTGCGTCTACGCCAGTACGTCCTGCCCTCCCCGGAGTTCGAAGGTGGCCTCCTTGGCGGCCTCGCCGACGACCTCGAACGCGCCGGCGCCCTCGTCAGCTACAACGGCAAGTCCTTCGACCTGCCCATGCTCGAAACGCGCTACATTCTCTCGCGCACCCGCCCCACCTTCCGCCAGCTCCCCCACCTGGACCTGCTGCACCCGAACCGCCGCCTCTTCCGCGGCCAGTTCGATTCCCACCGCCTCGTCCGCCTCGAGGCCGAACTCCTCGGCTTCGAACGCGAGGCCGATTGCCCCTCCAGCGAAGTCCCCGAGCGCTACTTCCGCTTCCAGCGCACCGGCGACCCAACCTGGATCCTCCCCGTCCTCCGCCACAACGCCTGGGACATCCTTTCGCTGGTCGCGCTCGCCGCCCACCTCGCCGCCGTGTGCGATGGCCGCGAAGGCGACCTCCAGGCATCGCGCGCCGCCGAGTACGCGGGCGACTTCGCCGCCGCGCTGACGCACAGCACGGCCGCCCTCGTAGGCAATCCCGCTCGAGCCGATCGCGTCGAGGCGCTTGAGCGAACCGCCCGCTGCGCGACCCGCCTCGAACGCTACGCCGAGGCCGCCGAGGCCTGGCGCACCCTCCTCGCCGATGCCCGCAACCGCCGCGTCGGCCCCTACGTCGAGCTCGCCCGCCTGCTCGAACGCCGCCTCGGCGATGTCCCCGGCGCCCTCGAAGTCACCGTCGAATGCCTGGCGCTCGTCGCTGGCGGCCTGTTGCGCCCCGGGCCCGCGAACGCCGAGACCGGCCTGCCCGCCCTCCAGAAGCGCCACGCCCGGCTCACCGCGCGCTACGAGCGGCTGTTGGCAGCGGCCAGTCGCCCTCGACGCGCCCGGCAGCCGCGCGCCGCCGCGTCCTGAACCTCAGCCCAGGCGCTCCGCGAAGCGCCGCACGGCACCTTCCTGCCCGCGCGTCTCGATCGTCCCCGGGCGCGCCCTCCGCGTTGCGCTGATCGCCTCCCCGCTCGTGAGCCCCGTCGCCACCAGATAACACGCCACCAGCGTTCCCGTGCGCCCCAGACCCGCGCCGCAGTGCACGGCCACGCCCTCCCCGCGCGCGAACGCCGACAAAATCGCCGCCACGCCCGCCCCCAGCTGCTGGTCCGAAGGTGTCCGCAGGTCGCGCATGGGCACGTGGATTTCGCGCAGCCCAAACCGTTCGAGCCGCCCCGCGGCGTGCCCCTCCTCCCGCAGGTTGACCACCGTGCCGATGCCGAGGCCGCGCCAGGCCGCCAGCACCGCGTCCTCGCGCGGGTACCGCCCCGCGATCAGCAGCCCCTCCTCCACCCACGACCACGCCGGCGCCCGCAGCGCATACCCCAACTGCCGCAGCATTCGCATCATCCTCGCCTGCGCCGCCGCTCCCCAGCGCGTACAATACATAGACCCTTCCCGGAGCTCCTGCGATGACAGAACTCGGACGCCTGCTGACGGCCATGGTCACGCCGTACAACCCCGACGGCACCGTGGATTACGCCCACGCCCGCCGCCTCGCCGCACACCTCGTGCGCAGCGGCAACCACGGCATCGTCGCTGTCGGCACCACCGGCGAGTCCCCGCTCCTCACCGACGACGAAAAGGCGCGCCTCTGGGAAGAGCTGAAGCAGGAGCTTGGCACCGCCACCGTCGTCGCGGGCGCGGGCACGAACGACACCCGCCATTCCATCCACCTCACCCGCCTCGCCGAAAAGGCCGGCGCCGATGCCATCCTCGCGGTCGTCCCCTACTACCTGAAGCCACCCCAGGAAGGCATCTACCAGCACTTCAGGGCGATCGCCGAAAGCACCACGCTCCCCGTCATCCTCTACGACGTACCCGGCCGCGTGGGCACGGCCATGACGGTCGATACCATCCTGCGCCTGGCCGAAATCCCCAACATCGTGGGCAACAAGGACGCCACAGCGAACCTCGCCCAGGCCGCCGCCGTCATCGAAGCCCGCCCGGACTTCAAGATCTGGAGCGGCAACGACAACGACACCTTCCACCTCTACTGCCTGGGCGCCTACGGAGCGATCAGCGTCACCGGGCACATCGTCGCCGGGCAGCAGCGCCGCATGCTCGACCTGATGCTCGAAGGGCGCGTCGCCGAGGCCGCGGCCATCCATCGACGCCTTTGCCCCCTTACCGATGCCTGCTTCCTCAACGGCAGCCCGAGCACCATCCGCTACGTCATGCGCCAGCTCGCCTTCGAAATCGGCCTGCCCCGGCTGCCCGTGGTCGAACCCGATGCCGCCGTCGGCGCGAAGGTCATGGCCGAGGTTCGCAAGCACCCGCTCGATGTGCCCGTGGGCGCTCGCTAGGCGTGGAACCGGTCCATCGCAAGGCCCGCAGGCAGCCGCGCGCCCGTGGTCACCGGCCGCCCTCGCGCTGGGAGCCCGTTTGGGAAGGCGATAGCGAAGCCGCCGCCAACATCGTCGCCGGCCGCCTCGATGCCGATGGCTTCCGTACGCAGGTCGTGGGCGGGCGCGCCACCCCCGGCGGCTATCCGCACGCCTTTCAGCGCGCTACCTGGGCCATCCTCGTCACCGCCGGCGAAGCACCACGCGCCCGCGACCTCCTCCGCGACCGTGGCGAATCCAACAACATCGTCACCTCCGGCTCTGGCGTGCTCGATACGAACGGCCGCGCGACCCTCCGGCTTGCCGCGCAGGCCGTGGTCGTGCTCGCGCTCGTCATCGCCATCGCCGAGCTCTTGAGCCAACGCTAGCCGCTCCCCGCGTGCGCGACGCCCCCCGCCGCCGTACCGTATCCCCATATCACCCGGCGAGGTTCCCACATGGAAACGCCTGTCTTCCGACCTGAACCGAAGGATGGCCGCGAAGGCCTGACCTACGTCTGCGGCTGCCCCTGCACGCCCACCGCCGCCCCCGCCGAGGACGGCGCCGCCGGCATGGAACACTGCTGCTGCGGCAAGGTCCACTTCGTCGGCCGCGGCACCGAAGCCGCGCTCACCGCCTACCTCACCGACCGCAAGGCCACCCGCAAGCGCGAACCCGACTACGACCGCGGCCTCGCCACCGTCGCCCTGGCCGGCGCCGCCACCGAAGTCGCCTGGGCCTTCCCGAAAGAGTAGCCGCGCGCTCCTACGAGCCGCCCGCGGCCGAGGCGAGTTCCTCGGTCGCGCCGGCTTCGAGCTCCTGCTCGCGCAGGTTCGGCGCCGGGAGCAGCCGGTACCGCCGCAGCTCGGGCATCTTCGCCGCCACCACGCCCAGCACCGCCAGGCACCCCGCTCCGCCCGATACGACCGCGAAGGTCGCGTTCGTGAGCGCCGCCACCAGCCCGGATTCCACCTGCCCGAGCTGGTTCGAGGTGCCGATGAAGAGCATGTTCACCGCCGTCACCCGGCCGCGCAGCTCGTCCGGCGTCGCCAGCTGGATCGTCGTCTGGCGCATCACGACGCTGATCTGGTCGGCCGCGCCCACCGCGAAGAGCGCGGCCAGCGACAGCGGAAACCAGCGCGAAAGCCCGAACGCCATCGTCGCGATGCCGAACGCGAAGACCGCCCACAGCAGCGCCCTTCCCACTCGCTGGATCGGCGGCAGGAAGATCACCACGACCGACATCAGCAGCGCGCCCGCATCCACTGCGGCGAACAGGAAGCCGTAGCCGATCGCGCCCACATCCAGGATCTCCTTCGCATAGATCGGCAGCAGGGCCGTCGCCCCCCCGAAGATCACCGCGAACATGTCCAGCGTCATCGAACCCAGCACCGGCTGACGGTGGAATACGAACTTCACGCCTTCCGCGATGGCCGCGACGCTCACCGCCCGCTTCGGCGCATCGCCCTCCCGCGGCCGCAGCGTCGTCACCAGCAGGATGCTCGCGACCACGAGCACCGCCACCGACGAGTACGCCAGCCCCACGCCCGAGGCCGCGATCAGCCCCGCGCCCACCGCCGGGCCCGTCACGAACGCCGCCTGCTGCACCGTCCCGCTCACGATGATCGCGTTGGGGAATGTCTCCGGGCTGACGAGCATCGGCAGGAGCGCCTGCCGCGCCGGCCATTCGAACGCCCCCGCCAGCGCGATCACGAACACGCACGCGAAAATCGGCCACACGCTGTCGTTCCCCCCCACCGTCACGGCAGCGAGCGTGGCCATGGAGCTCAGTTGGATGCTCTGGGAAATGAGCATCACCCGCCGCCGGTTGTAGCGGTCGGCCACCGCCCCGGCGATAAGCCCCGTCATCAGGTGCGGGATGAGCCGCACGAGCCCAACCGTGGCCAGCCAGCTCGCCGACCCTGTGATCTCGTACACCTGCCAGAACACGGCCGCGTTCAGCATCTGCTGCGCCATCGTCGAAGCGGTGCGCGCCCCCGAAAACAGGAGGAAGTTCCGCTGTCGCAGGGCCGCGAAGGGGTCGTGGCGTTCGGCCAAGGGGTTCCCGCCCGG
>JAYRRO010000077.1:0-6305 GCA_041910095.1 Dehalococcoidia bacterium
CGCCGCGGTTGGCCGCACGGCTGGCGGCGCGCGTCATCGCCAGCGGCGAATCGGGAAACTCGACGCGCGTCTCGATGCCGTGCCGCTGAAGGTAGGCCTGCAGGCGCTCCGCGGGGAACTTCGCGCCTACGCCCCGGGCGGCGAGATTCACGAGCAGCGTGGCGGTCGGATTTGGGTGCATTTGCGGCGCTTTCGACCCGAACCGTACCATACCGGTTCACCCACCCTGGCTGGAGCACGAACAAGCAAGTGATCACGTTCACGCGTGTCGACCACATCAGCATGGCCAGCGCCGACTGGCGTCCGCAGGCGGAGCGGCTGCAGCGCCTCCTCGGATTCAAGTACCTTTCGAACTGGGAAGGCAGCGCGAAGCAGGACTTCAGCGGCAGCCTCAGCCAGGTCCCCGGCACCGGGATCGAATTCGAAATCATCGCACCGTACGGGTCGCCGAGCTTCGTCCAGAAGTTCCTCGACCAGGGCGGCCCGGGGCTGCATCACATCACCATCGAAGTGCCGGACATCCACCGCTGCGCGGAGGAGATCACGGCGCTGGGGCTCACGCCGTTCGGAGGCGTCGTGGATGACGGCGCGTGGTACGTGACGTACGTCCACCCGAAGGAGAGCGGCGGCATCCTCTGGCAGCTGTTCCAATCGCACCGGCCCGAGCGCGAGGTCGACCGTTCGACGCCGAACGGGGGCGCCGTCGGGCTCAAGCGCATCGACCACGTGTCGCTCGCCGTGCCGGACCGCGACGCGCAGGTCGAATGGCAGAAGCGCGTCTTCGGCTTCGAGGAGATCTCGCGCTGGACGAACGAGGCCGAGGGGTACGATGGGTGCGTCATGCGCATCCCGGGGAGCCTGCTGCAGTTCGAGATCATCGCCCCGAACCGCCCGGATAGCTTCGTCCAGAAGTTCATCGACAAGCGCCGCCCGGGCATGCACCACATCTGCTGCGAAGTTGAGTCCGTCGAGGGCGCGATCGCGGGCATGCGGGCGGAAGGTGTCGAGCCGTTCGGCGGCATCGTCGAAAGCGACTGGCACCGGCACACGTTCCTCCATCCGCGGGACAGCGGCGGGGTGCTCTTCCAGCTCTTCGAGGAGTAGCACGCGCCTTTTTCGTTGAAGCGAAGCGGGCTACGGTGAGGGCATGTCCGACATCCTTCGTGCGGCTGTCATCGGCCTCGGATCCATGGGCGCGAACCACGCCCGCGTGCTGGGCGATACGCCCGGCGTCGAACTGTGCGGCGTCGCCGATGCCGACCCGGAGCGCGTCCGAAAGGCGACGGGCGGGCGCCCGATCCCGGGCTTCCCGGACGCGGCCACGATGCTCGCGGAGACGAGGCCGGACTTCGTTTCCGTGGTGGTGCCGACGCAACTGCACGAATCGGTGGCGCTGCAGGTGATCGCGGCCGGGGCCCACGTGCTGGTGGAAAAGCCCATCGCGGCGACGCTGGAAGCGGCGCGGCGCATCGCGCGGGCAGCCGAGGAGCGCGGCGTGCTGCTCACCGTCGGCCACATCGAACGCTTCAACCCCGCGATCCGCGAACTCAAAGGGCGGCTTGATGCGGGGCAGGGCGGCGCGGTGCTCCAGGTGCGCGCGCGCCGCGTCGGGCCGTTTCCCCATCGCATCCGGGATGTGGGCGTGATCCACGACCTCGCGCCGCACGACATCGACATCATGCGCTACCTGCTCGGCGACGAAGTGGACCGGGTGTTCGCCGAGGCGCGAAGGCACATCAACACCGACAACGAGGACCTTTTCGCGGGCATGTTGCGCTTCCACCGCGGGGCGATGGGCCTGCTCGACATCAACTGGCTGACGCCCACCAAGGAGCGCACCCTCACGGTGCTCTGCGAGCGCGGGATGTTCGTCGCCGATTACGCGGCGCAATCGCTGGAGTTCTACGAGAACTACGCGGCGACGGCGCGCGAAGGCGCGATCGCGAGCGTGACCGAGGGGCCGATGACGCGCTACCCGGTGGCCAATCGCGAGCCCCTGCGGGTGGAGCTGGAGAGCTTCCGCGATGCGATCCGCGCCGGCGGTCCGGCGCCGGTGAGCGCCGAGGTCGGGATGCGTGAGCTGGCCGTATACGAGGCACTGGTGCGGTCGTCGATGGAGGACCGCCCGGTGACGCCGGACGAAGTGATGGCGCAGGCATGAACGTCGCGGTCATCGGGATCGGGCGCATCGGGCTGCCGCTCTCGGCGGCCATTGCCGGCGCGGGGCACCAGGTCTTCGGCTGCGACATCAACGCGGAGCGCGTGGCGCTCGTGAACCGGGGGGAGAACCCCATTCCCGACGAGGCCGGCCTCGGTGAGCTGCTGCGGCGCGTCGTCGCGAGCGGGCATCTTCGCGCCACGACGGACACCATCGCGGCCGTGGGACAGTGCGAGGCCGTCCTGTTCGCGGTCGCCGTGGATGTGAACGACGAAGGCACGGCCGACCTGACGCCGCTCTTCGCCGCCGCCGACACGGTGGGCAGGGGCATCCGGCCGGGCACGCTCTGCATCTTCGATACCACGCTTCCCATCGGCACCACGCGCGCGGAGCTCGCGCCGCGGCTCGAAAGCGGGGGCCTGAAGCTCGGCCGCGATTTCAGCGTCGCCTTCAGCCCCGAGCGGCTCCTCATGGGCCGGGTGATTGAAGACCTGAAGAAGTATCCGAAGCTCGTCGGGGGCGTGGACGCCGAAGGCGGCCCGCGCGCGGCGGCCTTCTATAAGCGCGCGTTCGGCGACGACGCGAACGTACGCGTGCTCGCGAACGCGGAGACGGCGGAGCTGACCAAGCTCGCCGAAGGCGCGTATCGCGACCTCAACATCGCGCTCGCCAACGAGCTGGCGCAAGTGGCGGATGCGTACGGCATCGATATCGCGGAAGTCACGGGCGCGGCGAACAGCCAGCCGTACTCGCACATCCACACGCCCGGCACCGGTGTAGGTGGGCACTGCATCCCCGTGTACCCGCGCTTCCTCATCCAGGGCCGCGGGCCGAGCAAGCTTTCGAGCCTCGGGCGCGATGTGAACGACGCGATGCCCCGTTACGCGGCCGAACGCGTGGCGGGGCTCATCGGGGGCCTCGAAGGCAAGCGCGTGCTGATCCTGGGGCTCACGTTCCGGCCGAATGTCGCGGTCACGCCGCACACGAACGCGGTCGACCTGCTCCGCGAGTTCGCATGCCGCGGCGCGGTGGTGAGCGGGCACGATGCCCTGCTCTCGGAGGCGGGTGTGCGCTCCCTGGGGTTCGAACCCGCAGCCGAGCCGCTCGAGGGGTACGACGTCGCCGTCGTGCATGCGTATCACGACGCCTACCACGGCTACGACTGGCGCCGCATCGCTCCGCTGGTGCTCGACGCGCGCAACGCGATGGACCGTGCGGCGGTGGAAGCGGCGGGAGTGCGGTACCTGGGCATCGGGCGGCCGGTTTCCGTGGACGAATAGCCAAAAAAGGCGTACGAATGCGCCCCGGACAGCGTGTGCGTACCAGCAAGTAACGGCGGCGCACGGTATTCTTCGCGGCAGCCAGACGCCGGGGGCAGGCATGCAATACGGCACCCTGCGGGTACAGACGCCCGACGGGCAGGTACGCGAGTACCCGATCGACATGGCGAACGTGGTCATCGGGCGCGCCGAAGGGAACGGCGTGGTGATCGACCACGTCTCCGTCTCGCGCCGCCACGCGCAGCTGCGGCTCGACGGCTCGAAGGTCACCATTGAGGACCTCGGGTCGGCGAACGGCACCTTCGTGGGCAGCCACCAGCTGGATCCGTCGTCGCAGGTGACCGTGGCGGAAGGGCAGCCCATCCGCTTCGGCGATGTCGAGGCGCGCTTCTTCATCCCCATCGAGGCGGGCGGATCCGGCGGCGCGGCGATGGGCGGGGCAGGCGCGTTCACCGCCTCGAGCGACGCCCAGGCGACGTTCTCCGTGTCCCTGGCCTCGCCAAATGGACCGGTGGCCGCGGGCGCGACGACCACCGCGACCGTGGTCGTGCAAAACCGGGGAGCGACGCTGGACCAGTTCACGCTCAGCGTGTTGGACCTGCCTGCAGCGTGGGTGCGGTTGAGCCGCCAGCAGCTTTCGCTGGTGCCGGCTGCGCGCGATGAGGTGACAATCGCCATCCAGCCACCGCGAACGTCGGAGGCGGTTGCGGGCGAGTACGCCTTCTCGGTGCAGGTGATTTCGCGCGACAACGGCCGCGAGGTGCGCGTCCTTGGGAAGCTCACCGTGCTGCCTTTCGACGGCGTGGCCATGGCAGTGGAGCCGCGTGGAGGCGGCGCCTTCTGGACGATCGTCAGCAACACCGGCAATGCGCCCGCCAGCTACACCCTGGGCGCTTCCGACGATAAGGAGACGCTCGACTTCACCTTCGAGCGGGACGCGGTCGAACTCGCGCCCGGTGACCGCGAAACCGTCGGCCTGAAGGTCGTGCCGAAGAAGCGGTCGCTCTTCGGGAACGTGGAGACGCGGCCGTTCCGGGTGCAGGCGCGGCCCCGGGGCGCGGGGACGCAGCAGGCGGCATCGGAGGGCCAGATTGCGATCCGGCCGCCCCTGCGATACTGGAAGTGGGTCGCGGCGGCCGTGCTGCTGGTCGCGGTCGTCGGGCTGGGGGCCTGGGCGGCGACGAAGATCGACTTCGGCGGCGGAGGCGGGGGCAAGCCCGCGGACGCCACGGCGGAACCCAGCGCGACCGCGAGCAGCGGCATCGAAACGCCTACCCCTGCGCCCACGGCGCTCGCGCGGGGCACCACGGCCATCGTGCTGAACTCCGCGCCACCCAACGACTGCCTGAACGTTCGCATCGAGCCCAAGCTCACGGCGAGTTCCGTGACGAAGCTCTGCAACGGCGACAAGGTGAAGATCACCTCCGACCGGGTGGAGGCGGACGGCTTCTACTGGTGGTCCGTGGAGAAGGACGCCAACACGCGCGGCTGGTCGGCGGAGCGCCGGATCGACGGCAGCGGGGTGCCCTTCCTCCAGCTCGCTCCCTAGGCAGACCGCGGCGCGGACTACCGCTGGCGGCCGATCTCCAGCGTATAGGCCGCGAAGGCGGGCTTTTCGAGTTCGATGATCGTGCGGACCATCGCCTCGTCGATGTGCACATCGGGGGGCTGCGCGAGTTCGACATGGAAGCGGTAGGCGCGCGTACGGTCGGCGGCGACCTGGCTGAGCGTCGGTTCGACGATGGATGGGGCGACGCCGGTATACAGCTCAAGGATGCGCATGAGGCCGCGGCGGGTGCCCCGCCAGTGGTAGAGCGAGGCCGCTTCGCGCACGAGCGTGCGGCGGCGCTCCTCGGGCCAGCGGGGGTCGAGTACCAGGCCAACCCAGCTCCCCAACCAGGCGATGGCGTCCGGCGGCGCGAGGAGCGGGTCGAACAGGTGGGGGATGTTCTCAATCGTCCGTTCGATGGGATTGAGAATGGTTTCGAAGATCAGCAGGAAGCGCCCGAGGAAGTCCTCGCCGCTGTAGATGCCGGGGAGGAAGTTGAGGTAGCTGCTGGCCCATTCCGGGACGCCCGGCGGCAACGGCGGCCATGCCGGGGGCTCCGCGCCGGCAACCGTCGCCGGCGGCAGCGCCCCGGCGCCGTCATCGCCCGGCAGGATGACGCCAGGAGCGAGGCCGCGCCTGCGGGTCTCGGCCGGCTGCGTCACCGGGCACCTCGTTGGGCCACCGAGACCGTGTGTTCGAACGAAAGCAGGAGCACGTCCTCGGCGATGGTGATGCGCTGTCCGGCCGCACGAGACTGGCCGGTCTGCAAGTCCACCTGGTAGAGGGTCACATCCTGGGCGTATTCGACCCCTTCGACCGACTGGACAACGGACTGCATCTCCGCGAGATAGAGGTCACGGCCGAAGGGCCAGCCGTCGCCATCCGGCCCGCCGTGGAGCGGATCGAGGAATTCGTTGATGCGACGAAGCACGGCGGCGCGCACCTGTTCGGCGCTGACGTGCCGCTGGGCCACGACCGACGTCTCGACGCTTACCCCAACGAAGGCCGGCCCATCGACGGCGAGCTGGGTGGCGAGGAGGCGGCGCTCGTCGAGGTAGCGGCGCACCTCTTCCAGCAGGTCCGGCGGCGGCTGGAGGGTCTGAAGGGTGCGAGGGTGGTCCGGCGGGAGCACGGGCACGATGAGGAGTTCGACCGTGCCGGGCGGGACCGCGCTGCCGCCGCCGTCGCTTCGAACCTGGATGCAGCGCGCGCGGCCGACCCGCCGCGATGCTTCGCGGGCGAGGAATTCGTAGTCCTCGACGGTGACCGCGCGGTCCTGGGAGCGCAGCGCAAGCGGCGCGCGGAACTTCGCTTCTTC
>JAYRRO010000078.1:0-1811 GCA_041910095.1 Dehalococcoidia bacterium
CTCGAGGAAATCGACCGGCGTTACAAGATCCTCAAGCCGGGGATGAAGGTGCTCGACCTGGGCGCGGCCCCGGGGTCGTGGTCGCAGTACGCCTCTCGGGTGATCGGCGAGAAAGGCCGGATCGTCGGGGTCGACCTGAACACCGTGGAGGTGGACCTGCCGAACGCGGTCTTCCTCGTGGCCGATGTGCGCGCCGTGGACATGGGCGCGCTCATGCTCAAGGCGGGCGTTTCGCCGCCGTTCGATGTCGTGATGTCGGACATGGCGCCGCTGACCACGGGCATCAAGCTGCAGGACCAGGAGCGGTCGTTCGAACTCTGTATGTTCGCGCTCGCCGCGGCCGACCGCTTCCTCAAGTCGGGCGGGACGTTCATCGCGAAGCTGTTCAATAGCCAGGAGACGGATGTCTTCCGGGCGGAGCTGCGCACGCGCTTCAAGCGGGTAGAGATGGTGAAGCCGCCGGCGACGCGGAGCGAAAGCCGCGAACGGTTCTTCGTCGGGCTCGGCTTCATGGGGGGTGCGAAAGCGGCGAAAACGGCGCGCACCGCGACAGTGGATGTCGCGGAGGAAAGCCCGCCCCCGGGCTGATTCGCCCGAGCGCAACGCGTTCCCTATCCTCTGGTATCGGACTTCGGAATTCGAACGGGGGAGCGATGCAGCCCACGGCCATCACCTTGCGCGTCCCGGCGACGAGCGCGAATCTCGGCGCCGGTTTCGACTGCCTGGGGCTCGCGCTCGATATCCAGGCCTCGATCACCGTGACCTTCCGCCCTCATGAAGTCGACGCCGCCGAGGACGTGGGCGAAAAGATGGTGCTCACGGCGGCGCGCCACACCTACGCGAAGCTCGGGCGGGCGGAGCCGCCGGGGATGCAGGCGCGCTACAACGTCGCCATCCCGCTGGGGCGCGGCCTCGGCGCGAGCGCGGTGGCGCGCGTCGCGGGGGTGATGGCCGTGAACGAATTCGAAGGCCGCCCCCTCAGCGAATCCGACTGCCTGGACCTCGCGAGCGACCTCGAAGGCCACGGCGATAACGCCTGCCCCGCGCTCTTCGGAGGCATGCAGGTCTGCGTCGAAGCGGCCGACGGCCACTACCTGCGCGCGGCCTGCGGCTACCCGGCCGATGCGTCGATGGCGATCCTCATCCCCGACCATTCGATGGCGACGAAGGACGCGCGCAAAGCCCTCCCCGACAGCTATAGCAAGGCCGACGCCGTGCACAACACGGGCCGCGCCGCGCTCTTCGTGGCCGCGATGGCCTCGGGCCGGCTAGAACTGCTCGGCGAAGCCACCGATGACCGCATCCACCAGCGCCAGCGCGCCTCGCTCTTCCCGCCGATGTTCGATGTGTTCGCGGCGGCGAAGGAGGCGGGGGCGTACGCGGCCTGGCTGAGCGGCGCAGGCAGCTCGATCGCCGCCATCTGCCCCGCCGAATCGGGCCGCGCCGTCTCCGCCGCCATGCTCCAGACCCTCCAAAACGCGCACATGAGTGGCCGCTCCCTCGTTACCCGCATCTCCGCGACGGGCGCCACGGTCTCGAAAATCGAGTTGGCGGAGTAAGCGGAAAGAGAGAAAAGAGAAAAGAGGAAGGAGAAAAGGGCTCGAGGTTCGAGGTTCGAGGTTCGAGGTTCGAGGCTCGAGCGGGCCAACCCCGGGCGACGATGCGCCCCTACAGGGCCGATCCCCTGGCTACTGGAGAAAAGGGCTCGAGGTTCGAGGTTCGAGGTTCGAGGCTCGAGCGGCCAACCCCGGTCGACGATGCGCCCCTACAGGGCCGATCCCCTGGCTACTGGAGAAAAGGGCTCGAGGTTC
>JAYRRO010000079.1:0-21691 GCA_041910095.1 Dehalococcoidia bacterium
GACTACGTGTGGGTGGATGCGAACCCGGCGGACCGGCCGTACATCGGCTGGAAGGCGGACGATCCGCACTACAAGGTGGCACGGCTGATGCTGCGCGTGAAGTTCAACCCGTCGTATCCACGGGGCGCGGTGATGACCAAGCACGGCGGATTCGGGGCGACGGAGAAGACCGTGAAAGCCCACACGACGCGGCCCGATGGCCGGGCGGTCTCGGAGGACACCGGCTACCAGTCCAACTTCCGCTTCGGTTCGCACCAGAGCGTGACGAAGGACTGGGCGATGCCGATGCACCAGACGGACACGCTCTTCCACAAGGCGAAGGTGGCGCAGGCGTTCATCTTCGGCGGGGAGGCGGACAACCACGCGATCAACACGGTGCCGAAAGAGACGCTGGTGAAGATCACGAAGGCCGAGGCGGGCGGGCTCAACGGCCAGGGCGCGTGGGAACCGGGCACGCACGGCACGGCGCCGGCCAGCGAGAACGACCTGATGAAGGCGTACATCGCGGGCAAGCTCAACACCATCCGGAGGGCCTGACATGGTCGATAAGGAGCACGAAGCCGACGACCCGTACGAGTTCGTGGCGGTGCGCTTCCCGGTGGAGGAGGGCGTCGACCAGGACGAGCGGATGGCGCGCGTCTTCATCGAGGAGTACGCGCTGCTGGGGGTGCCGCGAAACCGCATCCTCCAGCTGTTCCGCTCCGAGCACTTCGCCAGCACGAACGCGATCTACGTGAACCGCGGGCAGGCCTTCGTCGAGGCGATCATCGAGGACATCTACGGTCCGCAGGCGCAGGAGGTGGCGTGATGGCGAAAGTCCGCAACTGGCAACTCGGCCGTGAGATGGACTACCGCTACGAGAACGGCAAGGCGAAGCGGCAGTTCGCGGCGGTGTTCAACATCAACCGCTGCATCGCCTGCCAGACGTGCACGATGGCGTGCAAGTCGACCTGGACGTTCTCCCCCGGGCAGGAGCTCATGTGGTGGAACAACGTCGAGACGAAGCCGTATGGGGGATACCCGCAGAACTGGGACCTGAAGGTGCTGGAACTGCAGGAGAAGGCGAACCCGGGCGCGCAGGTCTGGAACACCGGGAAGAAGGACGCGAAGACGGCCCCCTACGGCACCTTCGAGGGGAAGACCATCTTCGAGACCGCGAACCAGACGGACCAGATGGTGACGGGCTACATCCCGCCCGAGGCGGACTGGAAGTCCCCGAACATCTACGAGGACACGGCGACGAAGTTCGTGAAGGAAGGCGTGAGCCTGCCGGAGCATTCGGGCTGGTTCTTCTACCTGCAGCGCATCTGCAACCACTGCACCTACCCGGCCTGCCTCGCGGCGTGCCCGCGCAACGCGGTGTACAAGCGCGAGGAGGACGGCATCGTGCTCATCGACCAGGGGCGCTGCCGCGGCTACCGCAAGTGCGTCGAGGCGTGCCCGTACAAAAAGTCGATGTACCGGCCCAGCACGCGCACGAGCGAGAAGTGCATCGGCTGCTACCCGCGCGTGGAAGGCACGGACCCGCTGACGGAGGGCCTGCCGATGGAGACGCGCTGCATGACGGCGTGCATCGGCAAGATCCGGCTGCAGGGCCTGGTGCAGGTGGGGGATGACGGCCTCTGGATCGAGGACCGGCAGAACCCGCTGTACTACCTGGTGCACGTGGCGAAGGTGGCACTGCCGCTCTACCCGCAGTTCGGCACGCAGCCGAACGTGTACTACATCCCACCCCGGTGGGTGCCGCGGGACTACCTGCGGCAGATGTTCGGGCCTGGTGTGGACGATGCCATCGCGGCCTACGAGAACCCCTCGCGGGAGACGCTGGCGGTGCTGCAACTGTTCCGCGCGACGCAGTCGATCATCTTCAGCTACAAAGTCCAGCAGGGCGCGAAGACGGGTGAACTGAAGATCGGCGGGCAGACGCGGGAGATCTTCGATGACGTGGCCATCGGCTACGACAGCAAGGGCCGCGAGATCGTCCGTGTGGCGGTCAATGAGCCGGTCATCGAACGGCAGGGGGCACTCGCCTTCGCCATGAATACGATTTGAGGCGTGCGATGAGCCCGATTGCTGACCGCAGCTCAAGCAAACCATCGCCCGAGATGCTGGTCCGGCGCGCGTTCAACTATTCGCTGCTCGCGGCGGCGTTGGACGACCCGGACGAAGAAGGCATCGCCGCGCTCCACGACCTGGTCGAAACGGGAGGGGAGCTGGCATCGGGGACGTCCCTCGCGGGGCTCGCGGCGATGGCCGCAACGGCCGACAGCGACACGCTCCAGCCAGAGTTCACCCTGCTGTTCAGCCTGAGCAGCTCGCCAGACTGCCCGACGTTCGAGAGCGCGTTCGCGTGCTCGCAGCCAGCCGAGCAGACATCGCTGATGGCGGACGTCGCGGGCTTCTACCGCGCGTTCGGGGTCGACCCGGCGGGGCAGGGGCTCCGGCCGGACGACATCCGCGTGGAGCTGGAGTTCATGGCGTTCCTCTGCCGGAAGCAGCTCTATGCCGTGGAGCACCTTGGGGCGCCGCGGGTGGCGCAGGTGAACCGGGCGATGCGGATGTTCATCGGCGAGCACCTGGGGCGTTGGGCCCCGGGGCTCGGCCGCAGCATCACGGCGCACGCCAACGGCAGCACCTTCTACACGGCGGTGGGCATGGGCCTGACGCTGTGGCTGGAGGAGGAGTGCCAGCGGCTGAAGGTGACGCCAACGAACCGGTATGACGCCCCGGCCATGCCGATGGACCGTCCCCAGCCCGAGCCCGAGGACCTGGCCACGGCCGACCTCGAGGCGCCGATCATCAGCCTGGACGACATCGAGGTCATCTGACGTGTTCACGACCAACTTTGCTCCACGGTTCCGGTCCGCGCGGTTGCGGACACTGGGGCTGGTCGCGGCCATCCTGGTCGCGGCTGGCGCCCTGCAGCTCTTCGATGCGAACCCGGCGGCTTCGCAGACGCTCCGCCTGACGGCGTACGCGGCCTCCGGTGACCCGGGGTTGGACCCGAATCACAAGGCGTGGAACGACGCGGTGGCCGTGCAGGTACCGCTGACGGCCCAGCTCGGCGCCTATTCGGCCGGCGGCGGCAGTATCCCGATGGTGAACGCGAAGGCGCTCCACATCGACAACCGGCTGCTCATCCGCGTCGAGTGGGCGGACAAGACGCAGGACGAATCCACGACGCGCGTGCAGGACTTCGCGGACGCCGTCGCGGTGGAGTTCCCCTCGCGGGCGGCGACGTCGGTCCCGGCCATCTGCATGGGGCAGGCCGACGCGGGCGTGAACATCTGGCACTGGCGCGCGGACTCGCAGAAGGGCTTCCAGGAGCCGGCGCAGGTGTACGCGGGGTCGCAGGTCGATATGTATCCGTCGCGCGACACGCTGTTCTTCACGGCGCGCGCGGCGGGCAACCCGTACGCGAATCCGGAAGCCGGGCCGGTGCAGACGCTGGTCTCGCAGACGTTCGGCACGCTCACTGCCGCCACCACGCAGGACGTGAAGGGCAACGGCGTCTACAAGGACGGCAACTGGGCCGTCGTCTTCGAACGCGCTTACACGGGCGCGGATGGCAACCAGGCGGCCTTCGCCGACGGCGCGAAGACGGATATGGCGTTCGCGGTCTGGAATGGGAGCGAAGGCGACCGCAACGGGCGGAAGTCGGTTTCGCAGTTCGTGCAGCTCTCGATCATGGGCGGTGACGCCCCGGGCAGCGGCGGGACGAACAAGCTGACGGTGTTCATGGCGATCGGCCTGCTCCTGGGCCTGAGCGGACTCGGCGTCGCGCTGGCGACGGGCGGTTCGCGGATGGCGGAGCGGAGTCGATGACCGCGCTGCCGCGGCCAGCCAGCAGCGGGGCGAGCCGGGGAATCGTGGGCCCGCTGACGGCCGGGCTGGCCGCGGCGGCGTTGACCGAGCTCCTCATCCTGCGGACGTTCACCCGCACGGCGGTGCACATCCCTGCGCTTGAAGCGATGGCCGGGCCGTACGAAGTGATCAGCGAGATTGGACGCTTCGCCTACTTCGTGACGGTGGTCCTGCTTCTCGCCGCGCTGCCTGTGCTGGCGATGACGCTTGCTCGGGGCGACACGCGGCTGCGGGCGGGGAGCGTGGCGATCGCGGTGTTCCTGGGGGGCGCGGCGATCGCGCGCTTGAACGGGAGTGAACTGCTTTCGGCGGCTTCGATTCTCGGGGCGACGGCGCTGCTGGCGGGCGTGGCGGCGAGCAACGTGCGCGGGCGGGCGGCGCTCCCCTGGGCCGTCTTCGGGGCGGCGACTCTCGCGGCGGGCGCCAACATCCTCCTGCAGCAGCCGGGCATGCCGGCCCGCGGCGAAGCAGACGCGGTGCGGGCCTTTGTGACGGCGGCCGAGTACCTCGGGCTGGCGTTCGCGATGATGACGCCGCTGTTCGCGGGCGGCCTCCCGGGCGCGAAGCTGCAGGCGGTCGCGGTGGTTGCGGGCGCGCTCGCCTTCGCGGGGATGCTCGCGGCGCCGACGGTGCGGATCCTGCTGCTCTGGAACCAGGGCTTCTCGGGGTCGCTGCCGGCGGGGGTATACGGCATCGCGGCGGCAGGCATCACGGCGGCGCTGCTGTCGCTGTGGGCACGCGGGCGGCGGGCGGAGTGCATCGGCCTGCTGCTTGTGGCCGCCGGAGGGCTGGGGCTGCAATCGACGTATCAATCGGCCCTTGTGGTGGCGGGCCTGGCGCTGGTGGCATCGGTGCGGCCCGCGCCGGCCGTGGACTAGGAGCGGACCGGGAGCTTGCCGGTCACCGCGCGCCGTTCCACTGCCGGTGCTCGGGCCGGCCGCTCCCATACCTCGTGCTCATGGCCGCCGTGGGGTGGAGTTCGAACAGCACATAGCGATCGGCGATCTCGTACGTCGAGAGACGCGCGGCAAGTTCGCGCGAAGCCGCATCGGGGACGCGGCGCGCTTCGCCACTGAGTGCGAACTCACCTGATTCGCCGCTGTTGTCGCTGATGGCGCAGTGCAGGGCAAACCGCGGATCGCGGTCGAGGTCACGGCCCTTCGGCGACGTGGGTTCCATGAATACGAATGCGCGGCCTTCGCCGATGATGGGTGTCACGGGATGGACGCGGGGAGCACCATCGCGACGTGCCGTACCCAGGTAGGCGACGCGGCCGTGGAGCCGTTCGCGTCCAAAAGCGGCGAGATCGGGGTCGGCGGACTCAAGGACTTCCCAGGGCATTGGCGACCTCCGTGGGCGCCCGGCGGAGTGGCGGCGGGCCGGCCGTGAACCCGGCGCGGTTGCCCGACACCGCCGGTGGGCCACGCCACTGTACGCACCGGCGCTGAAACGCGGGCTGGGGCCATTTCTTGTTGGTGACCCGGCGCGGGCTAGACTGGATTCATGCGTGCAGCCGCCGTTCTCGCCGCCGTCGTCGCCTCACTTGCATCGCTGAGCACCGCCTTCGCGCATGCGGAGCCGGCCAAGGTGAACCCGGGTGACGGGGCCATCGTGAAAGAGATGCCGACGGTCATCGACATCATCATGACGCAGGACATGGCGCGGCAGGCCGAAGCAAACGACATCGACGTGATCGACGAATTCGGGCGCGAGATCACGCTCATCGCGGCCGTGATCGACAACAACGACCGAAAGCACATCAGCGTCACGTTGCCGCACTCGGGGGTGCGGCCGGGGGTGTACACCATCAAGTGGAAGACGCTGAGCGCCGATGACGGCGATACGGCCGAAGGCACGCTCAGCTTCACGTGGGATCCAAACGTGGCGCAGGTACAGCCGGGGCGCGTGAACCTCAAAGAGACGGTGCCGGCGCCGGCCGGCGGCGGGAGCGGGTCCGCATCGGCGCCGTCGCTGGGCGGCGGGTCAGGAAACGGGACGTCGTGGGTGCTGCTCGCCGCGGTGGCCATCGGGATGTTCGTGGCGGGAAGCGGGACGACGTTCCTGCTCGTTCAGAAGCGGCCGTGAGGCGGGCGCTTCTCGCCGTCTTCGTGGCGATGGCGATCGCCGCGGTGGCGCGGCCGATGGGGGCATCGGCGCACGCGGCGCTGCTTCGCGCGGAGCCGGGCGAGAACAGCTATGTGCAGCGCCCGCCCGCCGAGGTCACCCTGGTGTTCAGCGAGCCCCTCTCGGCGCGCCAGAGCTCAATCCAGGTGCTCGACGCCAACGGGAACGCCCTGGTGCTGCCCCCGGTCGAAGTGATGGACGACCGGGTGACGCTGCGGGTGGCCCTGCCAACGCTGCAACCGGGCATCTACAACGTGCTCTGGGCGAACGTATCGACGATCGATGGACATGCGCTGCGCGGCGCGTACCCGTTCACCGTCCTGCGAGCGGACGGGAGCCTCCCCGACCAGGTGAACAGCCTCGGGGGCCTCACGACGGACATGGATCCCGCACCGTTGGCGGATGGTGTGGCGGTGCGGGCGCTGGCGCTGCTTGGGCTCCTGCTGGCCGCGGCGGGCGCGGTCGTGATGCTGCTGGGGTTCGAAGGCAAAGGCGCCGCCCAGGCCGCGAGCCGCGTCGTCCTCCTGGGCGCCGCGGTGCTGGCGTCCGCGACGGTGCTCAACATCTGGACGCTGCGCGACGTCTACCGCGACCTTTCGCTGCTCGATGTGCTGCTGGACACGCGTGCCGGGAACTACCTGGTCGCGCGGTACGGGGCGACCGTGCTCATCGCCGTGATGGCCACCTTCGGGCCGGACAACCGGCGGGTGGCGGCATGGGGCGCGCTGGGGGGCATCGTGGTGTTCCTCTGGTCGTTCACGGCGACCAGCCACGCGGCTGCCGGCGCGGGGAGCAACTGGGCCCAGGCGATCGACATGGCGTATGGCGTGACGGCGGTGCTCTGGATCGGGGCGGTAATCGGCCTGGCACTCGTGGCGCGGGTGAGTCTGCGCGATGGGAAGTACGCGGCCTTCCTGCCGCGCTTTAGCCTGATGGCCTCCGCGCTGGTGTTCGTGCTCCTGGCGACGGGGTTTCTAAGTTCGCTGGTGCAGCTGGACACGCCGGCCCGGCTCTGGGAGACGCGCTACGGGGTCACGCTGGCGGTGAAGCTGGGGCTCATGGCCCTGCTGCTGGCCGCGGGGTTGTACAACGCGCGGATGGGGCGGCACCGGCTCGCGGCGCTCGCGCCGGGCGAGCCCCGGCGGTTCATCGCGATCGCGACGGCCGAGGCGCTGTTGGGCCTGGGGGTGTTCGTCGCGGCCGCGATGCTGACGCAAACCACGGTAGCGAAGTCCATTCCCGAAGGACGGGCCGAGACGGCCTTCGACCGCAGCGTGCAGGCCGGCGGGCTGAACCTGCGGCTCCAGGTCGACCCGAACCGCACCGGGCTGAACACGTTCAGGGTGACCGTGACGGAGCCATCGGGAGCGCCGTTCGCCGCGGATCGTGTGCGGCTCACGTTCCGGTACCAGGACGACCAGACGGTCGGCGCTTCGAACCTGGTGCTCGCGGCCCAGGGCGGTGCCGGGACGTACGTGGGGGCGGGCCCGTACCTGCCTCTCGAGGGGAACTGGCGGATCGAGACCGAGGTTCGGCGGCCGAACGCGGACGACGCGATCGGGTACTTCGACATCCGGCCGGCAGGGGCCCCGGTGGTCTCGGTGGCGCGGGCGGGGGGGTGGTCAAACCCGGCCGCGGGGATGTCGTCGAACGAATTCGCGGGGTTTGCGGCGCTGCTGGTGGGTGCGGGGATCGCGCTCTTCCGGCGGGAGCTGGGGCGGCTCGGCAAAGCCTGGAGCCGGGGGTCGACGGCGATGACCGCGCTCAGTTTCGGTTTCGGGACGCTGCTCCTGTTCGGCGTGCATCGCGACGCGCCGCTTTCGACGAACCTGCCATCGAACCCCATCTATCCGGACCAGAACTCGATCGCGGCGGGCAGAAGCCTGTACACGCAGCAGTGCGCTTCGTGTCATGGTGCGGACGGGCACCCGCCGGCCGGGCTGGATCTGAACCCGTATCCGCTCGACCTGACCGTGCATGCGCCACAGCACCCGGACGGGCAGCTCTATCTGTTCATCCGGGATGGCGTGCCGCAGTCGGAGATGCGAGCGTGGGGGAAGGGCGCGGGCAAGCTCTCCGAGGAGCAGATGTGGCACCTCGTGAATTTCATCCGCACGACGTTCCGGCCGCCCGACCGCTAGGCTTCAGGCCGCGCGGTGGCCGGCGGAGCGGCGGCTGAACATGCGCCGCAGCTCTCCCCGGCTCGCGGTGATGGGGTCCGTCGTTCGCCACTGGTGCGGCTCGGTGAGAACGGTGAGCACCCCGGCGAAACGCAACCAGAAGACGAAGTACCGGTAGGCGGGCATGAGGGGGATGACCCACCAGCCGCGCAGCATCCGGGTTCTCGCCGGTGGCACGACCATGAGCGCGTTGGTGACCCAGGTGAAGCCTTCGATGACGATGTACCCCACGTAGAGGACGGCCATCGCCAGCGCGACGGTGAGCCACGAGTACCCCCAGAAGGCGAGCGCGGGCATGACGAAGGTCCATGCGACGCGGGGGAAGGCGAGGGTGTGGTCGGTGACGAGCGTGCGGACCGGCGAAAAGCCGCGATGGAAGATGCCCCGCCGGGCCAGGTTCGGGTGGGCGGCGATGGCCTCGATCTGACCGCGCTGCCAGCGCGTGCGCTGCGCATAGAGCGCGCGGACGCTGGGGATTGGTTCGGTGTACCCCACCGCCGTGGTGACGATGCCGACGCGTCTGCCGGGGAAGCGCTCGTGCATCTCGAAGGTCATGAAGGTGTCTTCGCCGACCGTGGAGGCATCGTAGAGGTGGGTCTGGAGGAGCGCCTCGCGGCGGAAGGCGCTGAACGCCCCGGCCATCGTGAAGAGCGACGAGCCGCGGGCCTGGAAGCGCCGGCCGACGTTGAAGGCGAAGTAGTACTCCTGGAACTCGCATTCGTGGATCAGGCGCATGGGGCCGGTGCCGTGGGCTTCGGGGTCGATTTCGACGGCGCCGGTGGCGCAGACCAGGTCGTCGTCGCGTTCGAAGGCATCGACCATGTTCGCGATAGCGTCCGGGTGGAGGACCATGTCGGAGTCGATGTTGAAGACGTAGGCGCCGCTGGCGTAGTGGATGCCCACGTTGAGTGCCCAGGTCTTGCCCTGGTGGAAGGTGGAGAGCCAGTGCAGGGCGCCCGGCCATTCGCGCTGCTGTTCTTCGCAGAAGACGCGGAAGGAGTTGTCGCGGCTGCCGTTATCGATCGCGAGGACTTCGAGGAGGTGCGAGGGGTAGGTCTGCGCCTTGAGGGAGTCGATGCAGCGCGCGAGGCCGCCTTCGCTGTTGTAGACGGGGACGAGCAGGGTGACGCGCGGCCAGACGCCTTTCGGAGGCGTGCGTGGCGTGGTGATAGGGAGCCGCGGGGCGCTGCCGGAGAGGCGCGCGATGAGATAGACCATCGCGAGGGAGCCATCGATGAGGATGGGAAGGATGAGCCAGACGCCCCAGAAGCTGAGGCTGCCAATCGCGCCGGCGGGGCCCATCTGTGGCCTCCCCGCAGGCGCGCTTCCACGGTGTGGAGCATCGGCCGGGTGATGGCGAGCCAGAAGAGCACCATGGCCATGAGGAAGAAGAGGATGCGGCCAAGGAAGAGGTGCGCGAAATCGAGCGTGCCCTGGCCGGCGAGACCAACGATGGTGACGATGACCAGCACGCGGATGACGTTCGCGATGAAGCTCGCGGCGATGGCTGCGAGAACGGTCGCGGCGCGCTGACGGGGCCCGCCTCGCGGGTAGAGGGCGATCAGGGAGCCGAGGGTCGCTGCTTCGAGCAGGCCGGACGATTCGAGCCCAACGCTGAAGTGGGTCCATTCGTTGCGGCCGAAGCCAGACACGAGCAACGTGCCGGCTTCGGGCGCGGGCGAGGCGCCCAAATGAAACACAGCGGACAGGAGGCCCACGCACTGCACCGTGGCGATACGCAGTCCCAATTCGACGGGGAATACCTCGCGGGAGGCGAACACGACGAGCAGCGCCGCCCCGGATGCGCCGATGGCGTAGTAGGGCAGCCAGGCCCGCGCGCGCCAGAAGAAGAGCACGCCCGCGAGCCAGGCAACGGATCCGGCGACCAGTGCTATCGCGGCCACAGCTGCGACCTCCGGACGAGGACCGTGGCGGCGGCGACAGCGGCCAGGAACGCGACCGCGAGCAGCGGCCAGCCCATGGCGCTCGCACCGGAGCAGGTGTAGCTCGCGCGTTCGGTGCCGCGGCGCCCGTCACCGTTCCAGGTGAAGGCTGCCTTCACGGTGCAGACCTCCGGGTTGGAGTCGGCAAGCCGCATGGTGACCACGATGCCCCCGTTCGCGTTTGCGCCGTCGAACGAGAAGGACGATCGGTCGCCGGTCTCGGGGCAGGTGGCGCCTTCGCCGGCTTCGCAAAGCGGCAGCGCCGCGGAGCTGAGCGGGCACGGCTTCTCACCATCGCCGCAGAACTGGGATACCGACCATGTGACCGTGTACTGCCCGGCGGTGCGGGGCGACACGCGCCACTTCAGGACGCCTTCCTCGGCCGGGAGCGGGTCGATGACCAGCCCGGGCTTCGCATCCGCGAGGGTGGCGCGCCGGCCGGTGTCGGCGGGTGTGGGCGTTGTGCGCTGGAGGGTATTGCCGGACGCCTTCGCCGGGGTGGGCGTGAGCGTCGGGGTGTTCGTCGGTGTTGCGGTCGCCGATGGCTGGGGCGACGGCGTCGCCGTGGGGCTGGGCGAAGCCGAGGCAGACGGCGAAGGCGAGGCGGTGACCGTCGGGGATGCTGTCGTTGTCGCCGATGGCGTCGCGGTGCGGGTCGCGGTGCCGGTGGCGGTCGCCGTGGGCGAGGGGGTGCGGGTGGCGGTGGCCGTCGGGGTCGCGGTCGCGCTGGCGCGCTTGCCAAAGACGAGCGAGGCGTTGGCGGCGATGTCCTGGACCTGCTCGTTGCGGCGGTTCGAGGCGGTGGCCGCGAAGGTGAGGTTCGCGGGGAGGAGTTCCTTTGTCGCGACGCCATCCTTGTTCGTCACACCGAGGGACTTCCAGCCGGCGCCGTAGTACTCGACTTTCGCTCCGGATGCCTCGGACCCGGCGTCGTCGTAGACGAGGACGCGGACAGCGACGGTCTTGAAGGCGAGGTTGGCGGCGGTGGCCAGGTTGTGGACGCGCTCGTTTCGGATGCCGTCGCGGGTGATGGCGAAGGTGAGGTTCGCGGGGAGGAGTTCCTTGACCGCGTGGCCATCGCCGTTGGTGGTGCCCAGCAGCTTCCAGCCCGCACCGTAGTACTCGACCGTGGCGCCATCGAGGCCCTTGCCGTCGCTGCTGAGGAGCGAGACGGTGGCGGCGACCGTGGTGAAGGTGACATTGGGACTTGTGGCGGTGTTCTGCACCTTCTCGTTGCGGATACCGTCGCGCGTCATGGCGAACGTAAGGTTTGCGGGGAGAAGTTCCTTGACGGCTCGGCCGTCGGCGCCGGTGGTGCCGAGAGGCTTCCAGCCCGCGCCGTAGTACTCGGCGACGCCCTCGTCGAGGCCCTTTCCGGTGCTGGTCTTGAGATGGGCGGCGACGGGCACGGTGGTGAACGCGACCGTGGCGCTCGTGGCGAGGTTCTGGACCTTCTCGTTGCGGATGCCGTCGCGGGTCATGGCGAAGGTGAGATTCGCGGGGAGGAGCTCCCTGACCGCGTGGCCGCCCGAGTCGGTCGTGCCGAGGCTCTTCCACCCGGCGCCGTAGTACTCGGCGACGCCACCATCGAGGCCCTTGCCATCGCTGGTGCGGAGGAGGGCATCGGCGGCGACCGTCGCGAACACGACGGTGGCATCGCGATGCGAGTCCTGGACCTTTTCGTTGCGGATTCCGTCGCGGGTCACGGCGAAGGTGAGGTTCGCGGGGAGCAGCTGCTTCACCGCGAGGCCGTCGGGGCCGGTAGTGCCGAGCGACTTCCAGCCGGCGCCGTAGTATTCGGCTTCCCCGCCCGCCAGCCCCACGCCGCGGGAGTCGACGAGCTTCACGGTGGTCGCGACGGTGGTGAAGACGACCCGGGGCGAGGTGCGGAGGTCCTGCACCTTCTCGTTCCGGATACCATCGCGCGTCATGGCGAAGGTGAGGTTCGCGGGGAGCAGCTCCTTCACGGCGAGGCCGTCGGCGCCGGTGAGGCCGATCGTCTTCCAGCCCGAGCCGTAGTACTCGGCGCGACCGCCTTCGATACCGGCACCGTCGCCGGTGACGAGCGCCACGGTCGCGGCGACGGTAGCGAAGCGGGCGGTGGGGCCCGTGTGGAGGTCGTGGACCTGTTCGTTGCGGATACCGTCGCGGGTGACGGCGAAGGTAAGGTTCGCGGGGAGGAGCTCGAGCACGGCACGGCCGTCACTGCCGGTGGTACCGAGCGGCTTCCAGCCTGAGCCGTAGTACTCGGCAACGCCGCCTTCGAGCCCGGCGCCGCTGCTGCTGACGAGCAGGACGGTCGCGGGGACGGTGGCGAATTGGACGACGCTGCTGGAGTGCAGGTCGTGGACCTTCTCGTTGCGGATGCCGTCGCGGGTGATGGCGAACGTGAGGTTCGCGGGCAGGAGTTCGCGGATGGCGCGGCCATCGGCGCCGGTGGTGCCCAGCGGCTTCCAGCCGGAGCCGTAATACTCGGAGACACCGCCCGCCAGCGGCTTGCCGGCGCTGTCCACGAGCAGGGTCGTGGCGGGCACGGTCACGAACTGGACGGTGGTGCTGCCATGGAGGTCCTGCACCTTTTCGTTGCGGATGCCATCGCGCGTCATCGAGAACGTCAGGTTCGCGGGCAGCAGCTCGAGCGCGGCACGGCCATCGGCCCCGGTCGTGCCGAGTGACTTCCAGCCGGCGCCGTAATACTCAGCCACGCCGCCTTCGAGCCCCTTCCCTGTGCTGTCCGCGAGCGCGGCGGTGGCGGCGACGGTGGCGAAGTGCACAGTGGCGCTGGAGTGCAGGTCCTGGACCTTCTCGTTGCGAATGCCGTCGCGGGTGATAGCGAAGGTGAGGTTGGCCGGCAACAGCTCCACCACGGCGTTGCCGTCGCCGCCGGTGGTGCCAGCGCTCTTCCAACCCGCGCCGTAGAACTCGGCGACGCCGCCGGCAAGGGGCGTGCCGGCGCTGCTGGTGAGGTGAACCGTCGCGGCGACCGTTTGGAAGATGACCACGGGGTCCTTCGCCGTGTCCTGGACGCGCTCGTTGCGAATGCCGTCGCGCGTCATGGCGAAGGTGAGGTTGGCGGGGAGCAGCTCGATGGTGACGCTGCCGCTCCTTCCGGTGGACCGCACGCCTTTCCAGCCACTGGCGTAGTACTCAGCGGCGCCGCCGGAGAGGCCTTCACCGGCGGAGGATTGGAGCACGAAGGTGACCGGCACGGTGGTGAAGACGAGGTTCGCGTCGCTGGCGGTGCTCCGCACGAGTTCGTTGCGAATGCCGTCGCGGGTGGCGGCGAAGGTGGTCCCGGCGACGGCGGAATCGACCGGGACGCAGCCGGTGCTGGGTGTTGAGCCCAGGTCTTTCCAGCCGGACTTGTAGGTCTCGATGCGCGCGCCCGCGAGGCCCGCGCCCTGGCTATCGACGACGCACACGGAGAAGGCCGCCGTGGCGGCAGTGGGTGCTCCGTGGACGCCCGCAACGACCAGCGTCATCCAGAAGGCGATGAAGGCAAGGGCGGCCGCGCCGCCGGCAATCGTGCGAGCCATCTCAAGCTGCCTTTCGCTGCACTCGAACCGAGCTGGAGGGGTTTTCCCAGAGGGTGACGGCGGCGAGCCTCGGCCCGCCCGGGAGCGCGGCCCTGCAGGCGACCTCGACGTTGCGGTAGATGACGGTGGCCAGGTTTTCGCCGGAAGCCTGGATGACGGTGAAGGGCGGGATATCGTTGAGGAACTGGTTGGAGTAGCGGCGAGCCTCGGTTTCGAGGAGCGTCGTTATCTCGCGGAAGCCGACGGTCATGCCGCGCTCATCCAGGCCATCGCACAGGAACGTCGCCTGCACCCGGAACGAGTGCGTGTGGCGTTCGCCGGATGGCCGCACGGCGTGCGAGGCGCCGAAGAAGGAATCGATCGCGACCTCGTAGCACATGCCCTCGGCGAGCGTGGCCTGGATGTCGCCGGGTTCGGGCGCGAGGGTGAGGCGGCGGCGAAGCAGGGGGTCGGCCGGAGGCGCGGTTTTGGTGACGACGTGGGTAGGGAACCGCCTGAACAGCATTCACGATCTCCAGCGCTCTTCACCTACAGTCATCGGCGGGTGGAGGCGGTTTCTGGAGATTTCCTGTTGAGAGCTGGTTATTCTGACCGGTTTGGGAACAAGCGGGTGGCCGGACGTGACAATCCGGGAAATGCCCTATGCGGAACCGCGCGGGTCGGGGACGTTCACCACGATCTGTTCCTGGCTGTTACGGGCGAGCAGGAGCTCGGCCTCGCCGGTGGTGTCCAGGTTCTCCTCCATGTGCACTTCGAAGGGCGGAACGAAGACGAAGTCACCCGGCTCGGCGTCGACAACGTGCTCGAGCCGTTCGCCCCAGCGGAAGCGAATCCGGCCGCGGAGGATGTAGATTCCCGATTCGTTGGAGCCATGGTGATGGGCTCCGGAAGCGGCCCCCGGTGCGTTGACGGCCGTGCCCATCCAGAGGCCCTCGGAGTTGGCGGTGCCGGCCGAGATGCCGGCTTCGCGGCGCATGCCCGGCGTCTGGGCGGTGCCGCTGTCGCGGTCGGCGGGGCGGATGACTTTCACCATGGGGCACACCTCCGGAATTCAGGGGCTTAGAAGATCGGGCCGGACTCCTCGCCTTCGACGGTTTCGCCGAGGGCGGCGGCTTCCGTGACGAGGCCAGCGGCAGCGAAGAGCGTGCGGCGCATGCCGAGAAGTGTGCCCTCCTCCGCGCCTCCGAGCGCCCGGCGGACGAGCGCGAACAGGGTCTCGCCGGTGAGGAGGGCGTAACGGTAGTTCTCGCAGGCGACGGTGAGGGGCTCGCTCACCTGCCAGGTACGCTGCTCGGGCGCGGTCTCGCGGTGGCCGTTGGCGACGATGATGCCCTTGGGTTGCTCGCCGCCCTGCTTGAGCATGCGCTGCTCGAGGCGCCGCTGGAGGCGGATGTAGGGCCACTCCACCACCTGTTCGCGGCTGCCCTCGGTTTCGACGAAGGCGAGACGGCCTTCGCTCTCCACCTGCAATGGCGCCCCGGCCGAGGAGGTGACTTCGAAGCCGAGGAGGACGAGCGCATCCCGCACCGCGGCGGTGAAGGCCGGCCCGTCGGTGGTCAACAGGCGGCGATAGGAGGCGAGGGTGTCGTGCCGTTCGCGGATGGGCTCAATGCGCTCGCGTGCCTCGCGGACGGCGGCCTCGGCCTCCTCAAGCTCGGCCTCGACCTGCTCCAGGCCGGGGACAGCGACGGTTCGCGCCCAGTACGGGGGTTCGGCCTGGTCCGACGACGAAAGCATCTGCTTCGCGGCGTTGACCAGGCCATCGGCGAGCGTGGACCGGGAGAGGTAGCTATCGGAGGGGAGGGCGGGGATGAACACGACGCGCCCGGCGCCGATGCGGAATTCCGCGGCGATGGGGAGCCCGGCGCCGCCGGTGGCGATGACGTGGGCGGTACGCACGAACGCGGGGCTCCGGTCGTCGAACACGGCGCGGTAGCGGAAGTCGTTGCGGAATTCACGGAGGACGCTGGCGATGGGATGGGTGTCGTCTTCAATGCGGACCTGGCGGCCTTCGGCAGCGCGGATGTTGGGCTGACCCCAGACGAGGCCAGCGGGCGCGGGAAGCCAGCTGTAACGGTCGCAGCCTTCGAAACCACGGATGCCGGCCTGTGTCGCGTTCGGCCTTCCGACGACGATGACGACGCCGCCGTTGTCCAGCAGGCGCTGCGTTTCTTCGGTGCGGCGCAGGAACTGGTCCGCGGCGCCGACGGACGCTGCCGAGCTGGGGCCGTTGATGATCGGGCGTCCGTCCTGGGATTCGAACTCGGCGCCTTCGTCCTGGAGGCGGGCGGCGATGGACGTGAGGCTCTCGGGATCGACGAGGAGCGCGTCGTAGTCGAAATAGCTGGGGGCGGTGAGGACGGTGTAGTTGTCCACATCGGGGGAGGGGAGGGGGAAGCCGATGGCGAGCAGCCGCATGGGGTCAGGGCGCCTCCGGGGCAATCAGCGGCCGCAGGCGGTCCCGCAATGGGCCGGCGAGATCTTCCCTCGCCAGCGCCACGGCCACATTGGCGACAAGGTACCCGAGCGGGCGGCCTGTGTCGTGCCGCGTGCCTTCGTAGGCGAGGCCGAAGACGCCCTCGCCGGCCGCGAGCTGGCTGGCGAAGGCATCCGTGATCTGCCGTTCGCCGTTCTTGCCCGGGGGCGTGCGATCGATGTGGGTGAAGATGGTGTCACTGAGGACGTAGCGGCCGACGATGCCGAGGTCGCTGGGGGCTTCCTCGATCGAGGGCTTTTCGACGACGCCGCGGAGGCGCACGGGGTTACCTTCGCCATCGGGAACGACGATGCCGTACTGGGGGATATCGGCGCGCGGCACGCGTTGGACGGCGATGGTGGTGCCGCCGGTGGTGGCGAAGGCATCGGCGAGCTGGGCCACACAGGAGCGTGCTCCCACGATGATGTCGTCGGGGAAGAGGAGCGCGAACGGCTCGCCTTCGACGAATTCGCGAGCGCAGGCCACGGCGTGGGCGATGCCCAGCGCCTCCTCCTGGATTGCGTAGTCAAAGCGCGCGAGCCGGGCCGGGCCAGAGACGCGGGCGACCAGTTCGGCGTCGCCTTTGTCGCGGGCGTGCGCATCGGCGCGGGTGCGCTCGCCGAAGTGCTCGGCGATGGCTTCCTTGCCGGGGCCCAGGACGATGACGATGTGGTCGATCCCCGCCTCGACGCACTCCTCGACGGCGTACTGGATGAGGGGCTTATCGACGATCGGGAGGAGTTCCTTCGGGACCGCCTTGGTGGCGGGAAGCATGCGGGTGCCGAGGCCGGCGGCGAGGATGACGGCCTTGCGAACGGGTGTCATGCGTTCAGCGTAGCCGGTCGCTGGGGCATGGGGCGATGCAGGCTTCCCACGTGCGAGCGACCGGCCCGCCGAGGCCGCATAATCGCCCTCAACCAACCCCTGGGAGACGAATGATGAAGCACACGCGCCTGGGCCGCACCGGTCTGCAGGTATCGCGGCTCTGCCTCGGGACGATGACCTTCGGGCTGCAGTGCGACGAAACGGCGTCGCGCTCCATCCTGGACACGGCCGCGGAGGGCGGCATCACGTTCATCGACACGGCGGACGTTTACCCGCTCGGCGGCACGACGGCGACGACGGGCAGGACCGAGGAGATCGTCGGCCGCTGGCTGCAGGGACGCCGCCACGACTTCGTTGTCGCGACGAAGTGCAACGGCGTGATGTCGGCGCGGCGCTGGGACCGCGGGAACTCGCGAAAGCACATCCTCGACGCCGTCGAAGGATCGCTGCGACGGCTCCAAACGGACTACATCGACCTCTACCAGCTGCACGGGCCGGACCCGGACACGCCCATCGACGAGACGCTGCGGGCGCTGGAGGACGTGGTGCGGGCGGGGAAGGTGCGATACGTGGGATGCTCGAACTTCCTCGCCTACCAGGTGGCGCGAGCCATTGGCCGGAGCGAGGCGATGGGAGTGGTGCGATTCGATTCCGTGCAGCCGCGCTACAACCTGCTCTTCCGCGAAATCGAGCGCGAGCTGCTCCCGCTGTGTGGCGAAGAGGGGGTCGGCGTCATCCCGTACAACCCGATCGCCGGGGGGTTGCTGAGCGGGAAGCACAATCCTGACGCGGGACCGGAAGAAGGATCGCGGTTCACGCTGGGGACGGCGGCCGACCGCTACAAGGACCGCTACTGGCACGAGGGGATGTTCGAGACCGTGGAGCAGATCCGGCCGCTGGCACGCGATGCCGGCATGGAGATGGTGACGCTGGCCGTTTCCTGGGTGATGGCGAACCCGGCGGTGACGGCGCCCATCATCGGCGCGAGCCGCCCGGAGCAGCTCGCGCCGGCGCTGAAGGCGGCCGAAGCGGCCATCGACCCGGCGCTGAAGGCGCGGCTGGACGAATTGACGGCCGATTACCGAAAGGGAGATGCCGCCCGGTGAGCGAGCTGGCGGAGCTGCTGGGGATCGCGCGGCGCGCGGCCGAGGTGGCGCGGGACGTGATCATGCCGCTGTGGGAGCGCGACCTCACCGTCGAGCTCAAGGCGGACCGGACGCCCGTCACGGCAGCGGACCGGGGCGCGGAGGAGGCCATCCGGGCGTTCCTGGCGAAGGAGTGCCCGGGGCACGGCGTGCTGGGCGAGGAGTTTGGAGAGACGCCGGGGGACGGCCGCCACCGCTGGATCCTCGACCCGATCGATGGGACGAAGTCGTTCATCCACCACGTGCCGCTCTTCGGGACCCTGATCGCGCTGGAACGGGACGGCGTACCGGTCGCGGGCGTGATCGCGTGCCACGCGGTGGGCGAGACCGTTTCTGGAGCGGAAGGGCTGGGGGCGTGGCTCAACGGCGAACCGGTGCGGGTGTCGCGGACGGCGCGGCTGGGCGAAGCCACCCTCTCGATGACGAGCTACGCACGGACGCGAGCGATGCATCCCGGTGGCTTCGATGCGCTCGTGGGGCAGGTGGGGCTTTCGCGGGCGTGGGGCGACTGCTACGGCTACCTGATGCTGGCCGCGGGGCGCTGCGACATCATGCTCGACCCGGAGATGAACATCTGGGACGCGGCGGCGCTCTACCCGGTCATCCGTGGCGCCGGTGGCCGGCTGACGAATTGGGACGGGCGCGATGGGGTGTTCGATAGCGTGATCGCGACGAACGGGCTCCTGCACGATGCGGTGCTGGAGGCGCTGCGGGCGTAGGTGCGGCGGGAGAGGAAGCGGGGGCTGGGTCAGCCCCCGCCGGCAGGATCAGGCCTTGCCGATCTTGAACATCTTGGTGCTACAAACGGGGCAGACGCCCTCGGTCGCGGGCTTGCCGTTCTTCATGGTGATCGCCTTGGCGTCCTTCATCTCCCGGCGCTCGCGGCACTTCAGGCAATAGGCTTCCATAGATACAACCCTCCTTGGTTTCCCGACGAGCGGGCCGGGTAATTGCGAGGACGAGTAAGCGATTTCGCAACTAACCCTCGAGGCATGATAACGCGGCACTACCGCGTGTCAATCTTGCGCCGAATCTGGCTCCGACATAAGCCTCTCCGGGGCAAACTGCAACACCTTCAGCGGCCGCAGCCCACCCGCGGCGACCAGTGCTCCGATGCCCAGAAGCACCCCGCCGGGATCGTAGACGCGGACGCACTCCGACGGCCGGGCGACACAGGGGACTTCGCGCCCGGTCGCGAAACGCGCCGCGCTTTGGGCGTCGAGAAGGGCCGCGTCGATGCCGGTGAGACCCTCGTCCGCGGGGAGGAGCGCATCGGCCAGGCGGCCGTTCGCGCAGATCCGTTCGAGTTCGGGCAGGGTAAACGCGTCGGCGACGGCGAATGCGCCGCTCATGGTTCGGCGAAGCGCCGCGAGGTGGGCGCCGCATCCGAGGACCTCACCCACGTCGCGAGCGAGGCTGCGAATGTAGGTGCCGGGTCCGCAGTGCACGCGGATGGCCAGGCGGCTGCCGGCCAGGTCTTCGAGCGCGAGGGCGTGGACCGTGATTGGCCGGGCCGGCAGTTCGATTTCGCCGCCGCCGCGGGCGACCGAATAGGCGCGCTTGCCTGCGACCTTCACGGCGCTGTAGGCGGGGGGGCGCTGGAGGAGCGAACCGGTGAACCGCGCCTCGAGCATCGCGAGCGTTGCGTGGTCGATGGCAGGAACGGGCACCCGGGCCGTGATGGCGCCTTCGGCATCATCGGTATCGGTGGACACGCCGAGCACGATCTCCCCTTCGTACCGTTTGTCATGGGCGGTCAGGTATTCGACCAGGCGCGTGGCGCGGCCAAGGCAGAGCACAAGCAGACCGGTGGCCATGGGATCGAGGGTGCCGGTGTGCCCGATTCGCCGCTGGCGAGTGAGGCGCCGAGCCTTCGCGACAACATCGTGGCTGGTCCAGCCGGAAGGTTTGTCGATGAGCAGGATGCCTTCGGGGCCTTCGCCGCTCACGGCGGCGGCGGGGCCTCGCCGCGTTCGCGGCTGGTGCTCTGGATGAGCGAAGCAAGCCGGGCCCCGCGCTCGATCGAGGGGTCAAAGCGAAAGACGAGCTGTGGGATGTTGCGGAGGGCCAGGCGCCGGACGAGCTCGGTGTGGAGGAAGTGGGCGGCCTGTTGGAGGCCCTTGAGGACGTCGTCGCGTTCGGAGTCGCCACCTAGATGGGAGACGAAGACGGTGGCATGACGGAGGTCGGGCGAGACCTGGACCTCCGTCACGCTCGTCATGCCCTGCTGGACGCGGGGGTCCTTGACCTCACGCGCGATGAGCGTGGATATCTCCTCCCGGAGGAGGTCGTTGATACGGTCCTGGCGGCGGGTCATGGGTTCAGCCCGGGGGCTAGTTCGCCCGCTCTTCGTGGAAGAACTCGATGATGTCGCCACTCTGGAACTTGTCGAAGTTCGAAAGGACGACGCCGCATTCGTAGCCGGTCTGCACCTCGCGGACGTCGTCCTGGAAGCGCTTGAGTCCCTCGCAGCGGGAGCGAGCGATCTCCTGCTTGTTGCGGAGGACGCGCACGTTGAGGTTGCGCTTGAGCGTACCATCGAGCACGTAGCAGCCGGCGATCTGGCCGAGCTTGCTGGACTTGAAGAGTTGGCGGACCTCGGCGTGACCGTCGATGACGGTGTTGTATACGGGCTCGTACATGCCGGCGAGCGCCTTCTCGATGTTCTCCAGCAGCTGGTAGATGATCGAGTAGGTGCGGATATCGACGCCGGTGGCGTCGGCGCGCTTGGCGGCGGAGGGCTCGGTCTTCACGTTGAAAGCGAGGATGATGCCGTTCGAGGCCTCGGCGAGCATGACGTCCGAGTCGGACACGTTGCCAGTGCCGCCGTGGATGATTTTGACCTTGACTTCGCTCGTGCTGAGCTGTTCGAGGGAGCTCTTGATGGCCTCGACGCTGCCGCGGACATCCGCCTTGAGGACGATGATGAGCTCCTTGAGCTTGCCGGCGCTGATCTCGTTGAAGAGGGTGTCGAGGTTCACGTGGGCGTGGTCGCGCTGCTCGGCGGCTTCGCGGCGGCGCTTGCGGTCATCGACCATCTGCCGGGCGAGCTTCTCGTCGCTGACGACGCGGATGCGCTCGCCGGCATCGGGAACGGCTTCGATGCCCATGATCACGACGGGAGTGGAGGGGCCGGCTTCCTTCATGCGGTGGCCGCGATGGTCGAACATCGCCTTCACCTTGCCGCTGATCTCGCCGGCGACGACGGCGTCGCCCTGGCGGAGCGTGCCGTTCTTGACGAGAACGGTGGCGATGGGCCCGCGACCGGGGTCGAGTTCGGCCTCGATGACGACGGCGTTGCCGGGGCGATTGGGGTTCGCCTTCAGTTCAGCCACTTCCGCGACGAGGAGGATGGACTCGAGCAGGTTATCGATCCCGGTGCCCTTGGTGGCGGAGACGGGGACGGCGATGACGTCGCCGCCGTAGTCCTCGACCACGAGGTTGTGCTCGGTGAGCTGCTGCTTGACGCGGTCCGGGTTGGCTGCGGGCAGGTCGATATTGTTTATGGCTACGATGATGGGCACGCCGGCAGCGAGGGAATGGTTGATGGCCTCGACGGTCTGGGGCATGACGCGGTCGTCGGCGGCAACGACGAGGA
>JAYRRO010000080.1:0-43626 GCA_041910095.1 Dehalococcoidia bacterium
GCGAGGCCGCCTTCGTAGATGAGGTCCACGATGAGCTTGAGCTCGTGCATGGTCTCGAAGAAGGCGCTTTCAGGCTGGTAGCCGGCTTCCACGAGGGTTTCGAAGGCGGCCTTAATGAGCGCGGACACGCCGCCGCAGAGGATCACCTGCTCGCCGAAGAGGTCGGTCTCGCACTCCTCGCGGAAGGTGGTCTCGAGGATGCCCGCGCGGGCCCCGCCGATGCCCTTGCCGTAGGCCAGCGCGAGTTGCATCGCGACTTCGGAGTAGTCCTGGTGCACGGCCACGAGGCAGGGCACGCCGCCGCCCTCGGTGTAGACGCGGCGCACGAGGTGGCCCGGACCCTTGGGCGCGATCATCGCGACATCGACGAACGGCGGAGGCTGGATCTGCTGGAAGTGGATGTTGAAGCCGTGGGCGAACATCAGCATCTTGCCTTCGCTCAGCCCGGGTTCGATCGCCTGCGTGTACAGCGCCTTCTGCACCTGGTCGGGGACCAGGATCATGATGACATCGGCTTCCTTCGCGGCCTGCTCGACGGAGGCGACGCGGAGGCCCTGCTTCTCGGCCTCGGCCCAGGACTTCGAGCCGGGATACAGGCCGACGATGACATCGCAGCCGCTGTCCTTGAGGTTCAGCGCGTGGGCGTGGCCCTGCGAGCCGTAGCCGATGATCGCGACTTTGCGGCCGGAAAGCAGTGCGAGGTCGGCGTCCTTTTCGTAGTACATCGTGGCGGCCATGGGCATCCCTCCGGGAGGTGGTGGTGTGGGGCGGGCGGGTTGGAGCGCGCGCGCTTAGATGGGCAGGATGGCCCGCCGCTGATGGCGGTCGCGGGCGTAGTTCTCTTCGGGGATGAGGCCGATTTCGCGGAGCATCCAGTAGACCTCGATCACCTTGATCTTGCCATCGACCATGCGGACCCAGTGGGCGGCACGCGGCCGCTGGGGGTCGATCGCGAGTTCGACGGCGGCGGTCTGCGCGCCCGCGACGGTGTTCGTCCGCCGCCAGATGCCGAAGGCCGGCGCGGGCGTCGCCGCGAGGAGATCAAGGATGTTCCGGGGCCCGTTGACGATGCCGTAGACGCTGTCGATGAGCGCGGCCTTGGGGTCGAAGAGCTCGAGCGCGGCCTCGGTGTTTCCGGCGAGCAGCCCGTCGTAGAGCGTGTCGACGGCCTTCTTGGTGGCGGAGGCGCTGCCGCCCTTCGCCCCCAGCGCGTTTTCGAGCGCGGCATTCGTTGGCTTGTCCAATTCGATGTCGCGGAGCATGCCGTAGAGGCGGCGACCAAGGATGCCCTCTTCCTCGACGTCGAAGACCTCGAGCACGCGCTGGGTGAAGGGCCGCCAGTCGTAGCCCTTGGCGGTCAGCGTGGCGCGCAGGGCGACGCTTCTGCCCTGCTCGATGGGCTCGGTCTCGGTATAGCTGCAGTCGGCGTAGTCCCGCAGGAAGGTGCGGTGCCAATCGGCCACGGAGACGGAATCGCGCAGGGTGGGGCCGCGGAAGGACCAGAAGGTCACGTCGGGCTGGTGGCGCGCTTCGATTTCGCTGAAGCGGTCGAAATGGATGGCGGTGAGGAGCGCGTTGACAGCGTCGATGTTGGTCATGAGGCCGCAGGCACCGGTAGGGCGAGAATGGCGGGATTGTACCCCCTGTCACGAATGCGGGCGAACCGTGGCCGTGGCGGAGGCCGAAGCGCGGCGGGTATGCTCGCGGGATGACGAGCTTCGAAGCCCTCCTCGCCACCCGCACGCACCATATGGAAGCGAGCGCCATCCGCGAAATCCTCAAGGTCGCGACCTCGCCCGGCGTGGTGTCCCTGGCCGGCGGCCTGCCCGCCGAGGAGAGCTTCCCGCTGGAGCTGATGGAGCAGCTCACGGGTTCGGTGCTTTCGAAATATGGAGCGAAGGCGCTGCAATACGATGCCAGCGAGGGGTTCGGGCCGCTGCGGGAGGCGCTCGTCGGGCACCTCGCCGCGCGCGGCGTCTACACCGAGGCCGATGGCATTATTGTGTTCAGCGGGTCGCAGGGAGTACTCGATGCGATCGGCAAGATCCTCGTTTCACCGGGCGATTTGATCGCGGTCGAGGCGCCGACCTACCTGGGCGCGCTGCAGGCTTTCAATCCGTACGAGCCGGAGTACGTGCAGGTCGAGACCGACGAGGACGGACTCGTGCCGGAGGCGCTGGAGGCCGTGCTTTCAACCCACCGCGTGAAGCTGGTGTACCTCGTGCCCACTTTCCAGAACCCGACGGGCCGGACGATGCCGCTGGAGCGGCGCCAGGCGGTGGCGAACATCCTGCGAGAGCACGGCGCCCTCCTCGTGGAGGACGACCCGTACAGCGACCTTCGCTATAGCGGCCAGCGGCTGCCGCCGATCAAGGCACTCGCGCCCGAGAACGTCGCCTACGTGAGCACGCTCTCGAAGACGTTCGCGCCGGGACTGCGGATCGGCTTCTGCGTGGCGCCCGAGGTCATCCAGCACTGGATGGTGATCGCGCGGCAGGGCGTCGACCTCCACACGAGCACGCTCGGACAGGCGCTGGCGACGGAGTACATCGGCGGCGGCTACCTGGAGCGGCAGATCCCGAGAATTGTGGAGCTTTACCGGCCACGCCAGCAGGCGATGCTTGAAGCGCTCGTGCGGCACCTGCCGGAGGACTTCCGCTGGACCCACCCGGAGGGCGGGATGTTCGTCTGGGTGCGTGGCCCCGAGGGCCTCGATGCCGAGCGGCTCTACGCGAAAACGGTGGCGAAGGGCGTCGCGTTCGTGCCCGGGAAGTTCTTCTTTGTGCGGCAGGAGGACGGGCTGAGCACCCTGCGGATGAACTTCACGGCGGCCGACCCGGCAACCATCGACCGGGCCGTGGGCGTCATCGGGAGCGTGATCGCGGAGGAGCTGGCGGCGGCGCGCTGACCGCGACCGTTCCCGGCGGGAGTGGTAGCATCGGCGGGATGGCAATGGTGCCCATCCTCCCTGTGGTGATAGTTCCCCCGCGGCAATCCCGCGGGGCTGCGATTTAGCGCGCTCCGCCACCCGGCCAGCTTCGCCCGCGATTGAAGGCGAGCCGTGCCCCCGCTCACCCGCGCCGCCGGGCGCGCCGAGGCGGACGCCGCCGTGATCGCTCATCCGATGGGGACTTTGCTTCGATGCCTACCGACCGCGTCCAGCTCTATGACACCACCCTCCGCGACGGATCGCAGATGGAGGGGATTTCGCTCTCGGTCGAGGACAAGATCCGGATTACGAAGAAGCTCGACGAACTGGGGATGGCGTGGATCGAGGGCGGTTTCCCGGGTTCGAACCCGAAGGACGCCGAGTACTTCCGGCGCCTCCAGGGTGTCACGCTGCGGAACGCGAAGGTGGCCGCCTTCGGCGGGACGCGCAAGCCCGGCGTGCTCTGCGAGGCGGACCCGAACATCCAGAGCATGGCGGCGGCCGGGACGCCGGGGATCACGCTCGTGGGCAAAGCGAGCCTCTTCCAGGTGCAGGAGATCCTCGGCACGACCGCGGAAGAGAACCTGGCCATGATCGCGGACACCGTGAAGTACTTCAAAGCGCTCGGGAAGACCGTGTTCTTCGATGCCGAGCACTTCTTCGATGGCTTCCGCGGCGACCCCGACTACTCCCTGCAGTGCCTCGCAACGGCGGCGCGGGCGGGGGCCGATGGCCTCGCGCTCTGCGACACCAACGGCGGCATGACGACGCGGATGATGCTGGAAGCCATCGAGCACGTGCAGCGGCGCGTGCCGGGCGCGCGCCTGGGCATCCACTGCCACAACGATGCCGGCCTGGCGGTCGCGAATTCGATCGCCGCGGTGGAAGCGGGCGTATGGCAGGTGCAGGGCTGCGTGAACGGCTACGGCGAACGCTGCGGCAACGCCGACATCCTCACCGTGCTCGCAAACCTGAAGCTGAAGCTGGGGTTGGACGTCATCGAAGACGAGCAGCTCGCGCGGCTGACCGAGGTTTCGAATTACGTCAATGAACTCGCGAATATGGTGCCCAACCAGCAGGCCCCGTACGTGGGGGCGAGCGCCTTCGCGCACAAGGCCGGCTACCACGTCGCGTGGATGATGAAGGACGCGCGCGCCTACCAGCACATCGACCCCGAGGCCGTGGGCAATAGCAGCCGGGTGCTCGTGAGCGAGCTTTCGGGCCAGCGGAACCTGCTCATGAAGCTCGAGGAGCAGGGCATCGACTACCCGTTCACACAGGACGAGATCAAAGCACTGCTGGAGCGGGTGAAGGAGCGTGAGAGCCAGGGCTACCAGTACGAAGGCGCGGAGGCCAGCTTCGAACTGCTCGTGCGGCGTACGCTGCCGGGGTATCAGCAGCCATGGGAGGTCGAGGACTTCGTCATCGTTGAGCGGCGGCGGCGCAGCCTGGACCGCGAGCAGCTCAACGAGATGCTCGCCGAGGCGATGGTAAAGCTGCGCATCAACGGCGAGCTGCAGCACACCGCGGCGGAAGGGAACGGCCCGGTGAACGCCCTCGACGCGGCGACGCGGAAGGCTCTCTCGGCGGTGCACCCGGAGCTGCTCGATGTGAAGCTCGTGGACTACAAGGTGCGCATCCTCGATAGCCAGGCGGCCACCGGGGCGAAGGTGCGCGTACTCATCGAAAGCACCGACGGCGAGCGCTACTGGACGACCGTGGGCTCTTCGACGGACATCATCGAAGCGAGCTGGCTGGCCCTCGCGGACGCCTTCGAGTACGCGCTCATCAAACGCTGACACCAGCGCCGGTGCCGGGATTAACTCCCCCGGGCGCCCGCGGTGAGCCGACTCAGATTGTCTTCTGGAAAACCTGCTGAAGGGCGGCTTCGCGGCGGCGGCGCGCTTCGCGTGCGCGTGCGAGGCGAAGGTCCACGCGCCGGGCGTGGCGGGTTTCGTAGCGAATCCAGCCGAGGATGATCAACACCAGCGCAGCCACGAAGACCAGGTTGCCGCCGATCCAGAGGATCACGATGGCGATGCGCTGGTCCATGATCGGTGAGGGAGCCCACGCGGGGAGGTCGCGCGCCATGCGGTCGTGGAAGGTGTGGTTCATGCTCAGGAACATGCCGCCGAACAGCCCCTTGTGCGTCATCTCGACGAAGACGTACAGGGCGCGGCCGGGATGGCCCGGGCGCCAGCGCAGCGGGTCGGCCTGGATGGCGGGCGCCCAGAAGAGCAGCGAAACCACCAGCAGGCTGAGGAGCTGGAGGTCGCGGACGCGGGCATCGCGCGCGGCGAGATCGGTGAGCGCGGAGAACTGCCAGGCATAGGTCACGACCGCGAACGCGAGCCAGGTGGCGATGGGAAAGGTGATGGCGGCTATGGGCGCCGAGCGGATCGCGGTTCGGAGACGTCGCCGGCCCCGCGGACCGAGGGTGCGGAAGGCGAGCGTGACCGGCGCCCCCAGGACCAGCAGCGGCGCCGCTCCCATGGTGAGCACGAGGAACCCGGCGAAGTCGACCCAGAGCAGCTGGTTCCCGTAGTACTCCAGCGGGGAGAGGACGGCGACCAGCACCAGGGCGACGCCGGACATGAAGGCCGCGAGCCGCCAGGCCGGGTGGCGCGAAGTGCGCCCGCAGCCTCGGCAGGCCATGTACGCGCGTGCATAGAGGACCGCGGCGAGGCCCAGGCACGCGAGCCACGGCAGGTCCAACGTGAAGTGCGAAAGCACCCCGAGGGCGCCGGGCGGGTGCGTACCGGGCATGTGGTGAGGGTATCACCGGGTGGCGGGCACGCCGAAGCCTCCTACCGCGCGCCGAAGGCTTCGAACGTAAGGATGGTGAAGGTCTCGCGAATGTGCGGGATGGCGTGAACATCGCGTTCGATGAGGCGGCCCACGGAGTCGATGTCCTCGACGTAGAGCTTGACGAGGAGGTCGTACTGTCCGGTGATGGAGTACGCCTCGGAGAAGCTTTCGATGTCCGCGACGCGGTTCGCGACGTCGGTGGTGTGGCCGGGGTCGGTCTTAATCATGATGAAGATGGCGCGCATGGGCGGAGTGTACCCGAGCGGCGGCGGCGGTTTCGCGCTGGGGAACCGCGCGGGGTACCCTGCGCGTGGCGGGGTGTAGCTCAGCCTGGTTAGAGCGCGCGCTTTGGGAGCGCGAGGCCCCCGGTTCGAATCCGGGCACCCCGACCACCGGCTCAACCCGGGACACCGTTTTGGGCGAATCGCCCCGCGTTTTGCGCCGCGTGGTGGTTCGTCCTACCATCGGCCATACCCCATGAAACGCCCGGGCCATTCGCATGAATGAGGAGTACGGCGTCGATCTCGACGAGGTCTTCAGCGTGATCGACTCGTCCGATGTGCTGGTGGTGCGCTTCCACATGATCCAGAAGCGGCTGCTGGCGGACTTCCGAACCAAGGCCGGGGTCGGCCCGTTCCTGGCCGTGGTGCCACGGGCCGAATCGGTCGAGGACCGTTTCCGGACGATCCGGCGCATGCGGCCTGATTTTGGCTTCCCGGAGAAGGTGATGTCGTTCGCGTGGCCGCGGTCGACGCCGGTGCTGCTGGCGAGCGGCACCTGGCAGCACCTCGTGGACCGCATGGCCGAACTTGGTGGCGCCGAGGCCATCGAGATGTGCGGCCGAATCATGGAGCAGTTGCTGCTCGAAGAGCGCCAGGAAGTCGCGCAGGCGATTCGCGGCGCCGACCACTACCAGACGCTCTGGGAGCGGCAGCGGGCGTGAGCGGCATCATCGACCTGCGGAGCGACACCGTCAGCAAGCCGGGCGAGGCGATGCGCCGGGTTATGTCGCTGGCCGAGGTGGGCGACGACGTCTTCGGCGACGACCCCACGGTGAACCGGCTCGAAGAACGCGCGGCCGAGTTGGTGGGCAAGGAAGCGGCGGTCTTCGTGCCGAGCGGCACGATGGCCAACCTCATCGCCGTCATGACGCACACCCGCCCCGGGGACGAGATCCTGCTCGGCGACCAGTGCCACATCTTCAACTACGAAGTGGCGGGGGCGGCGCGGCTGGCCGGCGTGCAATCGCATGCGCTGCGAAACAGCGAGGATGGCGGGCTCAACCTCGCGGAGGTGGAAGCGGCCATTCGCGAGCCGAACATCCACGCGCCGCGAAACCCGCTCCTCTGCCTCGAAAACACGCACAATCGCTGCGGCGGAGCCGCGCTCGATCTGCAGACGATGGACGCGCTCACCTCGTTGGCGCATGGCCACGGGCTGCGCGTGCACCTCGATGGCGCCCGGATTTTCAACGCCGCGGCGGCTCTCGAGGTGCCGGCGGCCCGCATCGCGCGGGACTGCGACACGGTTTCCTTCTGCCTTTCGAAGGGGCTGGGGTGCCCCGTGGGCTCGCTGATTTGCGGGCCTGCGGAGTTCATCCGCGAGGCGAGGCGCCACCGGAAGATGCTGGGCGGCGGGATGCGGCAGGTGGGCATCCTCGCGGCAGCGGGCCTCTACGCCTTCGAGCACAACATCGCGCGGCTGGCGGACGATCACGCGAACGCGCGGCGGCTGGCGCAGGGCCTCGCGGCGTTCGACGCGTTCGAACCGAATGTGCCCCAGACGAATATCGTCGTTGCGAATGTCCGGCGCGGCTCCCTGGATGGCTGGCTGGCCGCGTTCCGCGAGCGAGGGCTGCTGGCGGTGCCATTCGGACGGGGCCGAATGCGTATGGTGACGCATCTCAATATCACGCAAGAAGATATCGATGAGGCGCTTCGGCGCGTGCGCGAGGCGGTGGAGGCGGTGCCGGTTTGAATCTGGGACGCTGGGTCGGATGGGGCGCGATGGCCGTCTTCGCCTTCGCGCTCCTCGCATCATGCGGTGACGACGAGGTCGCTCGCTCCACGAAGGTCTTCGAAAGCGTCCGCTGGACGGGCGCCGAGAGCATGACCTACCGCCTCTCCTTCCGGGGGGAGGACCCGGGCACCTGCACCCTCGAGACGAAGCCCGATTTCGAGCCGGGGCGCACCCAGCTGCTGCGGCTGTGCGAGCGCGAGGGGTACCGGGACGATGGCCTTGCGGTTGTCGATTCGAAGTCGCTCCAGCCCATCCGCAGCGAGCGAACGCTGGTCGACCCGGAAAAGGACCGTCGCACGGTCCACAGCGTGGAGTACGGGGAGACGGTCATCACCTTCAAGACCGATGTGAACGGGAAGGTGAGCGACACCACGCGCGAGCTGCCGAAGCCAGATTCGAAAAACCCGAATCCCGGGTGGTACGACGATGAATCGATCTTCTGGCTGGTGCGCGGGATCCCGCTGCGCGCGGGGTTCGACGACTCCTACACGCACGTCATCAACGCCGGGCAGCCGCGCGTGATCGCCGGGGTCGAGATCATCGTGGATGCGGTCGAGCAGGTGAAGGTGCCGGCGGGAACGTTCTCGGCATGGAAGGTGCGCATCCGGCAGGACCAGCGGAGCTACCTGGTGTGGGTCGATGAGGCCGCGCCAAATCGCGTGGTGCGCGCGCAGATCGAGGAGGCTACCTACGAGCTGACGGCGGTGAAGTAGGGCGGCCCGAGGGGACCGGGTTTCGCCGGTTCCTGCTTGCGTTTCGCGCACTTGCGAGAACTTCACAGGCTTATGTTTGCGGGACGGGAAATTCGCCTTGACACCGGTTCGGGGCGTCGGGAAGATGCTGGGACGTTCCGGCGGGGCCGGGGCCGATTGATGCCTGATGTCATTCGTATACGTAATTAGCCGCGAGCCCCGCATGCGTGATGCCGTGACCGCCTACCTCAGGGAGCGCGGCTATGACACGGCGACCGCGGTGAGTTACGACGCGGCGATGGAATCCCTCCCCTGGCAGCCGCGCCCGGACGGCATGGTCGTGGACGTGCAGGGCGTCCCCCGCGGCGAACTCGGATCGACGTTCGCGCACTTCTCGCAGTGGCTCTCCGGCGCCTTCGTGGCCGCCGCGCCAACCATGGTGTACCTGCTGCACAAAGGCACGCGCCGGCCGAACTTCCGGCTCGAAGGGACGGTGATCAAGAAGCCGTTCCCGATCGAAGCCGTGGGCGAGGCGCTCCGCGAGCGGCTCGGGCATCCCCGGCGGGACGGGCAGGGCCCCGGGCTCGACCTGGACCTCCAGACCAACACGCTGCGAACGGCGCACGGGGAAACGCACCTCACGAACATCGAGGCGACGCTGCTGGCCTACCTCATGGAGCATCCGAACGAGATCCTCCATCCCAAGCACCTCCTGGTGGATGTCTGGCAGTACTCGGACGCGACCGGTGCGAGCACGCTCGTCCGGGCACACGTGAGCAACTTGCGGCGGAAGCTCCGCGACGTCCAGGCCAACCCGGACCAGATCCAGACGGTGCGCGGCAAGGGCTATCGCTTCAGCGCGTAGGGCCACCGGCCCCGCTTCCCAGTCCTAGCCCGGTCGAGCCACTACCTCGCAACTCGAACCTTCCCGCCGCCGGCCGTGCCAGGGGTTGCCGGGCGAAAGCGTATTCGCTGGAGATGATCCCCGCGGTCTGGTAGGGTCCCGGCGCGATGACGCTGATCCTGCTGGCGGCGGCGGAGCTCGCCGCGATCGCGGCGGCGGGCGTGTTCGACCTGCCCGGGTGGTTCGGCGGGCTGCTCGTGCTGGCGGCTGTCCCGGCGGTGTGGGCTTTATGCGGAAGGCGGGCGGCCGCGTGGTCGCTTGCGGCAGCCGCGCTCGCGGTCGCGGCAGGAATGCGCTTCGCCGCCTGGGAGCGGCAGCCGCTTCCGCCGATGGCCGCCTTCGTGGGCCAGCAGGTCGCCTTCGACGGCATCGTCGTCTCCGAGCCCGACCCGGGACTCACCACGGTGCGTTACCGCGTCGAGGCGCAATCGATGCTGGACGGTAGCGCGACCGGCGGCGCGGTGCTGGTCACGCTCGACCAATACGCCGAACACGCGCCGGGCGAGCGGGTGCGCGTCCGCGGGACCATCGAGCCGGCGCCGTCGTTCGAGGGGTTCGATTACCGCGCGTACCTCGAACGCAAGGGCATCGTGGGGACGATGTCGCGGCCGCGGATGGAGGCGCTGGCGGAGGCGCCGCCAGGCGCACGGACGGCGCTCTGGCGGCTGCGTTCGGCCCTCGACCGGGCGGCGCAGCGTGCGCTCCCCGAGCCGGAGGCGTCGCTCGCGAGCGGCATCGCCTTCGGGCGGGACGGCACCATCCCGCCGGAGTTGTACGACGACTTCCGCGCGACCGGGCTGGCACACATCGTCGCCGTCTCCGGCTCGAACGTGATGCTTCTCGCGGGGCTGGCGTTCACGTTTTGCGTGCCGGTGGCCGGCCGGCGATGGGCCGTCCTCCCGGCGGCGCTGCTGGTCGTGCTGTATGCCATCGTCGCTGGCGCATCGGGCAGCGTGGTGCGAGCCGGGGTGATGGCGGGCGTCCTCCTCTTCGGGCGCTGGGCCGGGCGGCCCGAGAGCGCGTTGCCCGCGCTTGCGGCGACCGCGATCGTGCTGACCGTCGGATGGCCGTGGCTGGCGGCGGATGCCGGCTTCCAGCTGAGCCTTGCCGCCACCGCGGGGATCATCGTGTTTTCGCCCTGGCTCGATTGGGCTATTGGCGCCGGGTTGCGGAGGGCGCGACTTTCGCCGTGGGCCCCCGGCACCGCGGTCGACGCGCTCGCGCTGACGCTCGGGGCGACGGTGGCGACGCTGCCCATCTCGGCCGTGACCTTTGGGCGAGTTTCGCTGATCGGGCCCGTGGCGAACGTGATCGGCGCGCCGCTGTTCATGATCGCGCTGCCCGTTGCGGGGCTGGCCGCGGCGGCGGGCACGGTCTCGGAGCCGGCCGGCTGGGTCGCGGGGCTGGCAGCCTACTACCCGCTGGCGGCGATCGTGTGGGTCGCGGAGACGTTGGCGGCGGTGCCCGGGGCTTCCGCGCCCGTGCCGGCTCAGTCGCCGGTGATCGCGAGCGTGGCGGCGCTGATGCTCTGCGCCGCCGGAGGTTGGGCGTATCGCTACCTGCCGCCTGAACGCGCGACCGAGCCGTTCCGTCGCGAGGCGAAGCTGCCCGCGAGCGCGGCGGCCTTCGCGGCGGGACTGGGTCTCGTATGGATGGTTTCGCTGCGGCCGGCCGGCGGCCCCGGGGTGCTGCGGCTTGAGGTGCTGGACGTGGGCCAGGGCGACGCCATCCTCGTGACAACGCCGGCCGGGCACCGGGTGCTCGTCGATGCGGGGCCGAGCGGCATCGGGCTCGCGCGGGAGCTGGGTGCGGTGATGCCGCACTGGGCACGGCGCATCGATGTGGCGGTCGCCACGCACGCGGACGGCGACCACTCCGGCGGGTTTCGCGCGATCCTTCGCCGCCTCGATACGGGAGTGCGCATGGAGGGCGACATCGCCGGGGCGGCCGTATTCCCGTCCGGCCGCGACGAGCCGCGTCCCCGGCGCGTGCATCGAGGCGACTGGTGGGAGCTCGACGGCGTGCGGTTCGAGGTGCTCTGGCCGCCGGAAGGGTCCGGGGAACCAGGCGACAACAACGGGAGCATCGTGCTCCGCGTGACCTACGGCCAGACCACGGCGCTCCTCACGGCTGACATCGAAACCCGCGCCCAGGAGGAGCTGCTCAGGATGGGGGATGCCCATGCCGACGTGCTGAAGGTTCCCCACCACGGGTCGAAGTCGAGCTCGCCGGCGTTCCTGGCGGCGGTGGGCGCGCGGCTGGCGGTGATCTCGGCCGGCGCGGACAACCGCTTCGGGCACCCCTCGGCCGAGGCGCTCGAAGCGCTCTCGGCGAGCACCATCGCCCGCACGGACCGGGACGGGCGTGTGCGGATCGAGAGCGACGGGCGGCGGCTCACGCTCCACACCCAGCGGTAGCGTCCGCAGTCTCGGGGCGGCTCTTTTGCGCGTGCTGGCGGCGGGCCATAGCTTTGAGGGACGAAGGGCGCGGGCCCGCTGGCTCGCGCGGAGAAGGATTCCAAACGTGACCCAACGCATTGATGGCCGGCAGCCGGGGCAGCTGCGGCCGGTGAATATCACGACGGGCGTGCTCGACTTCGCGGAGGGAAGCTGCATCGTCGAGTTCGGGCGGACGCGCGTGCTGTGCGCGGCCAGCGTGGAGGAGCGGCAGCCGGGTTGGCTTCGCAACACGCAAAGCGGCTGGGTGACGGCGGAGTACGCCATGCTCCCACGCGCCACGCACACCCGCAGTCAGCGCGAGGTCGAACGCGGCCGCCCGGGCGGGCGTACGCAGGAGATCCAGCGGCTCATCGGGCGGTCGCTGCGGGGCGTGGTGAACCTCGAACTGCTGGGCCAGCGCACCATCACCGTGGACTGCGACGTGCTCCAGGCCGATGGCGGCACGCGGACGGCCTCGATTACGGGCGGCTTCGTGGCGCTGAGCATGGCCGTGCAGAAGCTGGTCAAGGCGGGGACGGTTTCGCCGGCGGCGATCACCGCGCCGGTTGCGGCGGTATCGGTGGGCGTGGTGAAGGGCGTGCCCCTGCTCGACCTCTGCTACGAAGAGGATTCCACCGCGGAGGTGGACTTCAATGTCGTGATGACGGGCGAGGACGCCTTCGTCGAGGTGCAGGGAACGGCCGAGGGAAAGCCGTTTTCGCGCGCGGCGATGGATGCGCTGGTGGACCTCGCGCGGGCGGGGATCATCGAGCTCTTCGCGGCGCAGCGCGCGGCGCTGGGGAGCTAACCCACGTAGTGGCCGAGGTAGGTGCCGCCGAGGATGTGCAGGTGCCCATGCTCCTGGCTCTGCATGGCGTCGTAGCCGAAGTTCGTGAGGAGGCGGAAGCCGCCGGGACAGAGCTGCGCGCCGATGCGCTGCGCGATGCGGCCGATGTGGGCGATGTCGTCCCAGAGCTCGGCCTGCGTCGTGTGGTCCTTCTTCATCGCGAGGAGCATCACGGGCACCCAGCGAAGGACATTCTGGATGACGATCATCTCGTCGTCTTCGTAGATGATGTTGGCGGGTTCTTCGCGGGCGACGATGCGGCAGAAGACGCAGTAGGCCGCTTTTCGCCTTTTGGGCTCGCCGGATCCGGGGTTTTCTTGCATGGAGACTCAGCGATTCTAGGTTCGGGAGACCGCTGGTTCAAACGCGGGACCGAGCCGCCAGCACACAGGGATGCCAACTGATGCCTCAATTCCGGCCCTTCCGGGGTATTCGCTACACCGCCGCGGCGGGGAAGCTCGACGACCTTCTGGCGCCGCCGTACGACGTGATTTCGCCGGCCGAACAGCGCCAGCTCGCCGGCCGCAGCGCGCGCAACGCCGTCCACCTCGAACTGGCGGACGGCGGCGATGAACGATACGGAAAGGTCGCCGCGCTCTTCTCGACGTGGGAACGCGACGGGTTCGTGCAGCGCGACGACATCCCGATGTTCTACGTCTATGAGCAGACCTTCGTGGAGGGCGGGCGCGAATACCATCGCCGCGCGCTGCTGGCGGAGGTCGAGGCGCAGCCCTGGGATGAAGGCGCGGTGAAGCCGCACGAGTTCACCATGTCGGGACCAAAGGAAGACCGCCTGAAGCTGCTTGAGGCGACGAAAGTGCAGTTCAGCCCGGTCTTCATGATCGCGCGCGACCGCGCGGCCCAGCTCCGCCAGTTCCTCGATCAAACCGTCGAGGCGCGACCCGCCGACGCCGATGCCACGACCATCGACGGCGACCGCCACCGGCTCTGGGTCATCGAGGCGGGGCGGCTGGAGATGCGGTTCCTGGCGCCCCTGCTCGCCGAGAGCTTCTACATCGCCGACGGCCACCACCGCTACGAGACGGCGGTGAACTACCGCAATGCGATGCTGGAACGGCAGAGCACGCTCGCGCTCGATCACCCGGCGCGGTTCGCGATGACGGCGATTGTGCCAGCGGCAGACCCGGGGCTCGTGATCCGCCCGATTCACCGTATCGTGCCGCGACGGGCACCGGCCAACTGGGAGCAGGTGCTGAGCGACAGCTTCGTGATCGAGTCCGTGAAGCCAATCGGCGACATCTCCGACCGAGCGCGCGAGTTCGAGGCGCGGCTGGCCGCGAACCCGGAGAGCATCGTGGCGCTAAACCTGGACCCGGGCATGGCGCATATCCTCACGCCGCGCGGGCCGGAAGTCGCAGGAGCGATCGCGCCATCGGGCTATAGCGCCGAGTGGGCGGGGATCTCTCCGAACCTGCTGCGCTACGGCGTGCTCGCCCCGCTGTGGGCCATCGGCGACGACGACCTCCGGCTGGGCGCGGTCGAATACACCCACGACGCCCGGGAGGCGATCGAGCGGGCGGAAGGCGACACCGCGGTGTTTCTGATCAGCCCCGTAGGAATTGACTCGGTGATGTCGTTGGCGGACCAGGGCGAGCGGATGCCGCAGAAGTCGACGTTCTTCCACCCGAAACTCGGTACGGGGATCGTCTTTCACCCATTGTACGAATAGCTTCCCCGGGATTGGGGCGAGGTATTTCTCAGCTCATTCTCAGGAATGAGTGCGGAGAGCCGGTGTACGCACTTGCAGCGAGAAACAGACCTCTTCTTTCTCACCGGGCCGGTACATTCGGCTGAGGCAGAGATCTCGCCGAGCAAGACAGGAGGTTGCGTATGACGATGAACAGGGTTCGCGCGCTCGCGCTCGCGCTGCCGCTTGGAGCGGTCGCGCTGGTGGGCGGGTCGGTTGCGTTCGCGCAAAGCGGGGGCGATGCGTTCGCGCAAAGCGGGGGCGATGCGCCCACGCCAGCCCCGCAAACGACCCCGGCGCCGGCCGACCCGGGCGCACCGGCGACGCCGAAGGCGGGGAAGGAGGACTGCCCGGAGAAGGGCGGCGCCTCCGGCTCGACATCCGGCACATCGACGCGGCATCAGCACCGCGGCGGCTCGACAGCGTCCGCCCAGTACTGACCGCGGTATCGAGCGCGTCCAGGCGGCCCGGGGTGACCCGGGCCGCTTTCGTCGCGCCGATTGCGAGCGCTGCGCGACGGGTGTAGCGTGCCCCCAACACTGCAAATTGGCATGCCGCTGGGGGAGCCGAGAGGCTGAGAGCTCCGCAGGGAGCAACTCCAGGAACCTGATCCCGGTAATGCGGGCGTAGGGAAGCGGCGTGGACGCAGCCCGCGGATGCGGGAGGCACCCCACGTGCTTCTCCCCGGGTGGCCGTCGCCGTTGACGCCGGGGAGAAGTCCCCGGCGTTCGTGTTCCCGGGACGGTACGGCAGGCCGTGGAGGAAGCCGTGATCGTCGAAATCCAATGCCTTGCCTTCCCGCCCGGGGTGGAGGGCGACACCTACAAGCACATCGAAGCCGCCATCCGCGTGATCGCCGGGTCCGGGCTCGCGTACGAGGTTGGCGCCCTGGGCACCACCATCGAAGGCGAGCCCGACGCCGTGTGGCGGGTCGCCCGCGAAGCCCACGAAGCGGTATTGGCGGCGGGCGCGAACGGGCTCGTGACCGTGCTCAAGGTCGAGCAGACGCGCGACGTGGCGGTCCAACCCACCATCGGCAGCCTCACGGGGAAGTGGCGAGCGTGACCTCCGCGGCGCGATGGCGGCTGGCGCGGGCAGCGCGCGACTACGCGCCGGCGGCGGCGTTGCTGGTCGCGCTCGTGGGTCTGTGGGAGCTTTCGGTCGCGCTGCTTGATACGAAGCCGTACATCCTGCCGGCGCCCAGCCGGGTGTGGGATGCGTTCGTCGAGATTCGCGGCACGCTCCCGGCGCACACCCGCGTGACGCTTCTGGAAGCGGTCATTGGGCTCGTGTGGGCGGCGGTCATGGGCGTCGTGCTGGCATCGGTGATCGCGAGCGTGCCGCTCGTGCGCCGGGTGCTCTACCCGCTGCTGGTGATATCGCAGACGATCCCGATGATCGCGCTCGCACCGCTGCTCATTGTGTGGTTCGGGTTCGGGATGACGCCGAAGGTGCTGGTGGTGGCGATGGTGGGCTTCTTCCCCATCGTCGTCAGCACCGTGGACGGATTGAGCGGCGCGGACGCCGACATGATCGCGCTCGTGCGGTCGATGGGCGCGAACCGCTGGGAGGTGCTGCGGCACGTGCGTGTCCCGGCGGCCATCCCGGCGTTCTTCGCCGGCCTGAAGATCGCCGCCGCCTACGCCGTCACCGCGGCGGTCGTGGGCGAATGGGTGGGGACGAGTTCGGGCCATGGGCTCGGGCTCCTGATCAACCGGTCACGGGCGTCGTTCCGGACGGACGAGCTGTTCGTGGCCATCGCGGTGATTTCGCTGACGAGCGTGGCCCTCTTCGCCGCGGTGCAGGCCCTGTTCCGGGTTGCGGCGCCGTGGGCGCACCTGATTTCGAGGGAGGAAACTGAATGAACATCGGACGATGGGTGGTCGTCGCCGCGCTGGTGCTGGGGGTGGCCGGGGCAACGGCCGCCTGCGGCGGCAAGGACGACAAGGGCGGTTCCCTGACGAAGGTGACCGTCATGCTCGATTGGACGCCGAATACCAACCACGCCGGGCTCTTCATCGCGAAGGAAAAGGGCTTCTATCGCGACCAGGGCCTGGACGTGACCATCGTCGAGCCGGCGACGGGCGGGGTCGAACAGGTGGTGGCGGCGGGAAAGGCGGACTTCGGCGTCAGCATCCAGGAGGCCGTGATCCCGGCCCGGGCCGAGGGCGTTCCGATCGTCTCGATCGCGGCCGTGATCCAGCACAACACCTCGAGCCTGATGTCGCTCTCCGATGACAACATCAAGCGGCCGAAGGACCTCGCGGGCAAGACGTACGGCGGCTTCGGCGGGGCCCTGGAGACGGCGCTCATCAAGAAGCTCGTGACCTGCGACGGCGGCGATGCAAACGCCGTGAAATTCGTCGAAGTCGGCGATGTCGATTACCTGGTCGGGTTCGAACAGAACAAGTTCGATTTCGCCTGGATCTTCGACGGCTGGGATGGCGTTCGCGCGAAAGAGATCGAGAAGAAACAGGTGAACACAATCCCGTTCATCGACTACACGAAGTGCATCCCGGACTGGTACACACCGGTCCTGATCACGAGTGAGGACATGGTCGCAAAGCACCCGGAGACCGTGCGGAGGTTCCTCGCCGCGACCGCGAAGGGGTACGAACTCGCGATGAGCAGGCCAAAGGAGTCGGTGACGGCGATCAAGAAGAACGCGCCGGAAGCGGATGAGAAGCTGCTCACGGCAAGCGCGAGCTACCTGGCGACGCGGTACGTCGACAAGGGCCGCGCGTGGGGGCTGCAGGATGCCGCAATCTGGTCCGAGTTCGAAAAGTTCGTGCGGGAGGCCGGGTTGACGACGAAGCCAGTGGACACGACGAAGGCGTACACGAACGATTACCTTCCCGGGAAGTAGCGCGTGAACGGGTTCGCGGTGCGGCATGTGAGCCACGCGTTCCGCGGGGAGCGCGTGGTCCCCGTGCTCGACGATGTCTCGCTGGAGGCCGAGGAGGGGGCCTTCGTCTCGCTCGTGGGGCCGAGCGGCTGCGGGAAGAGCACGCTGCTGCGTATCCTCGCGGGTTTGCTAACCCCGGAAGCGGGCGAGGCGGAGGTCGGGGGCCGGGACGCGGCAGGGCATCCCGGCCTGGCCGCGTTCATGCCGCAGAAGGACCTCCTGCTCCCGTGGCGGCGGGCACTCGCCAACGCCTCGCTCGGCGCCGAGATCGCCGGTGTAGCCCGGCGGCAGGCCCGGGAGCAGGCGTTGGCACTCTTCGAGGCGTTCGGCCTGGCGGGGTTCGAACGTGCCTGGCCGGCCCAGCTCAGCGGGGGTATGCGCCAACGGCTCGCGCTCCTGCGTACGTTCCTGACGCCCGGGAGCACCCTCCTGCTCGACGAGCCGTTCGGGGCATTGGACGCCATCACGCGGCGGGAGATGCAGGCCTGGCTGCAGGAGGTATGGCTGCGGCACGGGCGCACGGTGCTCTTCGTCACGCACGATGTGGAGGAGGCACTGCTGCTCTCGGACCGCGTGGCGGTGATGTCGCCGCGGCCGGGGCAAATCGCGACAGTGATTGACGCGCCATTCGCGCGGCCGCGGCGTTCCGAGATCGTCACCGAGAGCGGGTTCGTGGCACGGAAGGCGGCGCTCCTCGCGGCACTGGATGACGCGATGCACATCGGGGAGGGCGCCCGTCCGCCGGCGGGCCGAGCGCCGAGTCATCCTTTGGACTGAATTTGCGTGGGCGCGGCCGTTTTTCCTTTCCCAGCCGTTTTTTGGTGAGTACAGTGGCGCGAGGGCGGCGCCCCGGTGCGCCGGCCGGGGAGGAACCGTGACGATTCGCATCCTGCTCGCCGACGACCACAGCGTGGTGCGCCAGGGCCTGAAGATGTTCCTCGGGCTGGACGAGGAGCTGGAGGTGATCGGCGAGGCCGAGAACGGCGCCGAGGCGCTGAAGATGGCGCACGACCTCCAGCCGGACGTAGTGCTGATGGACCTGCTGATGCCGGTGATGGACGGGATCACGGCGATCGGGCACATCCGCAAGGAGCTTCCGGATGTCGAGGTCATCGCGCTCACGAGCGTGCTTGAGGATGCGTCGGTCGTGGGGGCCGTGCGCGCCGGGGCGATCGGCTATCTCCTCAAGGACACCGAGGCGGACGCGCTGCGCAAGGCGATCCGCGCCGCGGCGCAGGGCCAGGTGCAACTTTCGCCCCAGGCGGCGGCGCGGCTGATGCGCGAGATGCGTCAGCCGGAACAGCAGCCGGAGCCGCTCACGGAGCGCGAGACCGACGTGCTGAAGCTGCTCGCGGTGGGCCGCGCGAACAAGGAGATCGCGCGGGACCTGATGATTGGCGAGAAGACGGTGAAGACGCACGTCTCGAACATCCTCGGCAAGCTTGGCGTGCAGAGCCGCACGCAGGCCGCCCTCCACGCCGTGCGCGCGGGGCTGGTGCCGGCGGAACAGCTGGCCGAGCACTAAGGGCGCCATGCCCCGCATCCCTTCGCTCACCCTGCGCGCGCGGCTTCTGCTGCTGGTGGCGCTCGCCGTGCTCCCCGCGCTCGCGCTCGTGTTCTGGACCACCGCCGAACGGCGCGACCAGGCCCACGACGACGCCACCGCGGAGACGCTCCAGCTTTCGGACCTCGTGGCGCGGGACGTGTCGGCGAGCATCCAGCACGCCCGCCGCGTACTCCGGGCGCTGGCAGCCGTGCGGGAGATTCGCGCAGTCGACCCGGAGGCGTGCCAGTCGATCCTGCGGTCGGTGCGTCCCGAGAACCCGGAGTTGGGCGTGCTCTGGGTCGCGAACATGGACGGCGACGTCCTTTGCAGCTCGACCGACCGCACGAGCCGGCTCAGTGTGGCCGGGCTCGACGCCTTCCAGGAGGCGGTGGCGACGGGGCGGCACGCGTCGGGCGGGTATGTCACGACCGAGCCTCTGACCGGGCGCGCGGCGGTGTCCTTCGCCGAGCCGATCGCGGGCGAAAAGGGGCTGCCGGTCGCGATCATCGGCGGCTCCTTCGACATCGAGGCGATCAACCACATCGGGAGCGCGACCACCCTGCCCCCCAACAGCATCTCGGTGCTGCTCGACCGCACGGGGAGAATCCTCTTCCGCTCGGCGGAATGGGAGCGTCTGGCGGGCACGAACATCGAGCAGACACGCCTCCAGGAGGTGGCGGTCGCCGGCGAACCCGTCCCGGGATCGCTCACGAGCCGGGATTCGGACGGCGTCGAGCGGCTGTACGGCTACAAGCCGGTGTTCTCGGACGAAGGCGTCATCGCCTATGTCGCCGTCGGGGTGCCGACCTCCACCGTGTACGCCGACGTGGACCGGTCGTTGCGACAGAACCTGCTCGGGCTCGGCGTCGTGGCGCTGCTGGCGCTCGCGGCGGCATGGGCGATCGGTGACCTGTTCGTCTTGCGGCGGGTGCGGGCGTTGCTGGAAGGGACGCGGGCGGTGGCACGCGGCGATTACGCCGTGCACATTCCACAAATGCACGGAAATGACGAACTTTCCATGCTCGCCGCATCCTTCAACGACATGACGGCGGAACTCTCGGGCCGCGAACTCGAGCTGCGCGAGCGCGAGCAGCTCTATCGCAGCATGTTCGAGGCCACCAGCGACGGGATGCTCATCCTCAACACCGATATGCAGGTGGTGACCGTGAACCCGGCGCTCTGCCGCATGCACGGGCGGTCGGCGGACGAGTTCACGACGGTGCCGGTGACGGAGTTCCTGCATCCCCAATACCAGAGCCTCGTGCGCGCGCTCGTGCAGGGTTCCCGGCAGGGGCAGGGGCACCGCGTCCGGGCGGTCGCGCTGAGGGCCGACCACAGCGAGTTCCCCGTGGAGATTTTCGCCACGCCAATCACGTACCAGGGCGAGGCGCATGTGCTCGGGGTCGTGCGCGACATCACGGAGCAGGTCGAGACGGAGGCCGTGCTGGAGCGGCTCGTGGACGAGCGCACGCGGGAGATCGGCACGCTGCTGGAGGTTTCGAACAGCCTCAGTTCGACGCTCGAACCGCGCGAGCTCGTGGAACAGATCGTCCAGAAGCTGAAGGAGATCGTGGACTACCAGGCCGCCGGGATTCTCACCTTCGAGAACGGCTTCCTGACGATCCTCGGTGGCCATCGTGAACCCGGCGAGTACTCGTCGCCGCTGGCGGTGGGACTGCGATTCCCCGCGGCACGGTTGCGGCGCATCTGGGAACAGCTGGAACAGGGGCACGCGGTGGTCGTGGACGACGCTCGCGGCGACGACCCCATCGCGATCGACTACCGCGAGGCGAACGGTGGCGACGCCGCCTTCATTTCGACCAACCCGCACATTCGCGCATGGCTCGCGGTGCCGATGGTGGTAAACGACCGGGTGGTGGGCATGCTGAACATGTCGCGGCCCGAGGTCGGGTATTTCACGCGGCGGCATGCCGATGTCGCGCTCGCCTTCGCGGCGCAGGCCGGGGTCGCGATCGAGAACGCGCGGCTCTTCGAGGCGGCGACGGAACGCGGGCGCGAACTCGAGGCGGTAGTGAACGCGGCGCGCGCCGCGGCTTCTACGCTGGACCTCGACCAGCTGGTGAACGTACTGCTCGACCAGCTTCGCGATGTCGTCGGCTATAGCGGCGCGACCCTGTTCACGAGCGACGAAGACGACCTGGTGGTGCTGCAGGCGCGCACGCCGGCGCAGCCCAGTGGCGCGCCATCCACCGTGGGCCTGCGATATTCGCTCGCCCACGCCGACGACTTCAAGGAGATCCTCCAGCGCGGCCAGACGGTGATCATCGACGACGTGCAGGACGATTCGATGGCGGCACGGCGGTACCGGGAGGTGCTCGGGCCGCAGCTCTCAAGCGAGCCGTTCGAATACGTGCGGTCCTGGATGGCGGTGCCGCTCCTGAACCAGGACCGGATCATCGGGGTGCTGAGCATGTCCGGAGAGCGGCCGGGCCACTACGGCCGGAGGCACGCCAACGTTGCGCTCGGCATCGCCTCGCACGCGGCAGCGGCGATCGAGAACGCGCGGCTCTTCGAGGAGACGGGTGCGCGCAGCCGCGAGCTGGGAACCCTGCTGGACGTCTCACGCGGGCTCGCTTCGACGCTGAACCTGGAGGAGCTGCTGTCGCTTGTACTGGACCGGCTCGACGAGGTGGTCGGGTACCGGGCGGCATCGATCCAGGTGATTGAGAACAACGTGCCGCGCGTGCTGCAGCGGCGCGGCCCGTCGATCTCGGAGTACGAGGCGCGGGCGCGACTGGAGACGGGACGGGACACGACGGGCTACCTGGCGCGGGAACTGTCGCAGGGCCGCTTCGTCGCGATCGACGACGTGCGCGGCGACACGCCCGCGGCGAAGGCATACCAGGCGTTCGCGGGAACGGCGCTCGACCAGGCGTTCACGTACATCGTGTCGTGGCTGGCGATACCGCTGGTGAGCAAGGGCACGACCTTCGGATACGTCGCGCTCGCCTTCGACGTGCCCGGGTACTACACACCCGAGCGGGTGCGGCTGGCGCGCGGCATCGCCGACTTCATCGCGGTTGCGGTGGAGAATGCGCGGCTCTTCTCGGAAACCGAGGCGCGCAGCCGCGAAGCGGAGACCCTGCTCGACGTGAGCCTGAGCACGTCGCAAACGCTGGACCTGCAGCCGCTGCTCGGTTCGATCCTGCAGAACCTCAGGCGCGTGATCCCCTACAGCGGCTCGGCGATCATCCGCATGGAGCACGACGAGGTCGTGATCATCGAATCGCGCGGGGAGTTCGAGCGCGAGGATGCGGCCATCGGCCTGCGGCTGGCGATCCCGCCCGGGAACCACCTGGTGGAGTGCATGCGCCGGGGCGAGCCCTCCATTACCGCGGACGTCCGCGGCACCGACGAGCACGCTCTCGCGGCGAAGGAGTTGCTCGGGACGCACATGGGGGACCAGGCGTTCAGCTACATCCGGTCGCAGATCATGGTCCCCCTGATCGCGCAGGACCGGGTGATCGGCGCGCTCACCGTCTCGCGGCGCGAAGTCGATGCCTTCCGTGCCGAGCACGTGCGGCTCGCGACGGCCTTCGCGAGCCAGGCGGCCGTCGCGATCCAGAACGCCGAGCTGTTCGCCCAGCGCGGACAGCGGCTGCGCGAGACCGAGGCGCTCGCCCGCATCGCCTCGCAGCTCACGCTCGACCAGCCGATGACGCGCACGCTCACGGAAATGGCGGCGGATGCGCGCGAGGCGACGGGCGCCCTCGCGGCTTCGATTACACTGCACGACGACGGCGACCCCTTCCGGCTGACCTCATGGGGCGCATCGGGACTGCCCGAGGGGTTCACTGAAGCGATCGGGGCCGCGCTGCTCGCCAGTGGCGTCTCGCCCGCGGGGATGGTGGCGGAAAGCCGGCGGCCCATGGTCCTGCGGGACGCGCGCACGCAGATGTTGCTTTCGCCACTCCCGGCGCACATCCAGACGTACCTGCGGGATGCGCGCTGGGAGTCGGCGGTGGTGACGCCGCTGCACTACCACGACGCCTTCCTGGGCACGCTCAACACCTTCCACGCGGGGGCGGACCCGTTCACGGCCGATATCGCGCCGATCATGACGGCGGTCGCGAACCAGGCGGCGGTCGCCGTCCAGAACGCGCGGCTGTTCGCGGAGTCCGAGCAGGGGCGGCGCCAGAGCGAGGCGCTCGCTCGCATCGCCGCCACCCTGACGTTCGACCGGCCGCTCCAAGAGGTACTGGATGCGCTCGCGGAGGACGTGGTGCGGGGCACGAGCGCGATCGGCTGCGCGGTGATGCTCGACCAGGTGGAGGGGTCGCCACTGGGAGTGGGCGGGTCGCACGGGCTGCCCGAGGGCTACCTGGCGGAGTTCCACCGCATCGCGATGCAGTTCGCGGCCGAGGAGCTGGAGTACTTCAGCGAGGTCGCGGTGATACCGGACGCCCGCCGGCGTGTGCTCGCGCACCCCGGCTTCGCCGACCTGCGCCCGTTGATCAGCAACGTCGAGTGGGAATCGGTGGTACGCGTGCCATTCGTGTATCGCGACCGTCTGCGCGGCGTGCTGGTGCTGTACTACCGCGAGGGCGAGCTGCCGGGCGCCGCCGAGGTCGCATTCCTCCGAGCCATCGCGAGCCAGGCTTCCGTCGCGATCGAGAACGCGCGGCTCTTCTCCGAGTTGAGCGACCGGAACCGGCAGCTGGAGACCCTCTACCAGGCGGACCAGGAGTTGCATCGCTCACTGCGGCTGGACGACGTGCTCCGGGCGCTGCTCGACGCGGTGACGGGGATGTTGGGGCCGGACTACTCGTCGCTGACGATGTGGGACGCGGGAGCCGTGCGGCCGGCGATCATCGCCTCGAGCAACGCGCCCGAAGAGGCGGTCGACCGTGTGGTCGAGTCGTTCGCGGAGGCCGGCCGTGCGGCAGTGTTCGAGCGGATCGGGCTTCGCGGCCCCGGCTACGTGTTCACGGCGAGCGAACTGCGGCCGGAGAGCACGCAGGGGCGCGCGTACGCGCTGGGTATCCGCGCGCTCATCGAGGTGCCGGTGTTCGTCAACGGTGAGCTCTTCGCGATTCTCAACGGCGCCTACACGAGCCCGCACCGCTGGACGCCGGATGAGCAGCGGCTTTTCACGGCGCTCGCGCGGCGCGCGGCGCTCGCCATCGAGAACGCGCGGCTGTACGAACAGGCCCAGTCGCTGGCTGCGGTGGAAGAGCGGCAACGGCTCGCGCGGGAGCTGCACGACAGCGTGTCGCAGGCGTTGTATGGCATCGCGCTCGGGGCGCGGACGGCGCGTACGCTCCTCGATCGGTCGCCCGAGAAGGCGAAGGACCCGGTGGACTACGTGCTTTCGTTGGCGGAGGCCGGCCTGGCCGAGATGCGGGCCCTCATTTTCGAATTGCGGCCGGAATCCCTGGAGGGCGAGGGGCTCGTCGCGGCGATCAAGAAGCAGGTCGCCTCGACGCGGGCGCGCTACGGCGTGGAAGTCGATGCCGAGCTCTGCGAAGAGCCCGCCACGACGCTGCCCGCCAAGGAGGCGCTCTACCGCATCGCGCAGGAGGGGCTGCACAACGTGGTCAAGCACGCCCGCGCGACGCACGTCGACCTGAAGCTGGAGTGCGCGGGCGGCATCGCCACGCTCGACATCCGGGACAACGGCACGGGGTTCGATAGCGGCGGCGAATTCCCCGGGCACCTGGGGCTGCGGTCGATGCGGGAACGTGCGACGCGCCTCGGCGGGACGTTCAACGTGGAGAGCGAGCCGGGCAAAGGCACGCACCTGCGCGCGGTCGTGCCGCTCACACTCGAAGAAGTCCCCCACTAAATCAAAGGCCCCCGCCCCGGCGTGGGGAGAGGGCCTTCGCGGATCCGTTGGGGGGCTCGCCCTAGTCGGTGCCGCCCTTGGAGGCGCCCGTGATGTCGGCCATGAGCCGGAGGGCCTCCGGGTCGTTGGAGCCCACGCGGAAGGTCGTGACGCCGCAGTCCTGCCAGACTTTGAAGCGCTCGCGGATGCGGTCGGCGGGGCCGATCAGCGAGATCTCGTCGGCGAACTCGTCTGGGATGGCCTCGGCGGCTTCCTGCTTGCGCCCGCTGAGGTAGAGCTCCTGGATGTACTTCGCTTCGTCGGCGTAGCCGTACTTGATGAAGAGCTCGTTGTAGAAGTTCTTCTCCTTGGCGCCCATGCCGCCGATGTACAGGGCCGCGCCGGGCTTCACCTTCTGGAGGGCGGACTTCACGTCCGTGGTGATCTGGACGCTGCCGCCGCCGAGGATCTCGAAGTCCTTGCCGCTCTTGCCGGCCTTCGCCCAGCCTGCCTCGAGGTCCTTCTTGAAGACGTCCATGTGGTACGGGGAGAACCATGCAGGGATCCAGCCGTCGGCGATTTCGGCGGTGAGGCGGATGTTGGCGGGTCCGAGGCTGGCGATGTAGACCGGCACCTGCTTCGGGTGAAGGATGCTCTTGAGGGGCTTGCCCAGGCCCGTCGCGCCGGGGCCGGTGTAGGGGAGGTTGTACTCCTGCCCGTGGAACTCGACCGGCTTTTCGCGTGCCCAAATGGCGCGGAGAATGGCGACGTATTCGCGCAGGCGGGCGTTGGGCTTGCCGTAGGGCACACCGTGCCAGCCTTCGACCACCTGCGGGCCGGAGAGGCCGAGGCCGCAGATGGCGCGGCCGCCGGAGAGGGCATCGAGGGTGGCCATCGTCATCGCGCACATGGCGGGCGTGCGCGCGGGCACCTGCATGATCGAGGTGCCGAGGCGGATCTTCGTCGTGACCGCGGCCAGGTAGGCGAGCGGGGTGATGGCGTCCGAGCCGTAGGCTTCGGCCGTCCAGACCGAGTCGTAGCCCATGGCCTCGGCTTCCTGGACATACTTGACGGGCATCGCCATGTTGGCGCCCGAGTAGCCGAGGCTGATTGCGAGCTTCATGCGTTCCTCCGCGGATTCGTTCTCGCCGGCGCGAACGTCGCGAGCAGCCGCAGTATGGGGCCTGGCGGGCGCTAGGGCACGGAAGCGGCGGTGAGCCGGTAGACGGCGCCGGAGCTGTCGCCGGTGAGGTAGAGTTCGCCCGCCTCGTCCTCGCCGAATGAGCTGATGCTCTCCGCCTTGCCCAGGACCTCGGGCTTCCATTCGCCGTCCTGCTGGCGAAGGGCCGTGACATCGCCACGGCAGTAATCGACGTACAGGTAGGCCCCGGCCAGCGCGGGGAGGCCTTTCCCGCGATAGACATAGCCGCCGGTGATGGAGCAGCCGAGCGAGTGGCTGTACTCGTGGACAGGAAGCGCCTTGCCCGAGCGGTCGCATGTCGGAGCGCCGTAGCAATGGAGGCCTTCCATGGTGTTCCAGCCGTAGTTCTCGCCGCCCTTGCTGTCCGCGGGTTGGCGGTTGACCTCCTCGTAGGCGTTCTGGCCGACATCCGCGATCCAGAGGTCGCCGGTGGCTCGGTCGAAGCTGAAGCGCCACGGATTGCGCAGGCCGAAGGCCCAGGTCTCCGGGCGCGCGCCTGCACGGGTGGCGAAGGGGTTCGAGGGCGGGATCCCGTACGGGCGTGCGGGCGCATCGACATCGATGCGGAGCAGCTTGCCGGGGAGTGCGCCGGGATTCTGGCCGTTGCCGTCCGGGTCGCCGGAGCTTCCGCCGTCACCCGTGGCGAGGTAGAGGTACCCATCCCGGCCGAAGGCGAGCATGCCGCCGTTGTGGTTGGGGTACTTGTCCGGGATAGCGAGGAGGACACGCGCGCTGGCCGGGTCGCCCTTGCCGCCGCTCGCCCGGTACTCGGCGAACGTGTTCGTGCCATCCCGGCCCGTGTAGGCGACGAAGAAGCGGCCGTTGCTGGCAAACCCCGGGTGAAAGGCCAGCCCGAGGAGGCCCTGTTCGTTGCCGCTGGATTGAACGACGGAGGTGATATCGAGGAAGGGCTGGCTTTCCACGGCGCCATTGCGGATGACGCGGATGCGGCCGGGCTTTTCGACCACGAAGAGGCGGCCGCTGCCATCGCCGGCGTGGGTGACGAAGGTGGGGCGGGTGAAACCGCGGGCGAACTCCTCGGCCCGCAGCTTCGGGAGCGGCCCGGACGGTTCGGCCGGGGGCGTCGTGCCCGGGGACGAATTCGCGTCCGCCAGCGAGGGTCCCGCGGTCGAGGGCTCGCCGCTTCCCGTGCAGCCCCCGGCAACGATCGCCGCGAGGAGCAGAAGCACGGGGATGGCCCATGCCCGGCGGGCGCGAGCCGTTCGCGGCGGCAGCGGCGGAAGGCGATCGGCCTCCCGCGGCTCGCGCCAGGCGGTCACTGTCGTCGAAAGGCGCGGCATCGGCCCATGATGCCGTGAGAGGTGGCAAGGTGCTGGCAACGAGCGCGCCCGGGCCCGCCCGGTCCTTCGCGAGACGGATTGCTCGCATCTGCGGCGGCGGGTGCCCCACAATGGGGACGGTGACCTTCGCCGCATTCGATAGCCATGCCAGTTGATGCTGTGCTCATCATCCGGGGCGGCCTCGTGTTCGATTCCGAGGCCCGCCGGTTCCGCGCGGCGGATGTGCGCTGCCGCGCGGGCATGATCGAGGCGGTCGCCGCGCCGGGGCAGGGCGGCGAGGGTGGCCCGGCCCTTGATGCGGCCGGGGGCTTCGTCATCCCCGGGCTGATCGACTGCCACGTGCACATCACAAGTTCGGGCGAGGCGGCGGCCCTGAACACCATGGTCAGCGAGCCCGTGCCCGTGCGCGCCTGGAAAGCCGCCGAGCATGCGCGCCGGACCCTGCATGCGGGAGTCACGACCGTGCGCGACCTCGGCGCGGCCGAGCGGCTCAACATCGACCTCGCGCACGCCATCGATTCCGGGCTCATCGACGGTCCGCGTATGCTCGCCGCCGGGCTCGGGGTGACGATGACGGGGGGCCACGGCCACGGCTTCATCGCGCGCGAGGCCGACGGGCCGGACGAAGTCCGCAAGGCCGTGCGCGAGCAGCTTCGCGCGGGCGCGACGGCCATAAAGCTGTTCGCCAGCGGGGGCGTGCTCACGGCGGGCGTCGACCCGCGATCACCCTCGTTCACGGGCGAAGAGCTGGCCGCGGGCGTCGAAGAAGCGCACAAGGCGTTCCGGGTAGTGGCCGCGCACGCCCAGGCAACGGACGGCATCAAGAACGCCATCCGGGCCGGGGTGGACTCCATCGAGCACGGCGTCTGGCTCGATGACGAGGCGCTCCAGCTCATGGCGGAGCGCGGCACGTACCTCGTCGCAACGCTGACCGCGCCGTGGGCGATGGCCACGCACGGCGCCACGGCGGGCGTACCGCAGTACATGATCGACAAGTCGAACGCGGTCCTGGAAGACCATGCGCGCAGCTTCGAGGCCGCGGTGCGGGCGGGCGTGCGCGTCGCGATGGGCACCGACCAGGGCACGCCGCTCAACCGGCCGGGCGAAAACGCGCAGGAGATCCTGCGGATGGGCGAGCACGGGCTCACACCGGCATCGGCGCTCATGGCGGCAACCGCCCGGGCGGCAGACCTGCTCAAGGTGCCGGCGGGCCGCATCGAAGCGGGCAAGCACGCGGACTTCGTGGTCCTGCCGCGGGATCCGCTCGCGGGCCTCACGGTGCTGGCCGAACCAGACGCATTCATCGCCGTGGTCAAAGGCGGCGAAGTCGTCCGTGGCACGCCACGGGAGAACACCACGGGAGGAATGGCATGAGTGAGCTTCAAAAGCGGATCGCGCGGCTGGGACGGCGCGAGAGCAACGGCATCGGCTTCAGCGCGACGACGCGGGAGAAGCCGCGCCAGCTGCTGTTGGGCACGCTCGCGGGCGACATCGCGGCGGCAAAGGCTGCCGCCGAGGCAGGCGCCGACGTCGTGCTCATCGAAGCCGCGACGGCCACGGCGGCAGTGCCGCTGGTGGAATCGCTCAAGGGCACGAAGGCGGTGGCGGGCGCGGTGCTCCCTGCGCTCGACGAAGCAGGCGCCGAGGCGTTGCGGGCCGCGGGCTGCGACTTCGTGGTCTGCACCCTCGAGGGTACGGACGCGACGGCGGTCGACACCGACCGCATGGGACACGTCGCCGTCGCGAGTTCCGCGCTGGATGACACGACCCTGCGCTCACTGGCGCCGATGGGGCTGGACGGGCTGTACGTCACGCGCACGCCGGGGAACATGACGCTCGCGACGCAGTTGCAGCTGGTGCGAATCGCCTCGTTCGCGAGCGCACCGCTTCTTGTGAACGTCACCGCGGATGCCCCGATGGCCGAGCTGCGCGCGCTCCGCGACAGCGGTGCGGCGATGGTGATCGCGCCGAAGGGCACCGCAGGCGAGCAGATCGCAGCGCTTGGCGAGACGCTGAAGAACGTGCCGGCGAAGAAGGGCAGCCGCGGCGAAGCGCGGGACATCGCCCTGGTGCCCGCCCGGGCGGCGGCAGCCGCGGCCGAACACGATCACGACGATGAGGACGACGACGACGAGTAGCCAGCTCGCCAAACGGCCCCTTCGCCACAGCCGACGAAGGGGCCGAGGGTTGGAGCCGGACCGGAGCGCCTAGTCGATGCCGCCGGGCTCGTTCTGGACGTCGTAGACGAAGTTCCACTCCTGGTTGGCCAGGTCCCGCAGCTCGTTCGCAAGCGCCTGGAGGCGCGGGACGAACACGGGCCGGCCATTCGCGGGGATGGCCTCCGCCTCCCAGAAGTCCACGAGGAGGCGGGCGAGAGCGGCTTCAAGCTTGCCCAGCGCGGGGAGCAGCCGGGGCTCGCCGCGGCGGACATCGCCGCCGATGCCGCCCGGGGAGTTCAGCGCATGGAGCTGCGTTTCGACGGCGAGGGTGCAGTCACGAAGTGCGGCGTGCGCGCTCGCGAACCATTCGTCCGTGGGGGCCTCGGAGGCAATCACGCGGCCAAGGGCCTCACCTGCGAAGAAGAGGGACTCCTGTTCGGGGCGGCGTCTGCGGAGATCAGTAGCCACGGTGCTCCCTCTCTCGTTCCTTCGAATCGGGGTGAATGTGCGCGGCTGGCTTGAGCCTGCGCTCCTCGGGCGGGACCTCGGAGGTGGAGGACGCCTGCGAGGTCTCGGGCTGTACGGCCCGGACATCGGCTTCGGAGGGCTCAAGGACTTCGGTCGCGGTCTCGACGAAGTCGCGGATGGTCTTCCGTACCGGCACTGCCCTGCATCCTAGGCTGCCCGGCCAGCCTCACGAACCGGGTGACTCCCGGACCCGCAGTGATCGCAGCGCTTGCGAACAACCCGGCCGGAAGCGCGTTCGACCACCCACTTCACCTGGCCATCGCACACGGTGCAGGCGACCGCCTGGTGGTGGGGCTCGGTTGCGATGTGGACGGGAGCGCTAGTCAATCTTCTCTCCATTTCCGTGCGGGCGGGCCTGACCACCGCACGCCGTGCGCCGGGCGATTTGATCGCCACTCGGCCCACGATCAAATCCTCGCATGCGCGCTATCGATTTGATATGGCCACTCGGGCTCGTTTTCCCGGGCATAACGGGGCTCTCGAACGGCCTATTCGGGACGACGCTCCAGCGACTCGGCGAGTTCGACCCGCTCCAGCAGCTCGCGCCGGGTGATCATGCCGACCATACGGCCTGCTTCGAGCACGGGGACCTGGTTGAGGCGGTTCGCGCCGAGCTGGTGCAGCACCTCGAGCGCGGGCGTCTCGGCCTGCACGGTGAGCACGCGGTCCCGCGGCGTCATGGCGCGCTGGGCGGGCGTGTTGGCCCAGGCCTCGCGCGGGACGCGGCGCACATCGCTGACGGAGAGGATGCCCACCACCGCGTCATCGAGGGCGACGACGGCCGCGCGTTCCCCTTCGCCGACCATGTGGCGCTCGACGACCTCCTCGATGGAGACGCCCGGGGTGATGGTCGGATACGCGGTGCGCATGACATCACGGGCGCGAAGGCGGCTGAGCACGGCCTCGAGCTGAAGCGCCTCCTTCTCGCCCCGGGCGGCGCCGCTGAGGAACCAGCCGATGAACATGAACCAGAGCCCGTTCCATGCGTAGCCGGCGAGGAGAAAGGCCACGCCGCCCATCATCAGCGTGTAGCCGAAGAGCTCGCCGACGGTGCCGGCGATGCGGGTGGCGCGGCGGAAGCTCTTCGTACGCCGCCAGGCGATGGAACGGAGCACGCGGCCGCCATCGAGGGGAAAGCCGGGCAGGATATTGAAGATGGCGAGGAGGAGATTCACGGTGGCCAGGTAGGCGCCAATCGCACCCGCCTGCTCGCTTCGCTCGTGAAAGACAAGGTAGGCGCCGCCCGCCAGCGCGGCGATGACCAGGCTCGTGAGCGGGCCTGCCACGGCGATGGCGAACTCCTCGCCGGCTGAACGCGGCTGGCGGGCGATGTGGCTCACGCCGCCGAAGATGAAGAGCGTGATCTTGGGCACTTCGAGGCCGCGCCGCTGCGCGACCACCGCATGCGCCAGTTCGTGCACGAGCACGGCGACGAACAGGAGCACCGCCGAGACGATGCCCACGGCCCAGTACACCATGGTCGACCAGCCGGGGTACTCATCCGGGAAGACGCCATCGCTGAGGCTGAAGGCGAGGACGCCGAGGATGAAGAGCCACGACGGGTGGATTTCGATGGAGATTCCCCGGATGCGGGCAACTCGGAACGAGGGCATGCCCCCACGCTACCGGAACGCGCGGGCGGCGTCAGTCGGCGCGACAGGGAGTGACGCGATCCGGGGATATCGTGGGCGCCATTCGGAGACGGGGAGCGATGTGACAGGCTGGCAGGCGTTCCGGTTCGGCATGCTGCTTGGCGCGATCTACGGCCTGCTCCGGGAGCCGCGGGCATTCGCGTGCTGCGGCTGCCTGCTGGCGCTGGTGACCCTCTTCGCGATCCTGGTGGCGGGCACCGTGGTGGTCATCTATTGGAAGTGGCTGATCCTCCTGGCCCTGGTGTTCGCAGCCTGGCAGCTCTGGGTGCGGCGGCGAAGGTGAGGACGCGACGATCGCGGATAGCGGGAATTCCCTGACAGGAAGTTGCTTTTCGCGCCGGTAGCATGCGAATACGGCGCCGTGCGAGCGCCGATCGGCCCGCCATGACGGAACAGACGACGACTTTCCTGACGCACGACAGCGATGCCGCGAGGGCCGCCGGGTTCGCGCGCGCCCTGGCCGCGGCTGGCCACCGGCCCTGCGAACCGGGTGCTGCCCCGCACGTAGTGGTAGCCGGCGCCAGGGATATGCTCGTGCGCGAAGCCCGCGCGAAGTGGCCGGACGCTCTCGTCATCGCGGCGGGCCCGGAGGCCATCGCAGCCGCTGCCGGACTCCTGGCCGCCGGGGCCGACGATGTCGCACTCGACGCGCGTGACCTCGCACTGCGGGTGGGTATCGCGCTCACCCGGACGGGCTGTTGCCGCGACGAGCATGCCCCCGATGCGCAGGGGCTGGACCTCCTCGCGGAGTTGGCCGGCGGGGACCCCGGGGCGTGCGGCGCCGCGCCTCTCCTGCGCAGCATTCTCGACCATGTCTCGACCGGCATCCTCGCGGTGAGCGCTTCCGGCACCGTGGCGTTCGCGAACCGGCGCGTCGCTGAGATCGCCGGCATCCCCGCGGCCCGCATGGTCGATGAGGCAAACGCGCGCCTGCTTCTCGGCATGGCGCCCGCGGCGCTGCGCGACCTCGCCCTGAGGGGCCTCGCTGGCGAGCCGGTGACCGGGGAGGAAGCGGCGTGGCGGCGGCCCGGCGGCGGCGAGATCGCCGTGCGCTGTTCGGTCATGCCCATCATCGAGCGGGGCCGCGTGCAGGGCGTCGTCATCACGGGCGACGATATCACGGGGCAGGTGGCCGAACAGAGGGAAAAGGAGCTCCTCGCGGCCATCGTCGCCTCCTCCGACGACGCTATCATCACGCGGGACCTCGCGGGCCACGTCGTGAGCTGGAACCGCGGCGCCGAGCGCATGTACGGCTACACCGCCGGCGAGGTCATCGGGTCTGCCCGGGAAGCGAACTTCCTCGATGCGGACGACCGTGGCCTTCCCGTGGACTACGCGGGCGGGCTCGCGGACTTCCCGGGGAGGCGGCGAACGCTGCAGCGGCGGCGCAAGGATGGCTCGGTCCTGGACGTTGAGGTGCATGTCTTCCCCGTGACGGACTCCGCGGGCGAGGTGGTGAGCTTCGCCGGCGTATCGCATGACATCACGGAGCGGCTGCGGGCCGAACATGAGATCGCGCGCCTCGCCGCCATTGTCGAGTCCTCGCGCGACGGCATCGTGAGCGTGACACCCGAAGGGATCATCGAAAGCTGGAACCGCGGCGCCGAGCGGATGTACGGCTACGCGCGCGACGAAGTCGTGGGGCGGCCGCTGGCGTTCCTCGCGCCCGGCTGGGAGGCACTCGCGACCACGCTCCCGGACCCTGGCGATCCGAACGGCTGGCCATCCACCGATGGCTTCGAAGTCGAATGCAGGACGCGAGACGGCCGGGCTATCGATGTTTCGATGTCGCTCTTCCCCGTTCGCGACGCCGCCGGGAGGGTGGTGTCGGTCGCGAGCATCGGCCGCGACGTGACCGAGCAGAAGCGGGCGCAGGCGGCGCTCCGGCGGCGCGAGCAGGAGTTCAAGGCGCTCGCGGCGCACTCGCCGGACATCATCCTGCGCTTCGACCGGCGGGGCCGCTGCGTGTACGCGAACCCGGCGGCGGCGGCGCTCACGAGCAGGGACTCCGCGTGGTTCGTTGGACGCGCGGCCGAGGATCTTGGACTCCGCTCGGAGCCCGGGATTCGGCCGGCGATCGAGGCCGCGGCGTGCGACGGCAGCGAGCGGTCGTCGGATGTGCGCATCGACCTTCCCGGTGGTGAGCGCTGGTTCGATGTCCGCTTCGTGCCGGAAGTCGACCAGGGCGGGATACCGGAGAGCGTCCTCCTCATCGGGCGGGATATCACTGGCAGGCGGCGGGCCGAACAGGCGCTGCGCGAAAGCGAGGAGATGCTGGCGATGACCTACGGGTCGACGCCCGTGGGCATCGCCGTGCTGGACTCGGAAGGCCGGTTCCTGCGGTTGAATCGCGCGGCCGCGAGTATCACCGGCCGGGAGCCCGGCGAACTCGCCGGGCAACCCTTCGCGCCGCTGCTGGCCCCGGACGAGCGCAAGCGCATGCGCGACGACTACCTGGAAATGCTTGCGCAGGAGGACCCGCCGCCGCCGCTCGCGGAGACCTGGCGTCTCGTCCACCGGGATGGGAGCGAACGGCTGGTCGAGGCGACCTGGGCACGCTTCGACGGCCCCGGGGGCGCGCGGTTTTCGGTCATTACCGCCAGCGACATCACGGAGCAGCGGCGGGCCGAGGACGCCCTGCGTCGGGCCGAGAGCCTCTTGCACGAGGCGGTCACCAGCGGGCCGGTCATCCTCTTCACCATCGACGCCGACGGCATCGTGACGATGGCCGAGGGCGGCGCGCACCCGGAGGAACGGATCGATCCCGGGGAGACGGTCGGCCGCAGCGTGTTCGAGCTGTACGCGGGCACCGACGGGGGTATCGAGGCCGTTCGCCGCGTGCTCCGGGGCGAACGCGCGGCCTTCGAATGGCACGTTCGTCACCGGTGGTACGACTTCCACCTGGCCCCCATGCAGGACCCCGACGGCACGGTGACCGGTGCCCTGGGTGTCGCAACCGATGTAACCGAGCGGCACGTCGCGGAGGAAGCGCGGCGGCGCGCCGATTCCTACTACCGCGCCGTTGTCGAGGGCACTTCGGATGCGCTCTACGTGGCCGAGCGCGGCGCAGACGGCCAGTTCCGCACGGTCGTGGTCAACGCAGCTTACGAACGGATGCTGCAACGGCCGGCATCGCAGGTGCTCGGAAAGACGGCGGCCGAGGGCCTGGGCGACCGGCGAACGGCGGCCCGGGTCGCGGGCCGGTGGGAACAGGCGGCGCGCACGGGAGAGCCGGTGCACTGGGAACTCACGACACCGGATGGCGGGTTCGCGGTCGGGCAGGTGACCCCGCTCTTCGAAGCCGGCGGCGAGTGCCGGCTCGTGGTTGGCAGCCTCCGTGACATCACCGCACTACGGGGCGCGGAGCAGGCCCGTGCCGTCGCCGAGGGCCGTCTGCAGGCCGTCATCGACAGCGCGCCCCTGGTGGTGCTGGCCGTCGATGCGTCCCGGCGAATCACCGTGCTGGATGGTGCCGCCCTCACCCGCCTGGGGTTGGTGCCGGGAGAGCTGGTCGGCTCCGGTACAACGGCCTTCGCCGAGTACGGCGAACTGACGGACGCGCTCGATCGCGCGCTCGATGGGGAAGCGTGCCACGTTTCGCTGCTCGTACGCGATGCGCGGCTGGAGGTCGATCTCGCACCGGTGCGCGACCATGCGGGCGCCGTCGCCGGCGTCGTGGGAGTTGGCATCGACGTCACCGACCGGCACCTTGCCGAACGGGCGCGCGAACGGGCCGAGGAGCGGCTGCGTACGGTCGCGGAGAACGCGCCCATCGTGCTCTGGGCGGTCGACCGCGACGGTGTCTACACCCTCTGCGAGGGCAGCGTGCTGGCGAGTCTGGGGGTAAACGCGAGCGAAGTCGTCGGCAGGAACGTCTTCGATCTCTACGCGGAGAACGGGGCAGTCACCGGCCAGGTGCGCTCCGGGCTCGCGGGCGAAGCAGGCACGATGGTGACGCAGGTGTCCGAGCGCATGTGGCTGGAGACGACGGTCGCTCCGCTGTACGACGCGTCGGGCCAGGTAGAGGGCCTCATCGGCGTCTCGGTCGACGTCACAAAGCGGCTGCTGGCGGAGCGGGGCATGCTGCAAGCGCAGAAGCTGGAGAGCCTGGGCGTGCTCGCGGGCGGGATCGCGCACGACTTCAACAACCTGCTCGTGGGCATCCTCGGCAACGCGGGACTGGCGCTGGCGGAACTCCCGGAGACCTCGCCCGCACGCCCGACCATCGAGGCGATCGCGACAGCCGGGCAACGAGCGGCGGAGCTTGCCCGGCAGATGCTCGCCTATAGCGGCCGCGGCCGGTTCGTCGTACAACGCGTCGATATCAATGCTGTGGTCAGCGAGATGCTGCACCTGTTGCGCGCCTCCGTCGGCAAGAGCATCGACCTCCAGTGTGACCTCGCGGCGTCTCTGCCGAGCGTCGAAGCGGACGCCACGCAGCTGCGCCAGGTGATCATGAACCTCGTGGTGAACGGCTCGGATGCCATCGGCGCGGAGCCCGGAACCGTTCGCGTGACGACCGGCGTGCGCGTGGTGACGCAGGATGAGCTCACCGAAGCGCACCTTTCGCCGGAGCTTCCACCGGGCGATTATGTTGCGATCGAAGTGACCGACTCCGGTTCGGGAATGGACGAGGAGACGCTCTCCCGCATCTTCGACCCGTTCTTCACGACGAAGTTCACGGGGCGCGGGCTCGGCCTCGCGGCCGTCCTGGGCATCGTGCGGGGGCATCGCGGGGCAATTTCGGTGCGGAGCGAACCGGGGGCAGGGTCGGTGTTCACCCTCTTCCTTCCCGTCGCCACGGACGCAAGCGCGGCGGACGCGACCGCGCCTTCGGTGAACGGTGCCTGGCGCGGTGAGGGTTGCGTCCTGGTGGTCGACGACGAGGAGACGGTGCGCATGGTCACCGCGCGGGCGGTGGAGACGTTCGGCTTCCGGTCGCTCCAGGCGCACGACGGTCTCGCCGGGCTGGAGATGTTCAAGCAGCACGCGAACGAAGTCGCCTGCGTGCTGCTCGACATGACCATGCCACGAATGAACGGCGAGGAAGCGTTCCACGCCATCCGCCAAGTCGACCCGAACGCCGTGATCGTGCTCATGAGCGGATTCAACGAGCAGGAAGCGACGAGCCGGTTCATGGGCGAGACCCTGAACGGGTTCATTCAAAAGCCATACGAGTTGGCGGCGCTGCGCGAGATGCTCCGGGCCGCGACGGCGCGACGGGCGCCCTCTCATTAGTCGCCCCGCGCGCGCGCCTGTACGCTGCACGCATGTCCGAGGAACGGTTCCTGACGGGTTCGCTCACCGGTGACGACGCCGAGGTCGACCGGTCGCTGCGGCCGCGGTCGCTGGGGGAGTTCCCCGGGCAGGAGCGCGTCAAGGAGAACCTTTCCATCGCGGTGCAGGCGGCGAAGCAGCGCGGCGACGCGCTCGATCACCTGTTGTTGTACGGGCCGCCGGGACTGGGGAAGACGACGCTCGCCAATATCGTCGCGCAGGAGATGGAAGTCGCCATCCGGACGACGAGCGGTCCCGCGATCGAGCGGCCCGGGGACCTCGCGGCCATCCTCACGAACCTGAAGCAGCACGACATCCTCTTCATCGATGAGATCCATCGCCTGAACCGGAGCGTGGAGGAGATCCTCTATCCGGCGATGGAGGACTTCGCATTGGACCTGGTAATTGGCAAGGGGCCGGGCGCGCGCTCCGTGCGGCTGGCGATGCCGAAGTTCACGCTCATCGGCGCGACGACGCGCTATGCCATGATCAGCGCACCCCTGCGGGATCGGTTCGGGTCCGTGTACCGGCTGGACTACTACGACGCCGCGACGCTGGCGGCGATTGTCGTCCGCTCGGCGGGGATCCTCGGCGTGCCGCTGCCCGAGGACGCCGCGTGGGAGATCGCGCGGCGGTCGCGAGGGACGCCGCGCATCGCGAACCGCATCCTGCGCCGCGTACGGGACTACGCCGAGGTGCGCGGCGGCGGCGTGATCACGCTCGATTCGGCGCGCGCGGCCCTGCGCCTGCTGGATGTGGACGAACTCGGGCTCGACGAGACGGACCGCATGGTCCTGCGGGCGATCGTGGAGAAATTCGGCGGCGGCCCAGTCGGCCTCGAGACGATAGCGGCCTCGATCAGCGAGGAATCGGACACGATCATGGACGTCTACGAACCGTTCCTGCTTCAGCTGGGGTTCCTGCAGCGGACGCCACGCGGGCGCATCGCAACGGCGGCGGCCTACGCCCACCTCGGCATCCCCGTGCCCGCGCGCTCGCCTGCGGCCGAACCCCAACGCGGCCTCTGGGACGGCGAGGAGCCGGGATGACGCCGGGCAGCAGCGAGACCGCCAGCCGCATCGAACGCGTGCGTGTGACCTCCAGTGCGCCGTGGGAGGCGACCGTGGGGTATTCGCGCGCGGTGCGGACGGGGAATTTCGTCGCCGTGGCGGGAACGGTCGCCGCGAATGCGGACGGGACGATCCACGCTCCGGGCGACGCCTACGCGCAGGCCAGCCGCTGCCTGGAAATCATCGAGGCGGCGCTGCGCGAGGCCGGCGCGACGCTGGCGGACGTCGTGCGCACCCGGATGTTCGTGACCGACATCGGTCGCTCGGAGGAATTCGGGCGGGCGCACGGCGAATTCTTCGCCGACATCCGGCCGGCGGCGACAATGGTCGAAGTGCGGGCGCTCATCGACCCGGCGGCGCTGATCGAGATCGAAGTGGACGCGGTCGTGGCCGATGGCTGACCGGCGAAGCTGAATTCGTGTCTTCGTGATCATTGCTTTACCGGCGGTGCCCGGGTTAAGACGTATCGTGGAGGGACCCAGAGGAGGTAACCACCCCGATTCGATGAACGTCCTCAAAACCACCGTCCTGCTCGCGGCCCTGACGGGCCTCCTGGTGGCGATCGGTGGCCTGATCGGTGGAACTGGCGGCATGGTGCTGTTCCTCGTGCTCGCGGGCGCGATGAACTTCTTCGCCTACTGGTTCTCCGACAAGATGGCCCTGCGCATGGCCGGCGCCCACGAGGTGACCGAACAGCAGGAGCCCCACCTGTTCGCCATGGTCCGCGAAGTCGCGCAGCTTTCGAAGATGCCGATGCCGCGGGTGTACGTCATCCAGAACGACTCGCCGAACGCCTTCGCGACCGGCCGTAACCCGCAGCACGCGGTGGTGGCGGTGACGACGGGCATCCGGCGCATCCTCACGGACCGGGAACTGCGGGGCGTGCTTGGCCACGAGATGGGCCATGTCAAGAACCGCGACATCCTCACCAGCTCGATCGTGGCGACGGTGGCCGGCGCCATCCAGCTCATCGCGCAGTCACTCATGTTCAGCACGATGTTCGGCGGGCGGGATGAGAACCGGAACCCACTGCTCACCCTGGTGGCCATTCTCATCGCTCCGATGGCGGCCACGCTCATCCAACTCGGCATCAGCCGGCAGCGCGAATACTCCGCCGACCGCACGGGGGCGGACGTGACCGGCGACCCGGAGTCGCTCGCGAGCGCGCTGGAGAAACTCCAGCGAGGCGTCGCGATGCGGCCGATGGAGGAGACGCCGGTCCAGGAGGCGGTCTCGGCCCTGTACATCGTCAAGCCGTTCGGGGGCGGGCAGGGCATGGCGAACCTGTTCAGCACGCACCCGCCGCTGGAGGAGCGCATCCGGCGCCTTCGCGACATGCGGTAGGCGCTCCCCCGCGAATCCATGGGCCCCTCCCCGGAGGGGCCTTTTTCACCCCGTGGCGTGAGTGTGCGGTGGTTCACTTGTGCGCGCGGGGAGCGGCTCGTAATGTGCGTGCGTGCGCACTTTCATCACCACGGCATCTTCCTGATGGGCGAACCCGGCGCCGGCGGCGTGGTCGCTGGCCGCCATGACCGCGAAGCCCGCGAGAAGGCCCTGATCGATGCTGCCACCGCCGTCTTCGCGGAGCGCGGCTACGACGCCGCCACGACGCGAGAAATCGCCGGGCGCGCGGCCTGCTCAGAGGGGCTCATCCACCGGTACTTCGGGGGGAAGCGGGGCCTGCTGCGCGCGGTCCTGCGCTCCCGCTCCGCGACGGTCGTGGAAGAGTTCGCGGCGGCGATCCCGGAGTGCGACGACCCGTTCGACGAGATCCACGCCATCCTCCGCGAGTACCTGCTGACCCTGGCGACGCATCAGCAATCGGTGCGCGTGCACCTTGGGCGCGCGCTCATCGACCCCGAGATCGGCGTCGAGGTGGGGACCCTGCTGGAGGACCGGCGCGCCGCCCTGGTGCGCGAGCGGCTGGCGCGCCACGTTGCGCGCGGGACGCTCGCGCCGGACACGGATGTGGCTGGCATCGCCTCGGCGATATCCGGCATGGGCTTCGCCGCCGGGTTCATGGGCGCCGTGGTCTTCCAGCGGCCGCGCGAGGAGATAGAACGCACGCTGGAGAACTTTGCCCGCACCCTGGTGCGCGGCCTGGCGCCGGGGGTTGCCCCGAACGAGAGGAGGGCGTGATGGCCCGCGGAATCGAATACAAGTACATCGTCGCGATCGTGGCCGTCTTCGGACTCTTCATGGAACTGCTCGACGCGACCATCGTGAACGTCGCCATCCCCACGCTCTCGAAGGAGTTCAGCGCGACCACGACGTCGATCGAGTGGGTGGTGACGGGCTACCTGCTCAGCCTCGCCGTGTTCATCCCCGTCAGCGGCTGGGCGGGTGACCGCTTCGGGACGAAACGGACCTTCATGTTCGCCACCGCGGTGTTCACGGTGGCTTCACTGCTTTGCACGCTCGCGTGGAACATCGAGTCGCTCATCCTGTTTCGCGCGCTGCAGGGCGTGGGTGGCGGCATGCTGACGCCCGTCGGCACGGCGATGGTATTCCGGGCGTTCCCCGCCGAGGAGCGTTCGAAGGCGTCGGGCCTGATGGTGATCCCGACGACGGTGGCGCCCGCGAGCGGGCCCGTGCTCGGCGGCTTCCTCATCGATTACATCTCGTGGGAGTGGATCTTCCTCGTAAACGTGCCGATCGGGGTCCTGGGGTTCGTGGTCGCGGCGCGCTGGCTGAAGGAGCACCGGGAACCGAACCCCGGTTCGCTCGATGTGCCGGGGTTCGTGCTCGCGGCGAGCGGGATGGGCTCGCTGCTGTACGCGCTGGCCGAGGCGGGCTCGAAGGGGTGGACGTCCGCCCCGGTCATCGGGTTCGGCACCGCGGGCCTCGCGCTGCTGGTGGCGTTCGTCTTCGCCGAACTGCGGGCGCCGCAGCCGATGATCGACGTGCGCCTGCTGAAGGACCGGCTCTTCCGGGCGTGCAACGCGGCGCAATTCATCGGCATGACGGGGTTCTCGGCTTCGCTGTTCCTGTTGCCGATCATGTTGCAGGCGGAGCGGGGCCTCTCGGCCTTCGAATCTGGGCTCACGTCCTTCCCGATGGCCCTTGGCGTGATGACGGCGGCGCAGCCGGTGAGCCGGCTCTACATGAAGGTTGGCCCGCGGCGGCTCATCGCCGCCGGGCTCCTGGTGGCGTCACTGACATCGTTCGCGTTCTACGAAGTCGATGGCGTGACGAGCCTGTGGCTCATCCGGCTGCTGATGTATGTCCGCGGCATGGGGTTCGGCCTGATGCTGGTGCCTCTGCAGGCAGCTACGTTCTCGACCATCAGCCCCGCGATGACGGGCCGTGCGAGCTCGATTTTCAGCAGCGGACGGATGGTGGCGCAGAGCCTGGGCGTCGCGATCATCGCGACGGTGCTGACGAGCCGCCTCACGCACTACGGAGCGATGCTGGGGAACCCGGCCACGCGGCCGGGCGCATTCGAAGCATTCCAGGATGGCTTCGTCGTCGCCGGGATCATGACGTTGCTGGGCGTCGCGGCGGCCCTGGTAATCCGGGACCGGGACGCGGCGGCGAGCATGGCGCCGAGGGGCGTGAGCGCGGAAGGCGCGCCCACACCGGCGGCTCACTGAGGCGGTTCAGCCCTCGTAGGATTCCATCGCTTCGTCGGTGAAGTCCGCGTTTGAGTACACGCGCTGCACATCCTCGAGCTCCTCGAGCGCATCGAGGAGCTTGAGCACCTGGTGCTGGGTCTTCTCGTCGAGTTCCATCATGACTTTCGGGACCATGGCGAAATCGGCGTTCTCGATCGTGTAGCCGCCGGATTCGAGCGCTTTGCGCACGGGTTCGAGGGCCGCGGGCTCGGTCTGGATCTCGACGGCGTCGCCTTCGAGGCTGACATCGTCGGCGCCGGCGTCGATCGCCTGGAGCGCGATGTCGTCGGGGTCCTTGCCATCAGCGGGGATGGTGATCAGGCCCTTGGCGTCGAATTGCCAGCCGACGGAGCCGGTCTCGCCGAGGTTGCCGCCGGCGCGCGAGAAGCGGTGGCGCACCTCGGCGACGGTGCGGTTCCGGTTGTCGGTCAGGACGGCGACGATGATGGCGGTGCCGCCAGGCCCGTAACCTTCGTACTGGATCTCCTCGAGCTGCTCGTCGGCCCCCGCGCCGGTTGCCTTGGCGATGGCCCGGTCGATGTTGTCGTTGGGCATGTTCTGGGCCTTCGCGCGCTGGACGGCGAGGCGCAGCTTGAAGTTCATGGTGGGATCGGCGCCGCCCTGCTTGGCGGCGAGGATGATCTCGCGGCTCAGCTTCGTGAAGATGGCGCCGCGCTTCGCGTCGTTCGCGCCTTTCTGGCGCTTGATCGTGGACCACTTGGAGTGTCCGGACATGCCGAAGGCTCCTGTTCTGGGTTCGGGACTGTGGTTCGAGTGTAGAGGGCGAGCGCGGTTGAGGGTATTGCGGCGATGCGGGGCGGCGTTTGACAGCCGTCCGGGGGCGGGTGAGCATGGCCCGCAGGTGAGCGTGGGACACCGGGAATGAAGTTCGTAACGGGCCTGGCCGGGGCGCTGTATGTCGCCGCGCTGCCGCTCCTGCTGGTGACGACGAGCGTGCGGTTCTTCGCGGGCGAGGTGCGTTTCTACGAACGCGGCTTTCGCGCGCACGACGCCGGCGCGGCCACCGGTATCGCCATGCCCGAGCTGGACCGCGCCGCCGGCGAGATCATCGACTACTTCGAGAACGACGCGACGACGCTGCGAATCCTCGTGCAGGAGGATGGGCAGGAGGTCTCGCTTTTCAACACGCGCGAGACGGAGCACATGAAGGACGTGAAGCGTGTGCTCCGGTTCCTGTTCAGGGTGAACGAGGTGACGCTCGCGTATGTCCTGGGCTACGTCGGGCTGGCGGTGCTGTGGTCGCGCGAACGCTCGCCCCGGGGGCTGGCGAAACTGTCGCTAGCGGGCGTGGGGGCGGGGCTCGCGGCCGTCGCGGTCATCGGCGCGCTCGCGTTCACGGGATTCGACGCGGCATGGACGAAGTTCCACGAGCTCGTGTTCCGGAACGACCTCTGGCAGCTGAACCCCGACACCGACCATCTCATCCAGATGTTCCCGGAGCCGTTCTGGCAGGAAGCGACGTTCATCGTGGCCGGGATGGTGCTCGCGATGGCGACGGCGGTGGTCGTGGCTTCGGTCGCGTACCTGGTGATGGTGCGGCCCGAGGCCGCGCCGGAACCGGAGCTGCCGTCGCGCGCGCGGCGCCGCCGGGAGCCGCGACCGACCGCCTGAAGTCGCGGCAAGGCGGGTGGCCGTCTACGCTGGCCCCATGACTGCACAACTCATCGATGGCGAAGCGATCGCGGGGACGATCCGGGCGGAAGTGGCGGAACGCGTGGCGGCCCTGAAGGCGAAGGGCAAGACCCCGGGCCTCGCCGCCATCCTCGTGGGCGATGACCCTGGTTCGGTCAGCTACGTCTCGATGAAGGCGAAGGACTGCGAGGCGGTGGGAATGTTCTCCGAGACGTTCCACCTGCCGGCGGACACCCCCCAGGCGGAGCTGTTCGCGCTCGTAGCGAAGTTGAACGCGGACGCGCGCTTCGACGCCATCCTCCCGCAGCTGCCGGTGCCGCCGCAGATCGACGAGCGGCTCTACATCGACCGGATCGTGGCGGCGAAGGACGCGGACGGGCTGCACCCCGAGAACCTGGGCCGCCTTCTGCGGGGCGAAACCTCGCACGCGCTGCCGTGCACGCCGCACGGGGTGATCCAGATGCTGATGCGGACCGGGAACGACCCCGCGGGCAAGCATGTCGTGGTAGTGGGCCGGTCGACGCTCGTGGGGCGGCCGCTGGCGGTTCTGCTGAGCAACAAGGCCACGGGCGGGAACGCGACGGTCACGA
>JAYRRO010000081.1:0-10751 GCA_041910095.1 Dehalococcoidia bacterium
CATGAAATTCGGGGTTCTGCAATTCTTCTCGTGGACGCGGCGCATCCCGCTGGAGCAGGTGTATGCGCGGGCGTTCGACCGCATCGCCATCATGGACGAAGGCGGCTACGACGCCGTCTGGCTGGCCGAGCACCACTTCAATACCTATAGCGTCTGCCCGAGCGTCACCCAGATGGGCACGTACATCGCTGCGCGGACGAAGAACCTGCGGATCGGCACGGCGATCACGCTCGCGGGCTTCTACCACCCGTTGCGGCTCGCCGAGGAGCTGGCGCTGCTCGATATCCTCTCCGGCGGGCGGCTGAACTGGGGTGCGGGCCGCGGCTTCGACCCGAAGGAGTTCCGCGCATTCAATGTCCCCGTCGAGGAGAGCTCGGACCGCTTCCGCGAATGCGTCGAGGTCGTCCAGGCGGCGTGGGCGAACGACAGCCTCACCTTCGATGGCCGTTTCTGGCACTTCGAGAACGTCGAGGTGCTGCCGAAACCGCTGCAGCAGCCCAGCCCACCGGTGTGGCTGGCCGCGACCTCGCCCGAGTCCGTGCAGCGCGCGGCCGAGAAGGGCTACGACATCCTCCAGGACCCGCACGCCTCGAACGCGGACATCGCCGCCAAGCGCCGCCTGTACGAAGAGACGCTCGCCGCGAACGGGCACCGGGCCGATGGCCGCGAAATCCCGACGGCGCGGCTCATCGCCATCGCGCCCACACGGGCCGAGGCGGAGGAAGTCGCGCGCAGCGGCGCCGGCTGGATGGTGGGCTCCTACGCGAAGCCGGGGATCGCGGGCGCGCACACGAAGCACGTCGACCCGGTCGAACGCTACCTGGAGGACACCGTCATCTGGGGCACGCCGGAGGAAGTGGTCGACCGGCTGAAGCAGCTCGAAGCGGAGATCCCGCTGAAGTACATGCTCGCCGCCCCGCTCAGCCACGAGAGCTTCCTTTTGTTCACGGAAAAGGTGATGCCGAGGGTGAGCTGATAGCTGCTGGCTCTTCGCCGTCAGCGGGGCAACCCCGGGCGGCCGACAGCCGACAGCCGACAGCCGACGGCCGACAGATCTTGCGGATTCGCGTACTCACCTATACCTTTCCCGTGACATGTCCCGGGAAGCCCTTCTTCGCAAATCGCAGGCCGACCTGGCGCTTGAACGCGCCGCGATGCAGCTTGGCGCTCTCCTTCACGAAGCGTGTGCGGAGCTGCAGCCGTTTCCGTCGTTCCCCAACGCGATGTTCACGACCGCCATCGAGATCGAAGGCCCATCCGGGCCGGACCGCGGCTGCATCGTGGTCGCGCAGGATGGCGAGCTGTACGAACTCGAAGTCGGCGTCGACCACGATGCGATCGAGGCCACCGGTTCGTGGGACCCCGTGACGGCGCGCAAGGAGGAGCTGAAGAAGGTGAACCTCCACCCGCGCGACTACATCGTCTATGCCTACAACGGGCTCATGGCGGTGACCGAGCTGCTGCTGGAACGCGAGGAAGAAGGGTGAGGCGAGGGCTTCGGCTGCTTTTTCGCGTGCTCCTGATCGCCGCTGTCGCCGGCGCAATCGCCGCCCTCGTGCTGAAGCTCCGTAAGCGTGGCGGGTCCGAATGGGACGCCTCGGCGCCATGGGAGCCGTCGCCTGCCGAACCGCCCGCCGCGCCCGCGGAGGAGACCGCCGCCGAGACGGTCGATGCACCCGCGGCGACGCAGGGCATCGGGGCTGTGGAACGCGCGCCCGCCGAAGTCGCGCCCGCGTGGTTCGAACGCGAGGAAGCGGCAAGCGAAACGGGCGCCGAGCTCGAGACGGAAGCCATCGTCGAAGCAGTGCCCGAGCCGGAAGCCCCGGCGGGCGCGGTCACGCCTGCTGTCGAGCTTGCGCCGGAGGCCCCGGCGGCTGCGGTCACGCCGGCCATCGAACCCGAACCCGAGCGGGAACCCGAGCGCGAGGCACCGGCCGCCGCCGTCACGCCCGCCGTCGAGCCCAAAGCAGCCCCCGAGCCTGAGCCGGAACGCGAATCCGCCGCCGCCCTCGAAACGAAGCACGAACCCGAGAGCGATCAGGACACCGCGGTTGCGCCAGCCCTCGAACCCGAGGCGGAGCCATCCACCGGCCTGCCCGACTGGCTGCGCGACCTCGAGCCCGGCACGGAGCCTTCGGCGGTGCCGGAGGAGGAGGTCGCCCTCGAGGCCGAGATCCTCGTGACCCAGGGCGAGCCCGAGCCGCACACGCCCCCGGGGCTCGCGTTTTCCGAGCTGCCGTCGCTCTCCGCGCCCGGGGCGCCGCCCGCGCGTCCGGTCGAGCCGCCGGCTGCCCCGCCTTCGCCCCCGCTCGCGGGCGTGATCGAAGAGGCCTTGCACGATGTCGCGCCCCAGCCGGTGACGCCCTTCACGGGCCGCGACGCCGAATCGTACCTGGACGAGGGCAACGTCTACTTCAACGTCGGGCAGTACACCCTGGCCATCGAACGGTACACGCGCGCGCTGGAGGTCGATGCGAACCTCACGGCGGGCTACTACAACCGCGCGAACGCGCGCACGCGGGCCGGCGAATACGATGCGGCCCTCGATGACTACGACCACGCCCTCGCGCTCGCGCCGAACGACGCCGACGCGCTAAACAACCGGGGCATGCTCTACCTCTACCGCGGCAATTACGATGCCGCGCTCGGCGATTTCGATGGCGCCCTGGGGATCGACCCGAACGACACGACGGTGATGGTGAACCGCGGGCTCGCGCACCTCCACGGGGGCGACCCGGCGTCCGCCCTGGTCGATTTCCAGGAGGCGGCCTACCTGGACCCGCAGGACGCGGCGGCGCACTACGGGGCGGGACAGGCGGCGGCGGTGCTGCAGAACCGGCCCGAGGCCCTTCGCCGCCTGAAGCGTGCCCTCGATATCGACCCGCAGTATGCGCGCGAGGCGGCCGGCGACCCGAAGCTGGAAGCGCTGCAGGGCGACGCCGAGTTCCTCAAGCTGCTGCGCGACGCCGGCGGCCGCTAAGCCCCCGCCATGCCACCCCGCACGCCGAGAGCACCGATGACGGTGGAGGAGGCCGTGGCCGCGCTGCGCGCCTCCGGCAACCCGGCGAGCATCGAGGGCCGCGCGCGTTATGGCATCCGCCCCCGGACGGAGCAGCTCGGGGTGAGTATTCCCGGCATCCGCGCGGTCGCGAAGCGGGCGGTTCGCAGCCATGACCTCGCGCTGGGGCTGTGGGCGACGGGCATCCATGAGGCGCGGCTCCTCGCCGCGATGGTCGATGTCCCCACCGAGGTGACGGCCACGCAGATGGACCGCTGGGCCGCGGACTTCGACTCCTGGGACATCGTGGATGGCTGCACGGGCACGCTCTTTGACCGCACGCCCTACGCCTGGATCAAGGTCCAGGAATGGGCGGAGCGGGATGAGGAGTACGTGAAACGCGCGGCCTTTTCGCTGCTGGCGGCCCTCGCCGTGCACGACAAGGCCGCGCCGGACGAGCGGTTCCTCGCGGTGCTGCCGCTCATCCGCCGCCACGCGGACGACGGCCGGAACTTCGTGCGCAAGGCGGTGAACTGGGCGCTGCGGCAGATTGGCAAGCGAAGCCCAACGCTGCGCGCGGCCGCCATCGCCGCCGCCGAGGGCATCCTCGAGGACAGCTCGCGCGGCGGTCGCTGGGTCGCCAGCGACGCCCTGCGCGAGCTGAGAGAAAAGAGATAAGAGGAAGGAGAAATGGGGTCGCCAGCCGCCGGCTGCCGCGGCGTTCCGCGCGAGCCCTTTTCTCTTTCCTCCTTTCTCTTTTCTCTCTTTACTGCCCGACGCGCGCGCCGAGCTGGCGCAGGAGGTGCCGGTAATCCGCGACGGTGGTCGCGGGGAGGTGGTTTTCGCGCAGCTGGCGGGCGACGTCCGGGCGCGTGGGGCTGTAGCCGCGCTTTTCGAGAATGGCCAGTTCGCGCCCGGCGATGGCGAAGTACTCCTCGAGGCCGCGGGTGGTGTGGGAAAGGCGCGTGGCCGTGACGGCGCGGTCGCGTTCGACATCAGCGGCGGCGCCACCGCCGAGCATCGCGAGGAACTCCTCGAACTGCTCGTCGGTGAGGTTTTCGGCGCGTTCGCCGAGCTGGGCGCGGAAGCGTTCGGCGCGGCTCGCGGATTCCTGCGCGCCCGGCACGAGCCGCACGGAGCCCTGGAGGCCCGCTTCATAGCGGAGGGCCATCTCGCTGAAGTAGCGAATGCGATCGATGGCGTGGTTCAACTCCGCGACGTGCGAAACGTACGCGTCGTAGGGCGAAGCCAACTTCCAGACGAGGCTGCTAACCATGTTCACCAACCCGATTTCCCAGTGTGCCCCGGCGTGGGCGCGGCCCCAGTGTAGCCGGGCCGGGGCCGCCGGTGCGTCTCGTTCTTGTTTCCGGGGCCCCGTGGCCATTTCCTCGGGCGGCCGCACGGCACATGGTGGGCGAAGAGGCACGCGTGACAACGGCACTTCCCCGGCCCGGCCCCGTCGCCATGGTGGGCGCGAGCAGCGTCCCCGGGGTGCTGCGTACGTGGGTGCCGCGCGTCGCCGCCGCCGAGATCGCGGGCTTCGGCATCCCCGCGGCGGCCGGCACGCTCGCGTGGATGGCGGACCTCGGCCCGGCGCCGTTCCTCGTGGTGATGGTGTGCGCGGGCATCGGCGAAGGCGCCCTTCTCGGCGCGGGGCAGGCGGCGGCCCTCCGCCGCATCATGCCCGGCGTGGATGGCCGCCGCTGGGTAGTGGCGACGGCGCTGGCGGCCGGTTTCGCCTGGTGTCTGGGCATGCTCCCCGGCACGCTCGGCGATTTCGGCGCGCCCTCGTGGGTGAGTATCGCCGGGTGGGTCGTGGGCGGGCCGCTGATCCTGGCTTCGATCCCGCTGCCCCAGGCAGTTCTCCTCGGGCGGGTGGTCCCGGCCGCGCGCTGGCGCTGGGCGTGGATCACCGCGGGCGCGTGGGCCGCCGCGCTCCCCATCAGCTTCCTCCCGGGGCCGTTCGTGGACGAAGCGACGCCCGCCGCCGTGCTGTTCGCGGGGTTCGCGCTGGCCGGGGCGGCGATGGCGCTGGTGATGGCGCTGGTGACCGGGTGGGGCCTGCGCCGGCTGTTGCGCGAGACGGCGTTCGCCGCCCCCTAACGGTGTGCGCCGCTAGGATGGCGCGATGGGCGAAGCTGCCGCGCTGCTCTCGGCGTTCGTGTGGTCGGCGGTGTCGGTGGCGATGGCGTCGATCGCGGCGCGCGTGCCCCCGCTCGCGATTTCGACACTGCGCCTCACGACCGGGTCGCTGCTGCTGTTCGCCTTCCTCGCCGTGAGCGGCCAGGCGGGCGACATCGCGGCCGCGCCGGCGAGCGCCATCTTCGCCATGCTCGGCAGCGGGCTCCTCGCCTACGCTCTCGGCGACACCATCTACATCCGCTCACTGGGGCTGCTCGGCGTGCAGCGCGCGTTCACGGTGGCGCAGTCGCTCTTCGTGACCCTGACCGTGCTCGGCGGTGTGCTCCTGCTCGATGAGCCGTTTGGCGTTCCGCAGGTGGTCGGCACGGCGTGCATCGCGCTCGGTATCGGGCTCATCGTGCGGCGCCCGGCGGCGAAGCCGGTCCCTGGGCGGGTGGCGGCTCGGCCGGTCGCGCACGCGAACCTGGTCGCGCGCCTTTGCCACCCCGAGAGCGGCGAACTGCGAGGCTACCTCTTCATCGCCGTCACCGGGGTGTTCTGGACGGCGGCGACGCTCTGGCTGGCGGCCGGGCGGGGCGACCTCGGACCCATCGCGGCGGCAAGCATGCGCACGCCCGCGGGCGCGGCCGGGCTGCTCCTGTTCGCGGGTGTGACGGCGCCCGATGCCCTCCGCATGCCCTTTCGCGACAGGCGGAACATCGGTGCGATCGTGCTCACGGGTATCGTGGGGACGGCCTTCGGCAGCCTGATGTACGTCTACGCGGTGGGTGAGGCCGGCGCCGCGCGCACCACCATCCTTTCGTCCGTCTCGCCGCTGATGGCCCTGCCCCTGAGCGTGTTCTTCCTGGGCGAACGGCTCACGCCGCGCGTGGTCGCGGGGACGCTGGCGTGCGTGCTGGGCATCCTCTTCGTGGTCGCCTGAGTCGCCTGGTCGGGAAGGCGTGTTGAAACCGTTCGAAGTGTCGTTTTACAGACGGTTTACACGGTGCCGCTGTTGGTGTTCGCCACGGAGTCGAATGTTCTGATGAGACCCTGGAGGAGCATTCCGGTGCAGAAGCCCCCCGGATTCAGTTTTCTCTTCGACGCGGGCGAGCCCGGGACCATGGGCAGCGTCGAGACGGCGCCGATTCTGCGCATCATGCGGCCGGCGACGTTCGCGCTCTGGTTCATCGTCTTCTGCGTGCAGGCGGTCAGCCTCGTCTCCACGGGCGAAGGCGCGAACGGCATCCTGCTGGCGCTGACGACGTTCCTGTTCGTGGCCGTGCACGTGCAGTTCTGGTACGAGGAATCGGAGCAGGGCGCGAAGGTGCACAACGCCCTCGAACGGATGCGCGGCAAGATGTACGAGGACGAGATCACGGGCCTGCCGAACAGCCGCCACTTCGTCTTCGAACTGCGCCGCCAGATGATGCGTTCCGTGCGCAGCGGCCGCGGCTTCTCGCTCGTGCTCACGGACCTTGGCGGCTTCGAACGGAGCGCGAAGGCGGAGGAGCGGATCATGCCCACGGTTGGCCGCGCGCTGCGCCAGGCGACGAGCGAAGGCGACTTCATCGCGCACCTGGAGGGGCCCGTGTTCGCCGCCATCGTCATCGACGAAAAGGACAACTCGACGCGCGAAAAGGCGGACGCGCTCCTGCTCGCGCTGGGCTCGTGCATCCCCCTGGAGAAGGCGAACGTGCTCCAGCCGGTGGTTTCGCTCACGGGTTACGAAGGCGAGCTCGAGGTGCGCGAGTTCCTTCAGCGCGCCCAGCGGGACCTCGTCGGCGCGCGTTCCCGCGGCGCCGCGACATCGGCCCCGTTCACGCCCCTCACCGCCCGCGCGGTGGCGTAGGGGGCTCGAGCCTCGAGGCGCGAGGCAGGGACAACCCCGGCGGAGGCTTCCGCGGTCGCTGCTGCCGAGTCCGGTGGGGCGAGCGGATCACCGGTAGCCGATGGCCGAAAGCTTCGTTGCTGCCGTGTCGGGTGGGGTGTGAACGTGAGGCCGATGACTGATAGCCGACGGCCGAAAGCCAGTGGAGCGGGCGAAGGGAATCGAACCCTCGTCTCAACCTTGGGAAGGTCGCGTTCTGCCATTGAACCACACCCGCGTGGCGCAGGTCCGTAGCTTATCATGCGCGGCACCTTCCGTTCGAGGTTCGTACCGTGCCGATTCCCAGGGAACTCGCCCTCACCCCCGAACAGCTGGATGAGCTCATGCTCACCAGCTGGAACATGCGCATCGCCAGCGTCGGCCCGGGCACGCGCATCAACCTCACGCCCCTCTGGTTTGGCTGGGCGAACGGCAACATCTACACCTACTGCCGCGGCCAGAAGGTCGTGAACCTGCGCCGCAATCCCGTCGCCACCATCCTTGTCGATCGCAACGAGCGCTTCCCGGAACTCCAGGGCGCGATGTTCCAGGGCCGGGCGGTGGTGCTCGAAACGCCGGAGGACGAGAACGCCGACCCGGGGCTCGAGGCGGTGCGCATGCAGATGGGCGCGAAATACGCGGGCGGCCACGGCGAACCGGCCGAACCCCGCCGCAACAGCTCCACCGCGCGCGGCCGCAACTGGCGCTGGGTGCGCTTCGAACCCGCGAAGGTGGTGACCTGGGACAACTTCAAGATCAAGCGCGGCGGCTAAGCCTCCCCGGCGGGTGTAGCACGCACTACCCGCGAGCTTGCGGTTTCGTTGCGATTGTCATCAGGGGTATTGCGCTCGCTCGTACACTGGCGGGACCACCGCGGGAGGTTCAGCCATGTACGGGTTCATCCACGATGTTCTCGCCAGCAAGGGCGGGCAGGTGTTCACCACCACCCCCCGCATGAACGTCCGCGACGCCGTGCGGACGATGAACGAACACGGCGTGGGTGCGCTGCTGGTATGCGATGGCAACCGCGTGGCCGGCATCTTTACGGAGCGCGATGTCCTTCGCCGCGTCGTCGATGAGGGCCGCGCGCCGGGGCTGACGCTCGTCGGCCATGTGATGACGCGCGACGTGGTCTGCGTCCCGCCCATCCTGAGCGTCTCCGACGCGATGGCGATGATGCTCGAGCGCCACTTCCGCCACCTCCCCGTCGTCGATGCTGACGGGATCATCGGCATGGTCTCGATCGGCGACCTTCTCCGCCGCGTGAGCCGCGCGCAGGAGCAGGAGATCGGGCAGTTGCAGGAGTACATAGTCGGCGTGCGGTAATAGGGTGGGTCTTTAGTTCCCGGTTCCCAGTTCCCAGGGGATCACCCCCGGGGGGCGGTCGCCTGCACGGGGCGGCGTTAGGCCAGGGGTAGCCCCTTCCTACTGGCCACTGGGAACTGGGAACTCACTCGTTCCTCAGCGCCGTGATGGGGTCGAGGCGGCTCGCGCGGTAGGCGGGATAGCTGCCGCTGAGCGCGCCGATGCCGGCGGCGACGGCAAACGCGACGGCGATGCTCCACGGCTGGATCACCGTCGTCATCGTCTGGCTCCCCACTTCGCGCCCGTTGAGCCCGATGGCGATGCCCACGCCGATGGCGATGCCGAGCAGGCCGCCGCCCACGCAGAGCGCCAGCGCCTCCGTCACGAACTGAAGGATGATGTCCTTCGCGCGGGCGCCGACGGCGCGGCGGATGCCGATTTCGCGCGTCCGCTCGGTGACGCTCACGAGCATGATGTTCATCACGCCGATGCCGCCCACCACGAGCGAGATACCGGCGATGCTGCCGAGCAGGATGGAGAGCGTGCGGCTCACGTCGCCGGCCGCGCCCAGCAGGTCGTCCTGCGACTGGAGGCTGAAGTTCGGGGACGTGACCGTGGTGCGGCGCTGCATGAGCGTGTCCGTGATCGCCGCCTTCACCCCCGCCTGGTCGGCGCCCGGGGCCATCTGCACGTTGATCTGGTTCACGAAGACGTCGCCGGGGGTGTTGCGCGGGCCGCCCAGGCGGGCCTGCAGCGTGGGCAGCGGGATGTAGGCGTAGTCATCGGCCGTGCCACCGCCCGAACCGCCCTTCGGCGCCATCACCCCTACGACGGTGAACGTCAGGTTCACGCGCCCGAAGAAGGTCATGCGCAGGGACTGGCCGACGGCGCCGCCTTCGGGGAAGAGCGTCTTCGCGAGCTCGGCGCCGAGGACCATGGAGAGCGACTTCCGCGTGACTTCGTCGTCGTTGATGAAGCGCCCGTCGGCGACGGCCATCGAGCGCACGGCGGGGTAGGCCGGCGTGGTCGCGACGATGGTCACGCCCTGGTTCGTGCTGCCGGAGATGAGCTGGATGTTGTCCTGCGTCGTCTGCGGCGCGACGGCGGCGACGCCGGGGAGGCTGGCGGCGGCGATGGCCTCGGCGTCGGCGTTGGTGAGGGTCTGGCCGCCGCCCGCGGGGCCGGCCGCGCCCCCCTGCCCCGGCGCCGCCCCGGAGGTTTGTGCCGGCTTGATGAAGAGAAGGTCCTGCCCCAGCCCGCGGATCTGGTCCTGCACACCCTTTTGCGCGCCCTGCCCGACGGCGATGAGGACGATGACCGAACCCACGCCGATGACCATGCCCAGCGTGGTGAGGATGCTGCGCAGGCCGTTCGCGAGGATCGCGCGGGCGGCCACGCGGAGCGCGTCGAAGGGGCTCATGCCGTCACCGCCTGGTGGCGCCGCGCGTGTTCGTGGTGCTTGTTCGGGTTCATCGCGTCCTCGACGATTTTGCCGTCGCGCATGCGGATGATGCGGTCGGCGTAGTTCGCGACGTCCTGCTCGTGGGTCACGAGGATGACGGTGATGCCGCGTTCGCGGACGAGCCCTTCGAGGATCTCCATCACTTCCTCGCTCGTGCGCGTATCGAGGGCGCCCGTGGGCTCATCGGCGAGGATGACGCGCGGGTTCACGACGAGTGCGCGGGCGATGGCGACGCGCTGCTGCTGGCCTCCCGAAAGCTGCGTCGGCTTGTGGCTCATGCGGTTGCCGAGGCCGACCATCTGCAGCGCCTCGCGCGCCTTCTTCCGCCGCCCGCCCTTCGATTGGTAGACGAGCGGAAGCTCGACCTGTTCGACGGCGCTCATGCGGGGGAGCAGGTTGAACTGCTGGAAGATGAAGCCGAATTCGCGGCTGCGCAGGAGCGCCTGCTGGTCGTCCGTCATGCGGCCGACGTTGTGGCCTTCGAAGAAGAACTGCCCGGCCGTCGGGCGATCGAGGCAGCCGAGGATGTTCATCATCGTGCTCTTGCCCGAACCGGAGGTGCCCATGATGGCGACGAATTCGCCGCGCGCGATCTCCAGGCTCACGCCATCGAGCGCGCGCACCTCTTCCGCGCCCGTCCGGTAGATCCGGTAGACATCGACGAGCTTGATCATCAGCGCACGCCGCCCGCCGTGGTTGGCGCCCGCGTGGGCGAAGTGGAAGCGCGCGCCGTGGGCGAACCGGGCACCGCGCCGACGACCACTTTGTCGCCTTCGACGAGGCCCGTGGCGATGCCCGTGTTCGTGCTGTCGGAGCCCGAGGTCGTGATCGTGACCTGCTCCATCGTGCCGTCATCCTTCTTCTTGTAGACGAAGGTCGTGCGGCCCTGGCGGCGGATGGCCGTCGTCGGGAGGAGGAGGACGTCTTCCTTCACGTCGAGCACGAGCGTGATGCTCGCGTTCATGCCCGGCGAGGGGAGCGTCTGCGAGGCGCCC
>JAYRRO010000082.1:0-2310 GCA_041910095.1 Dehalococcoidia bacterium
ATCGGGCGGGCCGGGCGGCGGTGGTGGCGGGTGCGGGGGCGCGAAAACGCATGACAGCGCGATTCTACGGCAGCCAACCCGCAGGCGGCGAAGTCAGCCCGCGGGCTGCTCTCCCGCCGAGGCGCTGAAGGCGGGCGCGGGTGTACTGCCGCCGGCGTTCGCGCGCGCCGGTTCGCGGCTGGCGGCGGGGGCCGTCGCCACGCGCTCGCGCGGCGTGCGCAGCGACAGCGCCGGCGTCGTCTCCATCGCGATGAAGATAGCGAGCAGGACCCAGAGGAACGGCTCCTCGAACAGGCGGCCTTCGGACTGGCTATGGAGCAGGATGCCGAAGAGGCTGGTCCCGAGCCACCCCACCACCAGCCGCGTGTAGCGGTCCTTCGTCGCCCAGTAGGCGGAGAAGATGGCGATGGCGACGCGCGCGGCGAGGAAGCCGAACATCACCACGCCCACGAGCCCGAGTTCGGCCAGCAGCGTCGCTATCGAGGTGTGCGACAGCGACGTCGGCGACCAGTCGGGCACGATCGCCTGGTAGTTCGAGATCAGGGAGTGCTGGTAATTGCCGCTGCCGACGCCGACCCAGGGGTTGTCCTTGAACATCTCCCAGGCGGCCTGGATGAGGAACTGGCGCTGGCCCAGCACCTGCACGCCCGTGCTCAGCGACTTCACGCGTTCGGCGTCGGTGCCGCCCTGGGCGAAGAGCAGCGCGAGCATGATCACGAGGAAGCTGACGGCGCTGCCCGTAAGCATGAATTTCGTGTACCGGCGAATGGGCGAGGCGAGGACCATGAGGAAGCCGCAGAGGAGCAGCAGCATCCACCCCGAACGGCTCGCCGTGGCCACGATGCCAGCCGCGCTGAGGGCGAAGACGGGCAGCGCGAGATAGACCGTCTGCCGCCGCGGGCCGGTCGAAAGCACCAGCCCCGCCGCCAGCGCCATCGTGATCGCGAGGAAGCGCGCGAGCACGTTCGGGTCGGCGAAGGTCGCGTTCGAACGGTAGCTGTAGTCATCGGATTGGACGAGGATGCCGCGCCAGTTGAAGACGCCGAAGAGCCGCTGGGCCACCGCAATCACCGCGAGCGCACCGGCGACGGCGAGGAAGGTGCCCAGGATGCGCTCGATGTCGCGCCGGTCCTCGATGAGGGAGGGCGCGGTCACGAGGAAGGCAAGGTACACGGGCAGGATGAGCACGCTGTTGTTCGGCCGCAGCGAATCCGACCAGGTGACGCTCAGGAACACGAGCCCGAAGAAGGCGGCGAAGGGCACGAGCAGGGACGAATCGGGGACCAGGCCGGTGAGGTCGTGGCGCTTGCGCACGATGGCCACGCCGATCACCGCGAGCATCGCCAGCTGGCCGGGGTTCGCGAAGGCGCGCGCCATGCCGGCCACGCCGGTGGTGCCCACGTGCGCCACGAGCTCGCTCTCCACGACCTCGATCGGCAGGCCGATGACGACCGCCGGGATCAGCAGTTTCGGCTCACGCAGGATGATGATGGCGACGGCGAGGAGCACCTCGGCGGCGAGGAGGACGGCGGTGTAGTCGGACATGAACCCCCGCGCGTCGCGTTTTGACCGGGGTCCGGCCTGCCCATACCATACGGCCCGATGCCACGGGGAAAAAGCACACCCCAGGGTGGTCTCTATCGGGACCTTTCCCTCCTCCGCCGCCGCTGGTGGGTGTTCATCCCCTTCCTGCTCCTGGGGGTGATCCTCGCCTTCAGCTTCGGCCGCGTCGCGGGCGATGCCAACGCGACGGCCAGCATGCAGATGGAAACGCAGATCCCCGCCGTGTTCTCAGGCGGCGACCGCGGCTTCCGCATCTTCGAAGCCCAGGCCATGACCGGCGACGCGCGCTTCAAGGCGAAGGTGGCCGAAAAGGTGGGCGACCCGAACTTCGATTACGGCCGCTTCTCCATCGCGCTTTCGCCGATTTCCGTGGCCGATGGCGTGTCGCGCGGCGTGCTCACGCTCTCCATCACGGATGTCGACAAGGCGTCGGCGGAGCGCTACCGCGATGCCTTCGTCGCGGCCTTCACGGAGGCGTACACCGAACCCGGTGGCCTCTTCCGGCAGCGCTTCGTCGAATCGCAGGAGAAGGTCGCGACGGTCGCCGAGACGAACTTCCAGGCGACCGCGGCGAAGGTGCGGCCCGAGGCCGAGAAGCGCGGCATTCCCATGGACGAGCTGCTCCGGTCGCGCCAGTACGTGAACGGCGGCCTTTCGCAGGAACTGAACCGGGCCGAGGCCGATGCCCAGGCCGAGCTCGCGCAGGTGACGGCCGCGCTCGCGGGCAACCCCAGCGGGGCAGGCGCA
>JAYRRO010000083.1:0-9727 GCA_041910095.1 Dehalococcoidia bacterium
GACGGCGCTGCCGAGCCGGCGGGCCTCGGCGTGGGCGGCGAGCCAGCCCGTGGCGGCCTCGGGTTCGGCCGCGTCGTAGCGTCCCGCCGCGGTGTCGAGGAGGCCGTCGTACGTCGCCATCCGTTGGATGCGCTCGCGGCGCCGCGGGCGAGGATCCGGCTGCGCCGCTTCCCCAGCGATCACGTGCGCCATGCGCGCGTCGTTGTCGATGGCGAAGACGGCCACGGAATCGGCGCCGATGAGCTGGCGCAGTTCGCGTGCGAAGAGCTGCGCGATCTCGGCCTCGCTCGCGCTCGCGTTGAGCGTGCTCAGCATGCGCGTCAGCGCCGCCACCTGCCCCGCGCGCGCGAGCGATTGGTCCGTGAGCTCGGCGCGCTCGGCCACCACGCCGAGGGCGGCCGTCAATTCCACCAGCCGGGCGAGATGCGTCTCGTTGTAGGCGTAGGGGCGGCTGCTGCCCACGCTCACCATCCCCAGCACGCTGCCGTCCGTTCGCACGAGCGGGGCGCGCAACAGCGATCGCAGCCCGCGTTCGAACGCCAGCGCCTCAATCGGGCCGCGCCGCACGAGGGAGAGGTCCGCCACGATCTGGGGCGCTCCGCGGACAACCGGCCCCAGTGCGGGGTCGGGGTCCCAATCGTGGCGGGCGACGATCGCGAGGTAGTCCTCGGCCACCGTGTGCTCGCTGGAGATGGCCATGACGGCCGGGCCGCGCATGGTGAAATCCGTGACCGCGGCGTGTGACGCGCCGAACAGCGCCCGCACCTCGCGGACGTACACCCCGGCCACCCCTTCGAGCGTGGCGCCCGGGCCAATGGCCTGGAAGATCCGCGCCTGCGCTTCAAGGGCGGCGCCGGCCTGGCGCAACTCGCTGCGCAGCATGGCCTGTTGCAGTGCCACGCCGATGGCGGGACTCAGCGCCCTCAGCATCCCGGCGTCGCGCTCATTCAGCCTCAGCGGCTCGCGGTCGGCGACGCTGACGATGCCCACCAGGCCGCCATCGAGCGCGAACGCACCGCGCAGCACGCTTCGCAGCCGGAACGCGCGCACGCGCCCGAGGCGCGACGACGTGTCCCCCACGCCGTCCATATCCGGGAAGAGCTCGACGCCGTTGCGGATGGTCCGTTCGTAGTCGGCGCGCTCCTCGTCCGAGAGCCGGAAGGGCGCGGTGGGCGTCTCCACGGCATCGGACGAGAAGCCGGTGCAGACGCGCACGGCGCTTTCGAGGTCGATCATGCCGATGGCCGCGTGTTCGACAGCGAAGGCCCGGCGGAGGACGCCGGCGATGCGTTCGCTCGCGGCGCCCAGGTCGCCGTCATCGGCGGAGGCGGCGAGGATGGCATCGACGACCGCGGCCTGCGTGGGGGTGCCCCTGGCGGATTCGCGATCGAGGACCAAGCCATGCCCCCATGCGGGAATGACGGGGGTGCTCCGGGCTCGAGCGTCCCGAACCCGCACCGCCCCCGCGCGATGGTACGGGGCGCCCCTGAGGCCCGGTATCGGGGACTCCCCTGCCTTCTGTCCGCGGACGGGGCATGGCCCCGGTCCTTCCTCGCCACTGCCGCAGCCTGATCTACACTGGAAACGCTATGCCCAAACTCGCATTCATCAGCCGCCTCCTTGGCGACTCCAACGAGAAGGAGTTGAAGCGGATCCAGCCGCTTATCAACACCATCAACGATCTCGGTCCGGAGCTCGCCGCGCTTCCCGATGAGGCGCTGTTCGCGAAATCGGCCGAGTTCAAGCAGCGGCTCGGCGAGGGCGAAACGCTCGACGACCTGCTCCCCGAAGCGTTCGCCGTGGCGCGCGAAACCTCCTCGCGCCGCGTGGGCCAGCGCCCTTTCGATGTCCAGCTCATGGGCGGCATCGTGCTCCACAGCGGCCGCATCGCGGAGATGCGCACCGGTGAAGGCAAGACCCTCACCGCCGTCGCGCCCATCTACCTCAACGCGCTCGCGGGCCGCGGCGTCCACCTCGTCACGGTGAACGACTACCTCGCCCGCCGCGACGCCGCCTGGTACGGCCCCATCTACCACGCCCTCGGGCTCAGCGTCGGCGTCATCCAGAACAACACCGTCACCTTCGTGTATGAGCCCGGCTTCCGCCCGGGCGATGAAGGCTCCGCCGGCGGCGGCTACATGGACCTTCGCCCCGCGCACCGCACCGAGGCCTACGCCTGCGACATCACCTACGGCACCAACAACGAATTCGGCTTCGACTACCTGCGCGACAACATGGTCCGCGAAGCCGAGAGCCGCGTGCAGCGCCCGCTCGCCTACGCCATCGTCGACGAGGTCGACAACATCCTCATCGACGAGGCGCGCACGCCGCTCATCATCAGCGGGGCCGCCGAGGAGGCGAGCCAGACCTACGCCGCCTTCGCCCGCGCCGCGCGCACCCTCGTCGAGGACCGGGACTACATCGTCGACCACAAGGCCAAGCACGTGGCCCTCACCGAGGAGGGCATCGAGCGGATGGAGAAGACGCTCGGCATCGACAACATCTACGGGGGCGACCCGCGCATGGCCCGCCACCTCGATGGCGCCCTCGATGCCGAGGTCCTCAAGCGCATCGACCGCGACTACGTGGTGAAGGACGGCGAGATCATCATCGTCGATGAGTTCACCGGCCGCCTCATGCCCGGCCGCCGCTGGAGCCACGGCATCCACCAGGCGGTCGAAGCGAAGGAAGGGCTCAAGGTCCAGCGCGAGTCCATCACCTACGCCACCATCACCTTCCAGAATCTCTTCCGGCTCTACGAAAAGCTGGCGGGCATGACGGGCACGGCCGAGACCGAGGCCGAGGAGTTCGCCAAGATCTACGACCTCGATGTCGTCGTCATCCCCACGCACCGGCCCATGGTTCGCCAGGACGACGCCGACATCATCTACATCAACGAGCGCGCGAAGTTCAACGCCGTCGTGAACGAAATCGAGGCGATGCACCAGCAGGGCCGCCCGGTGCTCGTCGGCACGACCTCGATCGAGAAATCCGAGTACCTCGCGCAGCTCCTGCTCCGCAAAGGCATCCCCCACGAAGTGCTGAACGCCAAGCAGCACGAACGTGAGGCGAAGATTGTGGAGTTCGCGGGCGAGGAAGGCGCCGTCACCATCGCCACGAACATGGCGGGCCGCGGCACCGACATCAAGCTCGGCGCGGGCGTGGCCGAAAAGGGCGGCCTGCACGTCATCGGCACCGAACGCCACGAATCGCGCCGCATCGATAACCAGCTCCGCGGCCGCGCCGGCCGCCAGGGCGACCCGGGCTCCAGCCGCTTCTTCGTCTCCTTCGGCGACGACATCATGAAGCGCTTCGCGCCCGAATGGGTGCCAGGCATGATGCAGAAGCTCGGCATGACCGAGGAGATGCCGCTCGAGAGCCGCATGGTCGCGCGCGCCATCGAACAGGCGCAGACGAAGGTGGAAGGCCACAACTTCGACATCCGCAAGCGGCTTGTCGAATTCGACGACGTGATCAACCAGCACCGAACCGTCATCTACAGCGAACGCGACCGCATCCTCGAAGGGGTGGACACCCGCGCCAACGTGCTCGGCATGCTCGTCGACGAGATCGACGGCCTCTGCAAGGCGAACACCGGCGACATCGAATCGCTTGAGGTCCTCCAGAACAGCCTGCGCGAAATCCTCCCCGCCGAGGACATCCCCGACATCGAGGAGATGCAGGAGCTCCACGACGAACTCGCCGACGAAATCCTCGACCGCGCCGAGGACCGCTACGAGGCGTTCGAACAGCAGGTCGGCGAGGACAACATGCGCAAAGTCGAGCACTGGCTGCTGCTGGAGTCGATCGACTTTCACTGGCGCGAACACCTCACCGCCATCGACGACCTCCGCCAGAGCATCGGGCTGCAGGCATACGCGCAGGTCGACCCGCTGGTGGCCTTCAAGCGCGAAGGCCACGACATGTTCCAGCAGCTCCAGGAGAACATCCGGCGGCAGGTCGCGCGGACGGTGTTCAAGGTGCAGGTGGTGCAGCAGCCGGTCGCGCCGCCGCCCCCGCCGCCCGTGGCGCAGCACCCCGACCCCACGGACGCCTTCCTCCCGGATGCGGCGGCCGCGACGAACGGCACGGAAGTGCCGAAGGCCGCGCCGGTGCTCAACCGCAGCAGCGCCCCGGACCCCAAGAAGCTGCAGACGAACCGCGAAGGGGGCCAACCCAAGCGCAGCGCCTCCAGCGCCGCCAAGCGCAGGCGGATGATGAAGTAGTCAGTTCCCGGTTCCCAGGGCACCGGGCTCGGGTTCGAGGCTTTTGGCGGTCAACCCCGTCGAGAGACAGACTCACCGCACGGGGTTGCCCCCTGCGCACCGGGAACTGGGAACCGGGAACTCGCCCCGCGTAGAATGCGCGCTCATGCAGATCGACGACGACAACGGTATCAGCGCCCTCCTCGCCGGCAGCGAAACGCGCCTCTGCACGGGCTTCGGGTTCACCGAGGGCCCCATCTGGGTCGCGGCCGATAACGCGCTCGTGTTCAGCGACATCCCGGGCAACCGCATGCACCGTTGGCGGCCCGGCCAGACCACCGCCGAGGTCTATCGCGAGCCCAGCGGCTGGTCCAACGGCCTCACGCTCGATGCCGCCGGCAACATCCTCGCCTGCGAGCACGGCGGGCGGCGGGTCTCGCGCGCACCTTACGCGGACCCCTCGGCCATGACCGCCCTCGCGACGGAATGGCAGGGCACGCGGCTCAACAGCCCGAACGACATCGTCGTCCACTCCTCCGGCGCCATCTTCTTCACCGACCCGACCTACGGCGCCGATTCGGGCCGCACCCCGCGCTTTGGCTACGAAGGCCAGCAGCCCGAGCTCGGCTTCCAGGGCGTCTACCGCATCGACCTCGACGGCTCGCTCCACCTGGTTGTGCGCGAAGGCTTCACGCAGCCCAACGGCCTCGCCTTCACCCGCGACGAGTCCGCGCTCTACATCGGCGACTCCCAGGAGCGGCTCATCTACCGGTATGACGTGAACGCGGACCTTACGCTCGGCCAGCGCACGCTCTTCGTCGACCAGCGCGGCGACCCCCGCCGGGGCGCTCCCGACGGGATGAAGGTCGACCCGGAAGGGCGCCTCTGGACGACGGGCGCGGGCGGCGTTTCGTGCTGGGCGCCCGATGGCACCTGCCTCGGCCGCTTCGAGATGGAGGAGCACGCCGCGAACATCGCCTTCGGCGGCCCCACCGGCCGCACCCTGTTCCTCACCGCCGGAACGAGCGTCTACGCCGTCTCGACGGCGTAGAGAGAAACGAGAAAGGAGAAAAGAGAAACGGGCGCACGAGAACCGGTGGCCGCCGGCAGCTGGCCACTCCTTTTCTCCTTCCTCATTTCTCTTTTCTCTCCCGAAGGGAGCCTCCCCATGGCTGGACGAGTACAGGACAAGGCCGCGATCGTGTTCGGCGGCGGCCAGACCCCCGGCGAGAGCATCGGCAACGGCCGCGCGACGGCCCTGCTGCTGGCCCGCGAAGGCGCCCGCGTGATGGTTGTCGACCGCAACCTGGCCTCGGCCGAGGAGACGGTGGCGATGATCGCCGGCGCGGGCGGGACGGCGAGCGCGGCAGCCGCCGACGTCCGCGACGAGGCGCAGGTGGCGGCCGTCATCGCCCGCTGCCGGGATGCCTACGGGCGCATCGATATCCTCCACAACAACGTCGGCGCCAGCCTTGCGCTGGGCGATGCGCCCGCCACGGAACTCACCCTCGAGGCGTTCCGGGGGATCGTCGATGTGAACCTCATCGGCATGTGGCTCGCGTGCAAGCACGCCCTCCCCGCGATGCGCGAGCAGGGCAGCGGATCGATCGTGAACATCTCCTCGATGGCCGTGCGCGAAGGCTATCCGTACGTGGGGTACAAGACGACGAAGGCGGGCGTGGTCGCGCTCACGGAGAACCTGGCCTATGCGAACGCACAGCACGGCATCCGCGCAAACTGCGTAATGCCCGGGCTCATCAACACCCCGATGGCGATCGAGGCGCGCGTCGCCGCGGGCATGCCCCGCGAACAGGTGGTCGCCGACCGCAACCGGAGCGTGCCGCTGGGCCGCAAGATGGGCTCCGCCTGGGATATCGCCCACGCCGCCCTCTTCCTGCATTCGGACGAAGCGGGCTTCATCACGGGCGTGACGCTGCCCGTGGACGGTGGGCGGGGTGTGTCCTGAGTTCCCAGGCCCCAGTTCCCGGTTCCCAGGGGATCGGCCCCGTTCGGGCGAACCCCCCCAGTGCGGGTAGCCCCTGGGAACTGGGAACCGGCCACTGGGAACTTGGAAACCAGACAGGCCACCCGGGGGAAGCGGGTGGCCTGTTTGGGGTGTGCCGCCAGGGGTAGCGGGCACACACGGAGGAGGGAACGGAACGGCTCTATCCGAAGCGCCACTCCGGCACCACGACCTTGCAGCCGGGGCAGTAGCGATCGCGCGCTTCATAGGCGGACCGGCATTCCGGGCAGCGGCGTGCCTCGGCCGGGCGAATGGTGACGTAGGCAGGGACCATGGCATCGCCGAAGAGGCGGCGCCACCACGGCTGGTTCGGTTCACGGAACAACGGCGGGTCCTCCGTACGAGGGTGATGGGGACGACGCGCGCGGCACGGGGCCACACGGGCGAACGGCATCATCCAGGGCCTGAGAGGACTGGCAGGCTGAGCGGCTGCCACGCCTCTCCCTTCACGCCTACGGGGTTAGCTGACGGGTTCGGTGAGGGGAGTCACCTACTCCACGAATGGAGATGCACCCCGGGGAAGAGAAAAGAGAAAAGAGAAAGGAGAAAAGGGCGACTGCCTGCTGGGGCGTGCCTGTTCTCTTTCCTCGTTTCTCTTTTCTCTCCCGAACTGGTTCCCCCGTTCCACCGTCGCCGGCGGACTCGGCAAGGCGATTTGTACCACAGCCGCGGGAGCGTATCCATAGCGCGAGAGTAAATTCTGGGAGAAGCCAGGCTGCTGGCCGCTGGCTGTTAGCGTGGCCGCGTTCCAACCTTCGGGGCGCTCCGTGAAACGGGGTTGCCCGCTAACGGCTAACAGCTAGCAGCTAATAGCCTCCCACAGGAGTGAACTTGATCCACATTCGCGCCCAGGCCACCGATATCGCCCCCCGCGCTATCCTCGTGGGCGACCCCCACCGCGCGGCACGCGCCGCCGCCATGCTTGAGGGCCCATCGATCTATAACGAACGACGCGGCCTGCTCGGCGTCACCGGCGGCTGGCGCGGGCAACGGCTGACCGTGCAGACCACCGGCATGGGCGGCCCCAGCGCCGCCATCGTCACCGAGGAGCTGGCGATGCTCGGCGTGCGCACCGTCATCCGCGGGGGGACGTGCGGCGCCGTCGCGGACCGCGTCGGCGTGCTCGATTTCGCCATCGCCACCGGCGCCGTGCCCCTCTGCGGCACCACCCGCCAGTACCTTGAAGGCGACCCCTTCGCGCCCGTCGCCGATTTCGCCGTCACGCGCGCGCTCGTCGATGCCGCCGCCGCGAACGGCCGGCCGGCGCACACGGGCCTCTTCATCAGCGAGGATGCCTTCTACCAGCAAGGCAACCGCTGGGAACGGTGGCGCGAGCGTGGCGTCATCGCCGTCGAGATGGAGGCCGCCGCCATCTTCACCATCGCGCTGCGGCGTGGGCTGGCCGCCGGCTGCATCTGCCTCGCGGTCGACCGCGTGGGCGCGCACGAGACGTGGGCGGGCGATGACACCATCGCCGAGGGGGAGACGGAGCTGTTGCGAACCGCATTCGAAGCGGCGCTGGCGGTTGGTGGTTAGTTCTTAGTCTGTTCGCTGCTGGCTGCTAGCCGTTGTGGTGGCCAGGGATGCACCCTTCGGGGGCGCTCCGCGATGCCAGGGTTGCCCGCTAACAGCCAGTAGCCAGCAGCCAACAGCTATCCGTAAGGACCGTGCGCGCGGGCCAACGCTTACATTTACGTCCGCGTTAGAGTGTGCTACCGTCGTGCGAACGGAGGGGAATGTCCGTGCGTCATCTGCTACGCCTCAACCACTACATCGGTCCCTATCGCAAGCAGTTCGCGCTCGCCTGGCTGAGCGTCATCCTCTCGGCTTCGTTCGTGATGGTGAGCCCGCTGCTCGTGCGGTACGCCGTGAAGTACGGGCTGAAGCCCGAGTACTCCGGCCGCCAGGTCGTGGGCCTCGATGGGAACGAGAAGCTGCTGATCTTCTCGGCGTTGGCGATCATCGTCTTCGCCATCGGCCGCGGCATCGCCCAGTTCGGCCAGCAGTACTTGGGCGAATCGCTCGGGCAGAAGGTCGCGTACGACATCCGCAACGACATCTACAACAACCTTCAGCGGCTGAGCTACGCCTACCACGACAACGCCCAGACCGGCCAGATCATGTCCCGCGTGACGCAGGACGTGGAAGGCATCCGCATGTACATCAACATGGGGCTGCTGCGCGTTGGCTACATCATCCTCATCCTCGCCATCTCCGTCGTGGGCATGTTCATGATCCACTGGAAGCTGGCGCTGATTTCGGTGATGAGCATCCCCATCATCATCTGGCGCTCCTACGTCATGGCGCGCAAGGTGCGTCCGCTCTGGCTCGAAATCCAGCAGAATCAGGCCGAGATGACGCAGGTCGCCGAAGAAGGCCTCACCGGCATCCGCGTGGTGAAGGCGTTCAGCCGCGAAGAGTTCGAGAGCGAGAAGTTCCGGCAGGCTTCGCAGAAGCAGGCGAACCTCAGCTATAAGGCCAGCCGCATCCAGGCCGGCCAGCAGCCGTTCCTGCAGGGCCTCGGCCAGCTCCAGGTCGCCCTCACGGTGGGCATCGGCGCCCTCTTCATCACGAAAGGCACGCTTCGCCCGGGCGACCTCATCACCTTCACGCTCTGGCTGAACCTCCTCCAGATGCCCGTGCGCATGACCGGCTTCGCCGTCACCTTCTTCTCCCGCGCCATCGCCTCGTCCGAGCGCATCTTCGAACTCATCGACGCGCAATCGGCGGTGCAGGAGAAGCCCGGCGCGGGCCAGCTCAGCGATGTCCGCGGCCATGTGAAGTTCGAAAACGTGAGCTTCGGCTACGACAAGCTGAGCGCCGTGCTCTCGGAGATCGACATCGACGCGCCGCCGGGCAAGGTGGTCGCCCTCCTCGGGCCCACGGGCAGCGGCAAGTCCACCGTCGTGAACCTGATTCCCCGCTTCTACGATGTCACCGGCGGGCGGATCACCATCGATGGCACGGACGTGCGCGATGTCACACTCGACTCGCTCCGCCGCAGCATCGGCATCGTCCAGCAGGACGTGTTCCTCTTCATCGGCACCATTCGCGAAAACATCGCCTACGGCCGGCCCGAGGCGACGCAGGAGGAGATCGAGCGCGCCGCCAAGGCCGCACGCATCCACGACTTCATCATGAGCCTCCCCTACGGCTACGAGGAGTGGGTCGGCGAACGCGGCGTCACACTCTCGGGCGGCCAGAAGCAGCGCCTCGCCATCGCCCGCACCCTGCTGCTGGACCCGCGCATCCTCATCTTCGATGACTCGACCTCGAGCGTGGACTCCCAGACCGAGCTGCTCATCCGCCAGGCGCTGAACGAGCTGATGGAAGGGCGGACGACGTTCGTCATCGCCCAGCGGCTGCGCACCGTCATGCGCGCCGACGAAATCATCGTGCTCGACCGCGGCAAGGTGGTGCAGCGCGGCCGCCACGAAGAGCTCATCCGCCAGCCGGGGCTCTACCGGAACATCTTCGACCTGGAGCTCAAGGACCAGGA
>JAYRRO010000084.1:0-3015 GCA_041910095.1 Dehalococcoidia bacterium
GCCGCTGCCGACGAACACGCCCACCGCCCTGCCAACAGCCACCCCAACGGCGATCCCTACTCTCGCGCCGACGGCCACACCCGTGCCGCCGACCGCCACGCCGGTACCGCCTACGGCCACGGCCGTCCCACCGACCGCGACACCGGTCCCGCCGACGGCCACCCCCGTGCCTCCGACCCGGACGCCCGTGCCGCCGACGGCCACGCCGACGCACGTCCCGCCGACGGCCACGCCAATCGCCACGCAGTACACGTTCCACGCCTGGCTGGACAGCAGCCACTACCATATCGGCGACTGGATCACGCTGTGCTATAGCATGTCGCCGGCGAACGACCCCTTCGTTGTCTCGGTCACCCAGACGCGACCCTACTACACGTGGATCGGCGACTGGACGGACAACGGAGTGGGCGGCGGCGACTGCATCTATCTCGGCCAGGCCACAACCCACGACCTGGGTACCGTGATCTTCGTGGTCGAGGCGACGGTCATCCGCAATGGCCGCACAGGGAGCGTCACGCTCTCGGCGACCGTCGGCCAGTAAGGGGGCTGGCGGGACCCAGCGAGCGACGCAAGAGCGGGGGCCAACCGGCCCCCGCTCTTTTGATCCCCCGAGAAGGCGTCTACCGGGCGTGCGTGCCCGAGATGGTGCAGGCCGGGGAGGCGTACTTCTCGGTGAGTGTCGCGCTCGCGATCGTGGTCTCGTTCGCGAATGTGCTGCGGATGGTCGCTTGGCCCTGCTGCCCGGCCGCGCCAACCACGTTGTACGTGAATTCGAACCCGGCCGCCCGGAACGTCGCCGAGGTGATGAAGACTTCGCTTTCGAGCACGGCGTAGACGTTCACGCGGTCGCCGTCCTTGATCGCCGTGCCACTCCCCGACGACGGCTTGAACCGGAGCGCCAGCGGATATCGCTGCCCCACGGGGGTGCCGAAGCCGCAATCGTTCGCGCTGATGGTGAACGCATACCGCCAGGCATCCAGCACCTGGATCCCGCCGGTGGCGCCCGTTGGCACCGCGGAGGCAGACGCCGCGGCGGTCGCGCTGGATGTCGCCCCGGCCGTGGGAGCCTGGGGGGAGGCCGTACCCGGCGGCACAGCTGTCACCGACGCTGCCGGCGTTGGCGACGCCTGGTCCTTGTCATCACCCCCACCTGCCAGGAGCACGGCGCCGGCCGCCCCTCCCGCGACGATCAGCCCCCCGGCGATCCAGAGTGGCGCACGGCTGCCGCCACTGCGACGCACGGCGGGCGACGCACCGGGTTTCGCGAAATCCGCCGAGCCGTTCGCGAACGCCAGGCGGTTCCCCGCGCCGTCCGCTGCGGTGACCTGGAATGGCACCGCGGTGGCGGCCGTCTTCCGGATGCGCCGGACCTGGAATTCCATCCGCACCGTCTGTCCCGCCGGAAGATCGACAGGCGCCGGGAAGGCGAACGTGAGCGCACCGGTGGGTTCGTTACCCGAGATCGTCGCGCGCAGGGGGTGGGGCGTTCCATTCGAAAGCAAGGCCGCGAAGGAAAGCGCCTGCCCCGGTCCGCGGCCCGCCGCCTCCACCCCGAGCCGGACGCCTCCCGCCGGTTGGGGAGACACCGGGGCCACGCGCGTGGCACCCCCTCCGTCAGGTGTCGCGACCCGGGTGGCGGCGGGCGCGTCCTGTGCCACTCTCGTGGCCGGTGGTACCGGTGGCGTGGCAGGCGCGGCTGGCGGCGGCGGTGGTGCGGCCGCGGCGGCTGCCGGACGCCCGGCCGCTTGGGACTCGTGCAAGTAACCAGCCATCGCCCGTTCGAGCGCACCGGCGAGCTCCGAGGCGCTCTGGTAGCGGTCGCGCGGGTCCTTCTCGAGGCAGCGCCGAACAGGGTTGCAGATACTGTCGGGCAGCCCCGTGAGGGGCTCCATCGGCACCCTTGCCGACTGGTGCAGCTTCAACAGCTCCCACACGTTCGCGGATTGGAACGGCGGGTGGCCCGTGAGCATGCAGTACAGCGTCGCGCCCAGGGCGTAGATGTCGGTCCGGTGGTCGGCCTCGCCGCCGGCCTGTTCGGGCGCCGCGAATTCGGCTGTGCCCACGAAACGGCCCGCCGAGGTCAGCCCCGTGCCGCCTTCCTGCCGTGCGATGCCGAAGTCGGTCACCTTCACGCGCCCATCGGCCGTAAGCATGATGTTGTCGGGCTTGATGTCGCGGTGGACGACCCCGCGCGCGGCCGCTTCCTCCAGCGCCCGGGCTACATCGATAGCGATGCGGATCGCGCGCAGGGGCTCAAGCGGACCCTTCTCCAGCGCCTTCCCGACGCTCACCCCCTCCACGTATTCCATGACGAGGAAGTACGTTTCGCCCGCGACGCCGAAATCGAGCAGCCGCACCGAATACGGCGAGCGCAGGAGGGCCGCGATGTGCGCCTCGCGTTCGAAGCGGTCGCGGAACATCGTGTCCTCGGCGACAAGCCACGGATGCAGCAGTTTCACCGCGACGCGGCCGCCATCGCGAGTGTCGATGGCCTCGAACACGGTGCCCATGCCGCCTTTCCCGAGTTGGCGGACGAAGCGGTACTGCTTGACTTCGGTCAGGCCCTGGGGCTGCGAGGGGTCGGTCATGGCAGCATCGTAGAGGCGATATTGCGCGTCGAATCGGGTCGATGCGTCCCCAGTGCCGGACCGTCCGGCCCTCACCGCCCGGGCGTGATGGTCCTACACAACGATCGGAGCACGCATGGGCGACATGCGTGCCCGGGAGGATCTCGATGGACCGCACATGCGCCCGGTGCCAGGCCATCTCCAGCGACCCCGCGGCCGCGTTTTGCGACGCCTGCGGGGCACCGCTCGCCCAGGCGGCAGTCCCGCCTGAGTTCGTGTTTTGCGTCGAGTGCGGCACGAAGAACGCCTTCGGCGACCGCTTTTGCACGGAGTGCGGCACGGCACTCGAGGACGAAGACCACGGTCCCGGGGGCGCGGCGTTTGGCGCCGCGGCCGCCGGTGGAATCGCGGCGGGCGGTGCTGCCGCTGCGGCGGCCGCGGCGCTAAC
>JAYRRO010000085.1:0-7571 GCA_041910095.1 Dehalococcoidia bacterium
CGCCCCGAGGACGCGAACAAGGGCACCTTCGGACGTGTGCTCATCGCCGGGGGATCGCCGCGCTATCCCGGCGCGCCCGTGCTCGCCGCGAAGGGCGCCTACCGAGCCGGCGCCGGGCTGGTCACCATCGCCTGCCCGCGCGACCTGGTGCCCGCGCTCGCGACCTCCATCGCCGAGGCCACCTGGCTCCCCCAGGCCGCCGGAGCCGATGGGGGCCTCGCCGCCGAAGCCGCCATCGCCCTCCGCGGCGAGTGGCCCGCCTTCAGCGCCGCTGTCCTCGGCCCCGGGATCGGCAACAGCGAAGCCACCCACGCGCTCCTCTGGGCGGCCCTCGCCGATATCGCCAGCGACCTCCCGCGCGGCGCCGTCATCGATGCCGACGGTCTGAACGCCCTCGCCGAACTGGCCGACGGGCGCGAGCGAACGCCCGCGAACGCCGTCCTCACGCCCCACCCGGGGGAGATGGCGCGCCTCCTCGGCACCACCGTCGCGGACATCCAGTCGCGCCGCCTGGAAGCAGCGAAAGAAGCGGCCGAGGCCTTCGGCTGCGTGGTCGTGCTCAAGGGCGCGCACACGGTCATCGCCGATGCCGCCGGCCGCGTCGCCCTTAGCCCCTATGCGAACCCTTTGCTCGCCACCGCCGGCAGCGGCGACGTCCTCGCCGGCATGATCGCGGCCTACCTGGCGCAGGGCCTCGAACCCTTCGAAGCGGCGAAGCTCGGCGTCTACCTCCATGCCGCGACCGGAGAATCCCTGCGCGAGGAGTACGGCGATTCCGGCCTCCTCGCGAGCGAAATCGCAACGAAGCTCCCACGCGTCGTCAAGGAACTGATGGGCTAACCGCTGATGCTATACTGCTTGTACACCTTCACCGTTTCCTGGAGCGTACCGTGAGCCGCCGGGTCGTTGTCACTGGCCTTGGCCTGGTCACACCCGTGGGGCACAACGCCTGCGATTCGTGGGATGCCCTCGTCGCCGGGACCTCGGGCACCGCCCGCATCTCCCTCTTCGACCCGGCCGGCTACGACAGCCAGGTCGCGGGCGAAGTGAAGGATTGGGACGCGGCGAAGTATATGGACCGCAAGGAAGCCCGCCGCGCCGACCGCTTCTCCCAGTTCGCCACCGTCGCCGCCGAGGAAGCGCTCCGCCACGCCAGCTACACCATCGACCCCGCAGACGGCACGAATGTCGCGGTCGTCATCGGCACGGCGATCGGCGGCATTAGCACCCTCATGGCCGAATACGACACCCTGCTCGCGAAGGGCCCCGGCCGCGTCAGCCCCTTCCTCATGCCGATGATGCTCCCGGACATGGCGAGCGGCGCGCTCAGCATCCGCCTCGGCGCGAAGGGGGTGAACTACTGCCTCGTGAGCGCCTGCGCCAGCGGCGCCGACAGCATCGGCGAAGCGGCGAACATCATCCGTCGCGGCGATGCCGACGTCGCCATCGCGGGCGGCACCGAAGCCCCCATCACGCCCCTCGCCGTCGCCGGGTTCGCGGCCGCGAAAGCCCTCACCGGCCTCAACGCCGAGCCCGAGCGCGCCTCACGCCCGTTCGATGCCACCCGCGACGGGTTCGTCCTCGCCGAAGGCGCCGGGGTGCTGGTGCTCGAGGCCGAAGCGCACGCTCGCGCCCGCGGGGCCCGCATCCTCGCGGAACTCGCCGGTTACGGCGCCACCTCCGATGCCTTCCACATCACCCAGCCCGACGAGCAGGGTGCTGGCTCGACGCGCGCGATGCGCCGCGCCCTCGCCCAGGCCGGCCTCCAGCCCGACGAGATCGGCTACCTGAATGCCCACGGCACGTCGACGGCGCTCAACGACCGTCTCGAAACCATGGCCATCAAGAAGGTGTTCAGCGACTACGCCTACACCCTGCCCGTCAGCTCCACGAAGTCGATGACGGGCCACCTGCTCGGTGCGGCCGGTGCGATCGAAGCCGCGATTTCGGTGCTCGCGCTCACGCACGGAATCCTCCCGCCCACCGCCACCCTCGTGACACCGGATGACGCCTGCGACCTCGATTATGTGCCGGGCGCGGCCCGTTCAGCGGCCGGCCTCGAGGCGGTGATGAGCAACTCCCTCGGCTTCGGAGGACATAACGCCAGTCTCGTCTTCCGCCGTTACGAGCCCGCGAAGTGACCACGCTGGCGCTGTCGCGGCCCGTCTCCCGGTGGCGTCTGCGCGACCCCTTCGCCGCCCAGAAGGGCATCCCCAATTTCCCACCCATCGTGGCCGCCGTGCTCGCGGCGCGCGGCATCACCACGCGCGCCCAGGCCGACCTCTTCTACAAGCCGCATCTCGCCGAGGCACACGACCCGATGCTCCTGCCCGGCATGGACGACGCCATCCGCCGCACCCGGCGCGCCATCGCCGATCAGGAAATCATCGCCCTCTACGGCGACTTCGACGTCGATGGCGTGACATCCATCTCCGTGCTCCACACCGGCCTCCGCCCCCTCGGCGCCCGCACCATCAACTACATCCCCGACCGCTTCACTGAGGGCTACGGCCTCAACAACACGGCGATTTCCACTCTTCGCGCGCGGGGCGCATCCCTGCTCATCACGGCCGACTGCGGCATCAGCAGCGTGAGCGAAGTCGCCCATGCCAACAGCCTCGGCCTCGATGTCATCATCCTCGACCACCACACCGTCCCCGATGAGCTCCCCTCCGCGGTGGCCGCCGTAAACCCCAAGCGCCTCGATTCGCCCTATCCGTTCGACGAGCTCGCCGCCGTCGGTGTCAGCTACCGCTACCTGCAGATGCTGTACGAAGCCTGCGGGCGCACGCTCGACGAGAGCGCCTTCATCGACCTCGTCGCCCTCGGCACCGTCGTCGATGTCGCCCCCCTCAGCGATGAGAACCGCCGCATCGTCACCGAAGGCATCGGCCATATGCAGCGGCGCCTGCGGCCGGGGCTCGAAGCGCTCGCCGCCATCGCGGGCACCAAGCCGAACGAGTTCAACGCCGAGACCCTCGGCTTCGCCATCGGCCCGCGCATGAACGCGGCCGGCCGCATCAAGCACGCCAACATCGCCCTCGAACTCATGCTCGCCGAGGACCTGGCCACCGCCCGCCCGATCGCCCAGGAGCTGGACGCACTCAACCGCCAGCGCCAGCAGGAGACGCTCGATGCCTACGCCCTCGCCGAGGAGCTCGTGGGCGCGAACGACGACCCCCTCATCATGGTCGGCCACGAACGCATCCATGCGGGCATCGTCGGGCTCGTGGCCTCCCGCCTCGCGGAACGCTGGCACCGCCCCGCGATCGTCTTCGAGCAGGGCGTCGAACACAGCCGCGCGAGCTGCCGCAGCATCCCCGCCTTCGATATCGTGGGGGCCATCCGCAAGGAAAAGGACCTGCTCGTGCGCCACGGCGGGCACCGCGCCGCCGCCGGTTTCACCGTCCGAACGGCCGATATCTCCGAGCTGCGCGCGCGCCTCATCAACACCGCCGCCGAGATCCTCCCCGCGGATGAGCTGCGCCCGGTCATCGATATCGACGCGGAAACGCCCCTGCGCGCCCTCACCGGCATCGAGGTCAAGGGGCTCATGCGCTTCGAGCCCTGCGGCCAGGGCAACCGCAAGCCCGTGCTGCTCAGCCGGGGCGTCCGCATCGCCAAATCGAAGGTCATCGGCAGCACCGAGGAGCATCTCCGCCTGACGGTAAAGGATGGCCCCCTCACGTGGCCGGCTATCGCCTTCCGCCAGGCCGGCGCCGATACCTCCGGCGACATCGACATCGTCTACTCCCTCACCCGCGAATGGGGCCGCGAGGGCGTCGAACTCGAAATCCTCGATATGGCCCCCAGCGGCGAACGCCGTCCGCTGGAATTCCTCGCCTGATGGCCGATCTCCAGGCCGCGCCGGACTTCGAGCGGGCGCTGCGCGAGGCGGAGAACTTCTGCTGGGCGGCCAATGTCGCCATCCTTGCACCCGAACACCTGCTCGCGGGCGCGCTCAAGGTACTCGCCGCCGCCGGCGCCACCGGCCTGCCCTCGCTCGAAGCCCTGGAGGCCGCCCTCCTTGAAACCCACGGCGCCAGCGACGACGAGCTCGGCCAGCAGGTCATGTTCGGCAGCGCCGCTCGCGCCGCCCTCAACCAGACCGCCGGAGAAGCGCGCCAGGCCGGCATCGCCGTGCTCACGGCCGGCGTGCTCGCTCGCGGCGTCATCGCCTCCGGCGAACTGATGCCCACCTTCTATGCAGCGCTCGGCACCACCCGCCCCTTGCTCCTCACCGCCCTCCCATGAAAGCGCGCGAGTTCCTCTTCGGTGTCGAAGAGCGTGCGATGGCGGCACTGCCCGCAGCCTTCCCCCGCCCCGAGCGCAAGGTCATGTGGACCATCCTCCAATTGCACTTCGGCGACCCCGACGTGCATTTCGAACTCCAGCCCCAGCCCTCTCGCGGCCTGGTGGAGCTCGGCCTGCACTTCGAGGGCACGCCGGAGGCGAACGACCTCTGGGCCGGCTACATCGCTGAATGCGCCACCGACCTCATCGGCCCCCTGGGCCCGGACTGGGAGCTGGAGGCATGGACGCCAAGCTGGCGCCGCCTCCACCGCACCTTCGCCTTCTCCGAGCTCACCGCCGAACTGGCGGATGAAGTCTCGGGCGAACTCGCGAAGGCGCTCACGCTGCTCCACCCGCTCATCGCCGCCGCGCCGTTCGAGGCTCCCCGGCGCGTCCCGGCGGCCGCGCGCGCGGCGTCGTCCCGCAGGTGGAACAGCCGCAAGGCGCGCACCTGATCCCTAGAGCGAATACGCCTCCGGGATGCGCCCGCGGACCACGTTCGTCGATGGCGCGCGGTTCTTGTTGCGCGCCAACGCCAGCGACACCGCCCCCGTCATCGCCACCCCGGAGCCCTCGGGCGAAATCTGCACCGGCGCCCCATCCGGGGAGATGAGCATGCCCCCGCCCGGCCAGGCGGCCGCCATGTACGCCTTGTTCTCATCCGCGCGGGTTCGCGCCACCCGCTCCAGCATCGGGTGAGGCTGAAACGCCGGCCACGCGAGGATGTCCGCGCCCTCGAGGCCCAGCGCGCGCGCCACCTCCGGCACATACCCCTCGTCCCCGCACAGCACCGCGACGTTGCCGAACGGCGTGGGAATCACCAGCGCCGGCGTCTCGCCGAGGTCGATGCCCCGCCCGTGCGTTGGCGCGTGTTCGAAGGTGCCCTCTGGCGTGACCAGCACCGCCGATTGCAGCGCCACGCACCCGGTCGTCGCGACCGCCATCGCGAGCGCGCCGCCGTGCTCCCGGACCGCGGCTTCGAGCACGGGCAGGCCCACTTCCCAGCCCTCCGGGCCCGTCGTCCCGCCGAACACGGCCAGGTCGGCGGACTGCCGCCGCAAGGCCGCGAACCGAGCCGCCATCGTTCGCACATCCAGCTCGGGCTGCGAGGGCACCACCGCCACGCGCCCGCCCGCTCGCGGGGCGACCGGCTCATCCTCCGCGGCGAACGCGGGGAGGCTCGCGACCGGCCGCCGCAGCGTGTCATAAAGCGCGGGCCGCCGCGTAATCGCCGCGCCCTCCATGGGCTCGATGTCGAACACCACGACCGTCTCCCGGTCGCTCGGCGCGCACACCCGCGTGACGCCGAGGGGGTCGATCACGGTCGACCGCCCGGCGTAGACGATGCTGCCGTCCTCCGTGCCCCACTTGTCCGCGGCCGCCACCCAGACGCCGTTCTCGAAGGCACGCGCGGGCATCAGGTATTCGCACTGCGTGGTGTTCAGCGATGCCATGTCGCGCCCCTGCGAGACCCACGCCGTCAGGTCGAGGATCAGCTCCGCCCCGTTCACCCGCAGCGACCGGGCGATCTCCGGGATGCGGCTATCGGCGCAGATGAGGATGCCGAAACGCACGAACCCGGCATCGAACACCGGGAATGCCCGGCCCGGCGTGAACCAGAGCGAATCGAAGTGCCACAAGAAGCTCTTGTCGTACCGCCCTCGCACCTCTCCGTCTGGCCCGAATACGAGGCCGCTGTTCGTCAGCGTGCCATTCGCGTGGGGGACCGCCATGCCCGCCGCGAGCCAGTAGCCGTACCGCTTTGCCTTCGCCGCGAAGGCATCCCGCGCGTCCTCGAACGAAGGCACGCCGGGCGCGGCGTAGGGGTTGGTGCTCCCAACGAAATACGCCGGGTAGCCGCACTCCGGCAACGCCACCAGCCGCGCCCCCGCTTCGCCCGCTTCGTCGAGCGCCCGGAGGAGGTTCTCGAGGTTCGTGGCGGCGTCTCCGAGGTCGAAGGCGCGCACCTGGCAGAGTGCGATGCGAAATGGCTCCATCGCCATAGTATGGGTCCCGGCCCACGCCCTCGCACGGCTATCCTGTCGGGGATGCTGGACCTCGAACGCCTCCGCGCGTGGACCTGGCACGCCCAGGGTTTCGCTCGCGAAACGACCTCTCCCGGCGAGGCCCTCGCGAACACCATCGCCGCCTACTCCAGCCATCCCACCGCGCCCCTCACCCTCCTCGCCCGTGCCCGTTTCGACCGTGCGGCCTTCGAGACGCTGGAGGCCGAGCGGCGCGCGGTGCGGCTTCCGGGGCCGCGGGGCTCGATCTTCTTGTTGCCTGCCGAAACCGCGGCCCGCATTCGCGCGGCCACCGCCCTCCCGGTCGCCAGGCTGGCCCCGAGGCTGAAGTGGGCCGGCCTCGGCCTCGCCGCCTACGAGGCGCTCAAGCCGCGGGTCATCGAAGCCCTGGCCGAACCGCTCGCCGCCGCCGAACTCGATCGCCGCGTGCCCGTGCCCGGCGTGAAGGTCGATGTCGCGGCCCGCACGATGGCGCACGAGGGGCTCGTCCTCCGCCTGGCCGGCAGCCTGCGCGCCGACAGACTCCGCTACGTCGCCACCGAGGCATGGCTCGGCGCTCCGCTCGAGACGCCCGGCACGCCCGAGTCCCTGGCCTGGCTCGCGGGCGAGTACCTGCGCGCCTTTGGCCCGGCCACCATTGCGGATTTCGCCTGGTGGGCTGGCGCGGCGCGCACGGCCGCCCGCGCGGCCATCGCCGCCCACGAAACGGTCGATGTGGGCGACGGCCATCTCCTCCCCGCCGCCAGCCTCGCCGCATGGGAGCGCACGCCCCCGGTTCCCGCGGGCGCCATCGCGCTCCTCCCGAAGTGGGACGCCCTCACCATGGGCTACGCCCCCGGCGGCCGCGCGCGCTTCATCGATGCGGGGCACCTGGCGCTCGCCTACTCACGTGGCGGCGCCGGAGGCGCGGGCGCCACCTCCGGGGATGGCCACCCGCTCGTACTGCATGAAGGCCGCGCCATCGCGACATGGAGCCACAGCTTCGCGGGTGACCGCATGACCGTCGTGGTGTTCCCGTGGGAACCGCGCCCCGTGAACCTGGACGCACTGCGCCCGGAGTTGGATGAAATCGCCCGCCTGCTCGGCGGGACCTCGATCAATGTGTCCTTCGCCCCCTGAGCGGGACCTTGTTCCGCCACCCGCGAGGGCAGAGCATGGTCTCATGTCGCTGACGGTCACGTTTCCCACCCGCCATACCGATACCTTCGCCGCTACGGGCTTCGTCCACGCTGGCGTGCTGCTCGCTCTCACCGA
>JAYRRO010000086.1:0-6106 GCA_041910095.1 Dehalococcoidia bacterium
GCCGATGCACCCCGCACACTCGCGCCCGCTTCCGCGAACACGCCCCGCACCCTCGCCTTCCTCGTCGTCGATGACGAGCCGAACGTGAGGCGCGTGTGCGAACGGCTGATCACGAGCATGGGACACCGCTGCGTCACCGCCCCCGATTCCGCAACCGCCCGCGCCGCCGCCGCCGCCGAGGACTTCGATGTCGTGCTTTGCGACTTCCGGCTCTGCGCCGAAACCGCCGCCGATGTCGTGCGCGCCCTGGAGGAAGTCCGCCCCCGGCTCCTCTCGCGGTTGATCATCGCGACGGGCGCCACCACCGAACCCGGCGTTGAGGCCCTGCGCCGCGAATACGCCCTTCGCGTGCTCGCCAAGCCCTACGGCCTGCGCGATATCGCCGCGCTTGCCGCGGAGGCCGCCGAGGCCGCCTGACCCATTCCCGCCCGGGCGAACTCCTTCACAAATCGCTCTTTCCCACAGGAGCGACCGCCCCTACAGTCCCTTCCATGCCACTCCTCGGCGCCCCCGGAGAGCGGATTGGATACACCGTCTACAAACACCCCAACGGTGCGCCGCCGCTCTTTCTCCTTCACGGGTTTACCGCCAGTAACGCCTCCTTCCTGACCAACATCCCCGCACTCCGCGAGCGCTTTACCGTCGTTACCGTTGACCTCCTCGGCCACGGCGAATCCGATGCTCCGGCCGCCCCCGAGCCCTACGCCCCCGGCCCCGCCGTCGAACGCATCGTCGACCTCATGGACGAACTCGATTACGACGAGGTCCTGCTCTGCGGCCACTCCCTCGGTGGCGCCCTCGCCCTTCGCGTCGCGCTCGATTACCCCGACCGCGTCGCCGGCCTCGTCGTCATCAATTCGAACTCCGCCGCCGGCACCCCGCAGTGGCGCGAACAGTCGCAGGCCAACCTCACGAACATGGCCTCGCGCCTCCGCGCCGAGGGCACCGGCTTCCTCCGCGATTCACGCCTGTACCCGGCCCGCAGCCAGCGCCTCCCCGCGCCCGCGCGCGAAGCCCTCACCCGCGATTTCGACCGCCTCACCCCCGAGGGCCTCGCCGGTACCGCCGAATCCCTCGTCGTCGCCGTCAACGCCCACGAGCGCCTCGGCGACCTCGCCGTGCCCACTCTCGTCGTCGTCGGTGACCGCGACCCCGATTTCGTGCACAACGCTCCCGGCCTCGTCGCGCGCATCCGCAAGGCCGACGTCGAAATGGTCACGCTCGAAAACGCCGGCCACGCGGCGAACCTGGAGCAGCCGGCCGCCTTCCACGCCGCACTCTTCGCCTTCGCCGAACGGACCGGCTACCTCAAGCCCGCCGCCGCGCCTGGCCGCTCAAAGCTCAAGACCTACGCCATCGTCGGCGGTGCGATGGTCGCCGGCTGGGCCGCCCTCGTGTTCGTGGGCCTGCGGGTGCTGGGCACCGATGACGGCCAAACGCAGTCCGCCATCCCCCGCACGCCGGTCTCGAACGTCGCGGGCACGCAGGCCACGCCCACGAGCACGCGTGCGATCAGCCCCACGGCGGTCGCGCCCACGCTCGTGGTCGTGGCGCAGACGCCCATGCCCGCATCGCCGACGGTGACGCCCGCGCCCGGAATCACCGTTGCACCGACGGCGACACCGCTCGCGGCAACGCCGACGCCGCAGTCCAACCAGCCCACGCCCACTCGCCCGCCCGCCACCCCGGCGCCAACGGAATCACCCACCGAGGCACCCACGCCGACGGCGGTTCCGCCGACGCCCGCACCGCCCGCCGCGGTGAGCATCTCGGGCCCGGATAGCGCCAACACCGGCCAGCCCGTGCGATTCGTCGCGGGCTTTGGCACCACCGCCCCCACCCTTACCTATGAATGGGCGTCCAGCGGCAGCGGCGGCACCAAGCGCGGCATTCCCACCTATGACACCGCGTGGAGCGCTCCCGGCTGCCAGAGCGTCTCGCTCACGGTGTTCTTCGCCGATGGCTCCATCAAGACAGCCTCGACGCGTGTCGCCGTCGGTGGCGCGACCTGCCCCTGATGTTTCGCCGCCCGGAAATGACGCGCCCGATCGAGCGAAACGGAGTACCAGCGCGACGCCCGCAATGCACGTCAATTTGAAGCTGATTTGATTCCAGCTCCAGCTTTCCTTTCGTCACTTCAACGCCTTTCGCGATGCCTCACGCCTAAGTTATAGTGGCTGCCTATGACTTCAACTGAGGGTCGGGAGGCTGCGTGGTGACCACGGAAGCTCTGCCGGCGCTGCGCCTGAAGAAGGTCGTGGTGCTCGGCGCAAACGGTGCAATGGGTGCGGGTTCGGCCGCCCTGTTCGCGGCAGGCGGCTGCCAGGTAACGCTGGTCGCCCGCGATAAGTCCAAGGCGGAGGCCGCCCTCGCCCAGATGCAGGGCATCACCAAGTCCGAAGTCGTCACCAATGGCGTCGATTGCGCCACCTACGACGACCTTCCCGCCCTCATGGATGGCGTCGACCTCATCTTCGAGGCCCTCGCCGAGGACATGGCGCTCAAGAAGGATATCTTCTCGAAGGTCGATGCCGTCCGCCCCGCGGATGCCCTCGTTGCCACCGTCTCCTCCGGCCTCTCCATCGTCGCCATGTGCGAAGGCCGCAGCGAAGGCTTCAAGAAGCACTTCGCCGGCATCCATCTCTACAACCCGCCCCACGTCATGACGGGTGTCGAGGTTATCCCCCATCCCGACATGCCCGGCGCCGTCGTCGCCGAGCTCGGCGATATCCTCTCCCGCCGCTTCGGCCGCCAGGTCGTCCTCTGCGCCGATATGCCCGCCTTCGCCGGCAACCGCATCGGCTTCAAGGTCCTGAACGAAGTCGCCCGGCTCGCCGAGACCCACGGCGTCCAGCTCATGGACACTCTCATCGGCCCCTACACCGGGCGCGCCATGGCCCCCCTCGCCACCATCGACCTCGTCGGCTGGGACGTGCACAAGGCGATCGTCGATAACGTCGCCGCCAACGTCAGCGACGAATGCCCCGGCGCCTTCGCCATGCCCGCCTATATGCAGGCGCTCATCGAAAAGGGCCACCTCGGCGATAAGACCCCGGCGACCGGCGGCTTCTACGTCCGCATGACGCGCGACGGCAAGGCCGTCACCGAGGTCCTCGACCCCTCGACCCTCAAGTACAACCCCATGGAACCCGCCCTCAAGATCCCCTTCGTCGAGGAGATCAAGTACCTGAACCGCGCCGGCCGCTACCGCGAGGCCATGGCCAAGTTCATGAGCGCCGAGGGCGCCCAGGCCGATATCGCCCGCAAGGTCATCCTCGGCTACGTCTCCTACTCCCTCAACCGCGCCGGTGCCGGCGAAGTCGTCGCCACCTACGCCGATGCCGACCGCATCATGACCTCCGGGTTCAACTGGGCTCCCGCCAGCGGTCTCGTCGACCTCATCGGTGTCCAGAAGACGATCGATGCGCTCAAGCGCTACGACCTGGCCGTTCCGGCGCTGCTCGATGCGGCGGCTCGGGGCGATGTACCCACGCCGCTCTTCAACCTGCCGTTCGTCACGCCCGGCCGGTACCTCGCCGGCTAAGTCCCCAGGAGTAACCCACCATGCCTGAGCCCATCTTCGTTCTCGGCGGCTACCAGACCGACTTCGCCCGTAACTGGACGAAGGAGAACAAGCACATCTCCGCCATGTTCAACGAGGTCGTCCAGGGCGCCCTCGAAGCCACGGGCATCCCCCCGCAGGATGTCGAAGTCGGCCACGTCGGCAACTTCGCCGCCGAGCTCTACGCCATGCAGGGCCACCTCGGCGCCTTCCTCGTCGAAACCGACCCCGCCTTCAGCGGCCTGCCCACCGGCCGCCACGAGGCCGCCTGCGCCTCCGGCTCGATCGCCATCCTCGCCGCCTCCGCCGAAATCGAGGCCGGCCGCTATGACCTGGCCATGGTCGTCGGCGTCGAGCAGATGAAGACCGTCGATTCCGGCCGCGGTGGCGACTTCCTCGGCACCGCCGCCTGGTACGAACGCGAAGCCGCCGGCGTCTCCTTCCCCTTCCCCAAGCTCTTCGGCCGCCTCGGCGATGAGTACGACAAGCGCTACGGCCTCAAGGACGAGCACCTCGCCCGCATCTCGGCCATCAACTACGCCAATGCCAAGCTGAACCCGCTCGCGCAGACGCGCGGCTGGTACATGACCGAAGAGCACGCCAACAGCACCGACCGCTTCAACTCGGTCATCGGCGGCCGCATCAAGATCAGCGACTGCTCGCAGGTCACCGATGGCGCCATCTGCATCTTCCTCGCCTCCAAGCGGTACGCGGAGAAGTATGCGAAGGCGCGCGGCCTCGATATCAACAAGATTCCCCAGATCCTCGGGTGGGGCCATCACACCGCCCCCATCGGCTTCGACGACAAGGTCGCCGAGAGCCGCGACAACCCGTACGTCCTGCCCCACACCCGCCAGGCCATCGTCGATGCCCTCGGCCGCGCGAAGGTCGGCGACATCTGGGGCATCGATGCCATCGAGACCCACGACTGCTTCACCACCAGCGAATACATGGCCATCGACCACTTCGGCCTCACCGCCCCCGGCAAGTCCTGGCAGGCGATCGAGGAAGGCGTCATCGACCTCGATGGCAAGCTCCCGATCAACCCCAGCGGCGGCCTCATCGGCGCCGGCCACCCCGTCGGCGGCACCGGCGTCCGCCAGGTCCTCGACGCCTACCGCCAGGTGACCAACACCGCCGGCGGCTACCAGGTCGAAGGCGCGAAGAAGGTCGCCACCCTCAACATCGGCGGCAGCGGCACCACCAGCTGCGTCTTCGTCGTAGGCAACTAGCAGCGGTTAGCTCCTGGCTAATAGCCCATGGCGGCATACCACCCCAAAGCGCCCCTCCCACCTGGGAGGGGCGCTTCGCCGTCTCAACCCTCTTGTCTCCTTCCTCTTTTCTCCTTTCTCTCCTCCAAAGGTCTCCCCGCGTCCTCCTCCGCCCAGCCGTGGGGACGCGAACCACGTTCGGCGACGATGAGATCACGGTCGAAGAGGCCGAAACGCACGGAGGAACCCGAGATGCATTGGATTGAAGCTCACGCCCAGGCCGCCGAATTCGAGCGCGACATCATGGTCCGCAACGCCACGCGCGAAGCCGCCATCCGCCAGGAGCTGGAAGCCGGCCGCGCCGCGAAGGCTCCCGCCCCCGCCCGCCAGCCGTCCTTCATTCGCCGCCTGGTGCTCGGCCAGTGACCACCGCCACCCGCCCGGTGACCATGGAAGGGCCAGCCTGAACGGGCTGGCCCTTTCGCTTCTCCGCTATCCGCGATGCCGCAGCCGCAGGGTCACCAGCTCCCGGGGTCGTCCGCCGAGCCGCCGTTTGTACTCCTCGTCTCCGCGCAGGAAGTCGAACGTATGGCAGCCCCGCCCGATCGCCTCGCGCAGCGACATCGCCTTCGAAAGCAGCCCCACGGCCAGGTTCGCGCAGGCCGGTTCGAAGCCGCTGTTGTACAGGTAGCTCACCCCTCCCGCCTCGAACGTGAACAGCATCGCCACCGCCGCGCCATCCAGCCGCAGCGTCTCGATGCGCGCCATTCGCTCCGTCGCGAACGTCGCCGCCAGGTCCCGGAAGAACCCTTCCATCGCCGCCGTGAGGAAGGCGTCCTTATCGGGGCGGCTCACCCGCATGAGGCGAAGGAACTCGTCCATGCAGGCCGCGACGGCCCCGGCGTCCTCCGCGCAGGCGAACGTCACGCTGCCCGCCGCTTCCAGGTTGCGCAGCTTTCGCCGCAGCTCGTGCCGGTCGTGCTTGGGCAGCCCCTGCACGAACTCCTCGAACGTCGGCGGCAACGCCGCGAAGGGCGCGACCGCCTCCGCTTCCGCTTCCAGCGTCCAGCCCAGCCCCTCCGCCACCTGCCCGAAGGCGTGCTGCAGCACCCCGTCGGCGGGAATGCCGCGCAGCTCCAGCGAGGGCGTCATGTCCTCCGCGAGCCATTCCAGCACCCCGCGCGCCACCAGATCCTCGTACCCGGGAGCCGCGAGCGGCCCGCCGTAATCGCGCACGTTGTGGTCGCCGAGCATGCGCGCCTCGCCCGGCCGCGCCATGTCGAGCGCCATCACCCCGCGCAGCGGCGGCAGCGGCTCCGCACCGCCGTCTTCC
>JAYRRO010000087.1:0-5359 GCA_041910095.1 Dehalococcoidia bacterium
CAGTTCGCTCGCAGGCGCGGGACACGGATGGGCGCTTGTGCCACGGCGGGGACGGCGCCAAGCTTCGGCGCATGCCGCCCTTTGTCATTGGTCACGCCACCGCCGCCGGCGAAGCCCCGGCCAACACGCTCGCGGGAGTCCGCGCCGCCCTCGCCGCCGGCTGCGAGGCCATGGAGATCGATGTCCAGCTCGCCGCCGATGGCGTGCCCGTCCTCCTCCACGACACGACGCTCGATCGCACCACCAACCTGCGCGGCCCCGTGCGGGATGTCCCCTCCGCCGAACTCGCGCGCGCAGACGCCGGCGGCGGGGAGCATGTGCCCACCCTGGCCGAGGTCCTCGCCCTCGTCGACGGCCGCCTCTCCGTGTTTTGCGAACTCAAGGCCACCCCGGGCGATGCGGACCAGGACGCGCGTCTCGTGGAAGGCGTGCTCGCCGCGGTCGATGCCGCCGGAGCGACCGCGTGGTGCGGCATCCACTCCTTCGATCCCGTCATCGTCGAACGCGCCCGCGCCGCGCAGCCGCGCCTCTCCGCCGCGATCATCAGCGTGCCCGTCGATGGCGAAGGCGCCGAGCGGCTCTTCGCGGCAGTGCTGAAGCGCGGCGCGCAGGCCATCTCGCTGCACCATGGCGCCATCGACGCCGCGCTCGTCCGCGCCGCGAAGCGCCGTCAGCTCACCGTCTGGACGTGGACCGTGGATACCGAGGCCGATTGGGCGAAGGTCATCGCCGCCGGCGTCGATGGCATCATCACGAACGTGCCGCACGCGCTCCGGGCGTACCTGGCCAGGGAATAGGCCGCTCAGGCGCGCGGGAAGAGCAGCGTGAATGTCGTCCCCGCGCCCTCCGCGCTCGTCACGCTGATGGCGCCGCGATGCCCCCGCACGATGCCGAGCACGGCCGCCAGCCCAAGGCCGCGGCCCGTGAACTTGGTCGTGAAGAACGGGTCGAAGATGCGCGAGGCCGTCTCGGCGTTCATGCCCCGGCCCGTGTCCGTCACCCGCACCTCGATGTAGTCGCCCTCGGGCAGGTCGGGCGAGAGGTACATCCCCGCGAAGGTCGCGCGCGTGGCGTGTACCAGGGCCGTCTTCACGGTGACGGTACCGCCGCCTTCGCCGATCGCCTCCGAGGCGTTGATCACCAGGTTCATGACCACCTGCCGCAGCTGCGTGCCATCGCCTTCGATCATCGCGCCGGGCGCGGCGAAGTCGTACGCCAGCTGCACGCCCTGACCGAGCGAAACGCGCAGCAGGTCGCCCATCTCCCGCACCAGCCCCTCCACCTCGAAGCGGTCGATGATGAAGGTGCCCTTGCCCGAGTACGCGAGCATCTGGCGGGCGAGGTCGGCCGCGCGGCGCGAGGCGGACTTGATGTCCGTGAGCATGTGCTGCATCTCTTCGTCGCCGTCGCTGCGCAGGAGCGCGAGGTCGGCGTTGCCCATGACGGCCACGAGCAGGTTGTTGAAGTCGTGCGCGATGCCGCCCGCGAGCACGCCAAGGCTCTCCATCTTCTGCGCTTGGATGAGCGCGAGGTCCGCCTTGCGCCGCTCCGTCACGTCCGTCGCGACGCCCACGGCGCCGGTCACCCGGCCGCTTTCGTCCCGCTTCGGCGAGACGGAGCCCTCGAGCACGCGGCCGCGCAGCTCCACCAGGTGCGAGACATGCTCGCCCGCGAGCGCTCGCCTCCGGCCCTCGGCCAGCACGCCCCCCTCGTCGATCGCGAGCAGGCTCGAACCGGGGCGCGGGCGCGGCAGCCCCATGAGTTCGAGGCCCATGCCTTCGATGTAGGTGATCTCGCCGTGATCGTCGCATGCCCAGAGAATGACGGGCGCGTTCGCGGCGATGGTGTGCGCGCGCGCCTCCGCTTCGCGGCGCGCCTGCTCGCTCCGGCGCCGCTGGGTGACATCGATGGCGACCCCGGCCACGCCCGTCACCGCGCCCGCCGCATCCCGCACCGGCGAGTAGCGGACCTCGAGCCAGGTGTCCCGGACCTCCGTGGTGGTCGTGACCACCTCGCCCTCGAGCGCGAGGCGGACGGCGTCGGCTTCGGTGCTCATGCCGCCGCTGCCCAGGGCAGCGAGGAACGACTTGCCGAGAAGGCGGGCGGGCTCGATGCCCAGGCCTGCGAGGCCGCGCCCTTCGACCATCACCAGCTTCCCCTCGGCGTCGCAGGCGAAAAGGATGAGCGGCGTGCTCTGCAGCACCAGCCGCAGCCGCGCCTCGGCGGCCTCCCGGGCGCGTTCGTCATGCTTCTGCCGCGTGATGTCGCGCGCCATGATCGCCACGCCCGCGATGCCGCCGTCCGCGCTTCGCATCGGGAACGTCGAGAGCAGCACGTCGATCGCCTCGCCATTGCGGCGCCATCGCCGGGCGACCGCCCCGGTCACCGTCTCACCGGCGAGCGCGCGCTCGAAGAGCGGCTGCAGCCCGGGGTCATCGCCGTCCGGCCGGTCGAACACGGCCAGGGGCTGCCCAAGCATCTCCGCTTCGCTGAAGCCCGAGATCTCCGCCGCCGCACGGTTCCACGATGTCACCCGCCCGGCAGGCGAGAGGGTGAACACGAGGTCGTTCGAGGACTCCACGATCGACGCCAGCCGCTCGATCGCCTCCTGCTGGCGCTTCCGTTCGCCGATATCGCGGGCGATGAGCGCGTACCCGGCGGTGGCTCCTGCCTCGTCCCGCACGGGGAAGCCCGCCAGCTCGACATCAATCGGCGACCCGTCCTTCGTGCGCCGTACGGCCTCCACTCCGCTGAAGGCCTCGCCCAGGCGTACCCGCTCCACGAACGTCGCCTGCAGGAAATCGGTCCCATGCCCGGGGGCACCGCCGATGACCTCCGCCGCGGTGTACCCGAACAGCTCCTCCGCCTTGCGGTTCCAGCTCACCACCGTGCCATCGAGCGCGAGCCCGCAGATGGCGTCGTTCGCGGATTCGACGATGGCCGCGAGCCGCGCCATCGCCTCGCTCTGCCGCCGCAGGTCCGAAATCTCCCGCGCGATGACGCCAATGGCCGTGATCTCGCCGTTCTCGGTGATCGGGAAGAGCGTGACCAGGAAGGGATGCACGCTGCCGTCCTTCGCCCGCCGCTCCGTCTCCAGGCGCATCTCGTCCGGCGTCAGCTCCCCCGCGAAGGCGCGCTCCAACAGCGCCGAGTAGTGGCGCTCACGGCCCGGGACATCGATCAGGCTCACCGGCTGCCCGATGGCCTCCGCCGCGGGCCAGCCGAGGTGCCGCTCGGCCGCGCGGTTCCACGCGAGGATGCGCTCGTCCCGCCCCACGAGCAGGATGGCATCCGTCGAAGAATCGACAATGGCCGCCAGCCGCTCGACCTCACGCTGGCGGCGCCGCTGCTCCGTCACGTCCGTCGCCGTGACGACCACGCCCGTGATCGCGTCGCTCGCATCGCGCACCGGGAAAATGGAGACGTCGAACAGGACGATACGGCCGTCTTTCGCTCGCCGACGCGACTCGATGCGCCCGCCGGTGGCCCCGAAGCGTTCACCCCGGAGCGCGCGCTGGAAGAGCGCGGGCCAGCGGGTCGGCTCGCCCGGCGGTGCGATCAGCGCCATCGTCTGGCCGATCGCCTCCCCGGCCGTGTACCCCAGCACCCGCGCCGCGCTGCGGTTCCAGTCGGTGATGCGGCCATCGAGCCCGAAGGTCATGATAACGTCCGTCGAGGCGTCGACGATGGCGGCCATGCGCGCCATCGCCTCGCGGCCCGCGCGCTCCGCCGTGACATCGCGCGTGATACTCGATACCCCCGCGATCTGCCCTTCGCCGTCGCGCCGCGGGAACATCGTGCCCGAGACGTAAATCGTGTGGCCGTCGCGGTGCCGCCGCGGCGTCTCCTCCATCCGAATAGTTTGCCCGGCGAGCACGCGCTCGATGGCGGCCTGCGTCGGCGCGTTCTTCCCCGCCGCCAGCACGGCGCCATCGCTCCCCACCAGCTCGGCCGCGGTATACCCGAATGCCCGCTCCGCGCCGTGATTCCACGACGTGATCCGCCCGTCGAGGTCGCGGTCGATGATGATGTCGCCCGCCGATTCGATGATCGCGGCCAGGCGCACCAGCTCCTCTTCCTGCTGCTTGCGCGCCGTGATGTCCACCATCGAGACGATCGTGCCGTCGAAGGCGCCCCCGGCCGTCTTCAGCGCCGCCGCCGAGACCATGACCCAGCGCGTCTCACCATCGAGGCGGTGGATCTTGAAGTCGTATTGCTCGGAGACGCCCGTGCGGCGGCGCTCGCCGATGGGCTGCCCGTGCCGCCGGTCCTGCTTCGAAATCACCGCCGAGAACGGCTTTCCCGCCATCTCCTCCGGGGCGACGCCCATGATCTGGGCGGCGTGCGCGTTCGCGTACGTCGTGATGCCGTCGGCGTTCGTCATCCAGATGCCTTCGTGCAGCGTCTCGACGAGGAGGCGGTGGCGCGCCTCGCTCTCGCGCAACGCCTCCTCCGCCTCGCGCTGCGCGGTGACATCGGTCGTCGTCAGCAGCAGGTGCGGGCGCCCGTTGAGGTCGACGCGCGCCGCCGAGGCCAGCACGCGGACTTCGCCCCCGTCGCGGCGCTTGAGCACCATCTCGGGCGGGAGCGGCACGCCTTCCTGCTCGAAGCGCCGCAGCGCGTCCCGGGCGGCTTCGAGCGCGTGCTCGGGGATCATCTCGCGCAGCGCCTGGCCGGTCAGGCTCGCGTCCCACCCCACCATCTCCATGCCCGCGCGGTTCACGCGCACCACCCGGTGTTCCTCATCGACCAGTGCCACGCCGCCCGCGGCCGTCTCGAAGATCGAATCCAGCAGCGCCTCGTCCGCCCGCAGCCGCGTGATGTCCTGCGTGGTGGAAAGCACGTACGGCCGCCCGCCGAACTCGATCACGGTCGTGTGGCTGAGCACCCACAGCACCGACCCGTCCCGGCGCCGCCGCTGCAGGGTGCGAATGCGGACATCGCGCTTCGCCAGGTGGTCGGCGTACAGCGCCGGCTGCATCGTGGGGTCGCCGGGGTCGGGCGAATGCTCCAGGTAGTGCCTGCCCGCCACCTCGTCCGGTGTCCAGCCGTACAGCTCGCACCAGGCCGGGTTCACCTGCACGTAGCGGCCCTCCGAGTCGAGCAGCGCCAGCGCGGCCCCGGTGTGGGCGAACATCGCGCGCAGCTCCCGTTCGCTCGTCTCGCTCGCCGCGCGCGCCTCCCGTTCGGCCGTGACATCGATCGCGGTCACCACCAGGTAGCGCGCCCCCAGCGGGCCGTATGGCCGCGCGGTCGCCGCGAGGATGCGCGTCGTGCCATCCGGGCGGACCACCGGCGTCTCGATGATGGCGGGCGCGGCCGGGTCGCCAGCGAGCGTGCTGAGGATGCTCGCGCGCGC
>JAYRRO010000088.1:0-14315 GCA_041910095.1 Dehalococcoidia bacterium
GGAAGTGGAGTCGTTCCGCGAGCGCGAGGATGTGGCTCCAGCGCTCCCACGTGAGCCCGTTCTGGCCTTCGACCATCAGTCCGACGTTCATGCGCGCACTCCCCGGCGGCGGGTCCGCCGGGAGATGATTGTACGGCGAATCGGCCCGGACGCGTTCGCTGCGACGGCGGCGCCCCGCCCGGTCAGTTCAGGAGCACGTCCAGCACCCGCGCGGTGTCCGAAAGGTCCGCGAACACCCAGTCGGCCCCGGCGTCGCGCAGGGCAGGGATATCGAACGAGCCCGTCGCCACGGCGAGGCAGCGCGCCCCCGCCAGGTGGGCCGCTTCGACGTCGAGCGGGGTATCACCGAGGACGATCGTCGCGGCCGGGTCCGGGTCGCAGCCGATCACGCGGGCGAGTGCGGCGATGCCGTGCCGCACGAGCTCGGCGCGGACGGGTGTGTGGTCGCCGAAGCCGCCCGCCGCGAAGCGCTCCCAGAGGCCGAAGTGGGCGAGCTTCACGCGTGCGCCGCGCTCCATGTTTCCAGTCGCCAGCCCGAGCGGCTGCCCCCGGTTTTCGAAGGCGTCGAGGAGCGCGTGCACGCCGGGCAGGACCACACCGCCGTGCACATCCAGCGACCTCGGCAGCTCCGCCAGGTAGCTCGCGACGAACGATTCGAAGGCGGCGTCCGGGTCCGGGCCGGCGAGGCCGTGGCGCTCCAGCGCTTCGAGGAAGATGGCGCGGTCGGTGCGGCCATCGAAGCGCATCCCCGCCGTGGCCTGTTCGACACCCGAGAGGCGGGCGAGCACGGTGTTGACCGCGCCGCGGCCCGCGCCGTGGGTGCGGATGAGAGTCATGTCGATGTCGAAGAGAAGGAGGCGAGCCACGCGTGAATGGTACCGCCGCCGCGCGCCAGGGACGCGGACCGGAAGGTGCGCTACTTCGGCGTCACGGGCGCCGGGTTCCGGTAGCGGGTTTCGTCGAGCGTGATGTACATGAAGTCGCGCTCCTGCGTCTTCAGGAAACGGGCGGGGTTGTCGCTCATGGTGTCCATGAACTTGAGGGCCGAGAGGCTGCCGTCGGGCTGGGGGAAGTACGTGGCGCCGAGGACGTAGGGCGTGTTGATATCGAGCTGCATCGCCGTGTGGGCCCCGGCCGCCCAGAGAGCCTTCGCGAGCGTCTCGGCGCTAAGTGAGTTGCCAGATGCGTAGAGCAGGTTGCCGTCCTTTGTGAGCCCAACGGCCGACCGCCAGGTGATGAACTCGGCGCTGTTGACGTTCACGTAGCCCCAGGTGTCGTTCCCCTCCGTGACGCGCTTGCTGATCTCGCCGTTGCGGACGAGCAGCACGGCGTTCTGGCGAACGCCGACCATGCCCTCTTCCCAGGCGATGTCGTTGCCCCATTCGCCCATCTTGATCGTGCCGTCCTGCATGACGGCGATGCTGGCCAGGCCGTTTCGCAGGGGACGATACTCCTTGCCGTTCGCGATCATGCCGTAGCCGCCGTGGGGTCCCTTGAAGCCGCCATTCCAGGCGGCGATGAGCAGCGCGCGGTCGTCCTGTGGGATGACTCCGGGGCCTTTCACGCCGCGGTCGCCACCCGGGTCCGACGTGCCGCCGACCATGTGGAGCATCACCCGGCGGGAGTCCATGAGCAGCACGCCCACGAGCGCGTAGGGCCGCGACTTATCCGGGCGGACGAAGGTGCGCATGAGGACCGGGTCATCGGGCGAAGTGCGGGGGAGGCTCGATGTCGTCCACACACCCTCGCCGGTTTCAAGGGTGTCACGAAGGGGGATGGTGTCGGTCGGCGTCATCGGCTTCGGTGGCGGCGGCAGCTCGGGGCCGAAGTCATAGCTGTGTTCGAGCGACACCTCGATGATCTGCTGCGGCGGGCGGGCCACGAACTGCACCACGACATCCGGCGCGGCGAAGGGGTCGGTGTCGCCGCCGAGCACGCGGTACTTCGTGCGGTCGATGCGGTCCTGGAGGCGGAAGTACCAGCTCTCGAGGCGCGCGGTCCGTTCGTCGCCGATGATGCGCCGGCTGAGGTCCGCGCCCTGCGAGCTGAAGTCGGACTTGTGGGTGTACCCATACCCGAGCCCGGCGACCATCACAAGCCCGAGGCCGAGCAGGACGCGGCGCCTCGTCGGCTTCCAGGGGGGCGTGCGCGGCGCGGCGGGAGCTGCCTCGGGAGTGGCAGGGCCGCTGCCCGCGGCGGACAATTCGAGCGTCATGGCTGAGGAATCGGCAGGCGGGCTGCCTTCGATACCCGCCGCGCCCGTCATCTCCGGCGTGGGGGACGGGGCCGGCGACGCGGCCTCGGCCGCACGTCGCATCCACAGCCCCTTCCACAGCATGGCGAAATCCTATCAACCGCCCGGTTGGGCGCAATTGAGACCGCTCGCGAGTTCAGACCCGGTGTGAAGACGGCTCAGGCGGGATGGCGCACCGCGGCTTCGACCACAGCCGCACACTGCAGCATCTCGGGGATCACGAGGTATTCGTCCTTCGTATGCTGGTTGTAGCCGCCGCGCCCGATGACCACGCTGGCGATGCCGTGGCCGCGGAAGACGTTGCCATCGGTGCCACCGCCGACGGGGTGCGGGTCGGGCGTGAGGCCGAGGCCGCCAAGGACAGCGAAGATGAGGTCCGCGGCCGGGTCGCCTGGTTCGAGCTTGTAGCCCGGGTAGCCCATGTGGAAGTTGGCGTCGATGCGTGCCTCGGGATGACGTTCGCGCACCTCATCGAGGTGCGCCTTCGCCCGCGAGACCAGCGTATCGACCTTCTCGAACTCCATGCTGCGCATTTCGCCCTCGACCTGGCAGTGCTCCGGGACGGCGTTCCGCACGAGCCCGCCGTGAATGGTGCCCACGTTGCCGGTCGTTTCGAAGTCGATGCGTCCCTGCGGCATGCCGAGGACGGCTTCGGCCGCTATGGTAATCGCGGGCACGCCTTTCTCGGGTTCGACCCCGGCGTGGGCCGCCCGCCCCTGCACGGCGATGCTGTAGGTGAAGTGGTACGGCGCCTGTCCCTGGATGGACGACGGAGGGCCACCGCTGTCGATCACGATGGCGACCTTCGCGGTCAGGCGGCTGTAGTCCATGTTCGTGGCGCCGACCAGGCCTACCTCCTCGCCGCGGCTGATCGCGACCTCGATGGGGCGCGCCGCGGCGCCATCTTCGTTGGCGGAACGGATGACCTCAAGGATGACGGCGCAACCGGCCTTGTTGTCGGCGCCAAGGATGGTGGTGCCGTCGCTGCGGATGATGTCGGGGCCATCCCAGATGGGATGGATGCCGCGCCCGGGTTCGACCGTGTCCATGTGCGCGGAGAGGAGGATGGGCTCGCCCTCGCCGTCGCGCCGGCCGAGCACGTTGCCGTGCGCATCCTGCGATGCATCGACACCGAGCGCGCGCAAACGGCGCACGAGTTCCCCGGCGATGGCATCCTCGTCACCCGAGGGGCTATCGATCGCCACAAGCTCGAGGAACTCCTGGACGATGCGGTCGCGGTTGATCATGCGGACGGCTCCGGAGCGGTTGGTGCGACGAAGGATAGCGGGAGTCCCGGAAACGTGGCGAGGCGGCCCGTGCGGGCCGCCTCGCCTGTGCCGAACAGGGATCGGGCGCTACTTGGCGCCGACACCGAGGCGCTTCGACGCGCCGGTCTCGTAGCCTACCTCCGCGAGCATCGCGTGGATGGAGCGGCAATGGCTGACGATGCGCCCGGCGTCGCGGCCCACCGCCTGCTTGCCATCGCAAAGCGCCTCGGCGGGGTTCGAATGAATGTCGAACTCGATGCCGTTGGAGCCCGCGGCCACGAAGCCGTAGGCCACGCGCTCGACGAGCTTCCGGTCCCCCGAGGAGTGGCTCGGGTCGGCGATGAGCGGGAGGTGGGACCGTTGCCGCACAAGCGGGATCATCGAGATGTCGGCGGCGAAGCGCGTCTCGGTCTCGAATGACTTGATGCCGCGGTAGCAGAGGATGACGTTCGGGTTGCCGTGCGCCGTCGACCGCCCCGCGCGATCCACGCCCGACATGATGTAGGCGGCGGCGCAGAGCCACTCGGTCATGTCGTTGCCGAAGCCGTGCTTGAGCACGACCGGCACCTGCACGCGCGAAAGCTCCTCCAGCAGCGGCGAGTACTGCGCGCTGCGGGCGCCAATCTGGATGATGTCGATCCCTGCCTTGAGGAACGCGTCCAGGTGGCGAAGGTCGATGAGCTCGGACACGGTGGGAAGGCCCGTCTCAGCCTTCATCGCCGCCGCGATCTCCAGGCCGCGATCGATATCGAGGCCGCGGTAGTCGTAGGGGCTGGTGCGGGACTTGTCCACGAAGGCGCGCAGGACATCGACGCCGGCCTCCTTCGACATGCGCGCGGAGTCGAGCGCCTGCTGCTCGCTTTCGATGGCACAGGGGCCGCCGAAAACGGTCAGGTTCTCGCCGCCGATCTTGAGGCCGCTGTCCAGGGTGATGACGGTGTCCTCAGGCTGGAACTGGCGGCTCGCGTCCTTGTACTTGACGCTGATGCGGATGACGCGGTCGACGCCGGGCAGCTCGGTGATGCGGCCTTCGTCGATGATGCCGGCGATGCCCTTGACGCCGATGACGGTGGTGTCGCCTTCGATCGTCTCGCAGCGCAGGCCGTAGTCGCGCGTAATGCGGTCGATGACTCGCTGGGTCTGTTCGCCGGACGCGCCCGGCGCCATGTGGATGATCATTCGTGGAAGCCCCGGTTATGTTGAAAGACCATTGTGGCCCGCGGCAAGGTTATGGGCGAAGGCGCCGGTAAGGCCCGCACCCGGCGCCTTCGCGGCAGGTTCGCCCATGCCCCGGCGCGACCGTACAGTGAACGCATGGGCCGCCGTTCCCGCCGTGCGTCCGCCAACCTCACTCCCGCAACCGGGGAGGTACTGACGCTGCGTTGCGGCCCGATCGTCTCGGGTGGCGCCTCGCTCGCGCATCTTGAGGATGGGCGGGTGGTGCTGGTGGCTTTCGCGGCCCCGGGCGAGTTGGTCGAAGCCACCGTGGACCGCCCCCATGCGGATTATGTCGAGGCCCATGTCACCAGGGTGATCGAGCCATCGCCCGACCGCGTGGAGCCGCCGTGCCCGGTGTTCGGGCAGTGCGGGGGGTGCCAGCTCCAGCATCTTGCCTACCCGGCGCAGCTGGCCGCGAAAGAAGCGGTCGTGCGCGAGCAGCTGCGGCGCATCGGCCACCTCGACGACAGCGTCGTGCGCCCCATCCGCGGCGCGGAGCACCCATGGGCGTATCGCAACCACGTGCGCTTCTCCACGGGCAAGCTCTATGGCGATGTTGGCTTCATGGCCCGAGGCGGGCGGCCGCTGCTCAAGATCGACCACTGCCCCATCTCCGACCCATGGGTGAATGAGCTGCTTCCGCGTCTCCAGGGCCGGGGGAGCGGGCTGCATCAAATCCAGGTGCGCCGGGGGGCAACCACGGGAAGCTTCCTCGTGTACCCCGCGATTCCCGGGATGGAGGCGGAGACGGGCCAGAAGGCGTACCTCGAGGAGCTCGGGGGTGCGAAGTTCCAGGTGAGCGCGTCCGCGTTCTTCCAGGTGAACCACGCCCAGGCCGAGGAGATGGCCCGCCTCGTCGGCGAGGCCCTGCCGGAGCGGGGCGAACTCCTGGTGGACGCCTTCGCCGGGGTGGGCACCTTCGCCGTGCTGTTCGCCGACAGGTTCCGGCGGGTGCTCGCCATCGAGGAGTCGCACGCGGCCGCGAAAGACGCCCACGAAAACGTCATCCATGCACCGAACGTCCAGGTGAAGGCGGGCAAGGTCGAGGACATCCTCCCACTGCTCGATACGTCCCCGGACGCGATCCTGCTGGACCCGCCGCGCCCTGGCTGCTACCCGACCGTGCTCGAAGCCATCATTCGCTTCCGGCCGTCGGTAGTGGTGTACGTGTCGTGCAACCCCGCGACGCTTGCGCGCGACCTGCGCGTGCTCGTGGACGGCGGCTACCGGGTCGACCATGTGACGCCACTCGACATGTTCCCCCAGACGGGGCACATCGAATGCGTCACCCGGCTTTCGCTGGCCGACCCCTCGCCGGCGTGACGCGCGTCGTGCTCGCATCGGCCTCGCCCCGGCGTCGCGAGCTGTTGCGGGCGCTCCTCCCGGCGTTCGACGTGGCCTCCTCGGATGCGCCGGAACCGTTCGAAAGCAGCCCCATCCAGGACGCCGAGCGGCTCGCGCTGGCAAAAGCCCGCGCCCTGGCCGACGCTTTTCCGGGCGCGATGCTCATCGGAGCCGACACGATCGTCTTCGATGGGGCCACGGCCTATGCCAAGCCAGAGGACGCCGCCGATGCCGTCCGCATGCTGCGCGAGTTGCGCGGGCGAGAGCACGGCGTCGTGACGGGGGTCGCCCTTGTATATGACAGCGGCGCCGTGGCCGGGCATTGCGTGAGCCGCGTGATCATGGCGGCCCTTCCCGATAGCGTCATCGCCGCCTATGTGGCCAGTGGCCGGCCGCTCGACAAGGCGGGCGCCTACGCAATCCAGGATGAGGACGTGCCCACCGTCGCGCGGCTGGAGGGCTGCTACTGCAACGTGATGGGGCTGCCGCTCTGGACGCTGCGACGCATGCTGGTCGCGGCCGGGGTGCCGGCCGCCGACCCGGGCGAGACCTACGCGCGCTGCGCCTCCTGCCCCGGCCGCCACGGCGCCTGACCGCACACACCCGGCGCTTCGACCGCTAGAATGCCGCCACGAACGGAGGGAGTGTCATGGCTTACATCGACCGCGACGGCGTGAAGATCCACTACGAGGTGGCCGGGAATGGCCCGGCCGTGGTGCTGAGCCATGGCTACAGCGCCACGGCCGGCATGTGGCGCCCGCAGGTGCCGGTGCTGAGCGAGCGCTACCGCGTCATCACCTGGGACATGCGCGGCCACGGGGAGAGCGACAGCCCCGACGACCCGGCGCTGTACTCCGAAGCGCACTCCTGCGCCGATATCGCCGCGATCCTGGGCGAGCTGGGCATCGCGAAGGCGGTCATCGGCGGGCTGTCGCTCGGCGGGTACACGTCGCTCGCGTTCAACGTTCGCTACCCGGCGATGGTGCAGGCGCTGATGCTGTTCGACACCGGTCCCGGTTACCGCAACCCGAAGGCCCGCGACGGCTGGAACGAGACCGCCGAACGCCGGGCGGTGAACTTCGAGACGAAGGGGCTGGACGCGCTCGGTGGGAGCGCCGAGGTCCGCGTGAGCACGCACCGTTCCGCGCAGGGCCTGGCCAACGCGGCGCGGGGCATGCTCGCCCAGTTCGATTCGCGGATCATCGAATCGCTCGAGACCATCTCCGTGCCGACGCTCGTGCTCGTCGGCGACCGCGACGAGCCGTTCCTTGGCGCAACCGACTACATGGCGAACAAGATCCCCAACGCGACGAAGGCTGTCGTCGCCGACGCGGGCCACGCCTCGAACCTGGACCAGCCGGAAACTTTCAACCGCGTGGTCCTGGAATTCCTGGACGGACTCGCGCTCGGGGGATGATGCGCGCCACTATCACGCTGCGCACCGGCGCGCGCGAAGAGCTCATCGATGTCACCGAGCGGGTTCGCGCGGCGCTGCGCATGGCCAACGCGGTCGATGGTGTGGTGACGCTCTTCGTGCCGCACACCACGGCCGCCGTCACGGTGAACGAGAACGCGGACCCGGCGGTGCAGCGGGACATGCTCGGCTGGCTCGCGCGGCTGGTACCGCGGGAGGCGCCCTTCGCACACCCGGAGGGCAACAGCGACGCACACATCAAGGCGAGCCTGGTCGGGCCATCCGTGCAGGTGCCATTCGCCGGCGGGCGGATGCTCCTTGGGCAGTGGCAGGGCATCTACTTCTGCGAATTCGACGGCCCGCGCGAACGCCAGGTGGAGGTCGTCATCGGGTGAGTGCGGCCGGGCGCTGCCCCGCGGTCGCGCGGCAGGCCCGGCGCCGCCGTACACTCGATCCATGACCGAAGAAGCCTCCACGCGCGTCGAGCACGACGCCATCGGCGAGTACGCCGTCCCCGCCAACGCCTACTACGGCATCGACACGGCCCGCGCGGCCGCGAACTTCCCAATCAGCGGGCTGCGGCTGCCGCGGCCATTCCTGCGCGCGCTGGGCAACATCAAACGCGCGGCGGCGCTCGCCAACCGCGACCTGGGGCTCCTCCCCGCCGAACACGCCGGCGCCATCGTCACGGCCGCGGGCGAAGTCATGGCCGGGGACTGGGATGCCGAGTTCGTGGTCGACGTCTTCCAGACGGGGTCCGGCACTTCGACCAACATGAACGCGAACGAGGTGATCGCGAACCGTGCGAACGAGCTGCTCGGGGGCGGCCCGAAAGGCGTCTACACGCCCATCCATCCCAACGACCACGTGAACAAGGGCCAGTCGTCAAACGACGTCATTCCCACCGCGCTTCACCTCGCCGCGATGGTGGAAACCCAGCGCCGCCTCTTGCCCGCGCTGTACAAGCTCGAGGCCTCGTTGCAGGCGAAGGCGACGCAGTTCGACGGGGTGGTGAAGACGGGCCGCACGCACCTCATGGATGCGACGCCTATCCGGCTCGGGCAGGAGTTCCGGGGATACGCCGGGCAGGCCGAACGTGCGCGCCGGCGGGTCACGGTCGCGGGCGAGGCGCTTCGCGAAGTTGCCCTGGGCGGAACCGCCGTGGGCACCGGCGTGAACACGCATCGGGAGTTCGCCGCCCGCGCCATCGCCTACCTGAACGAAGGCGAACGGCTGCAGCTTCGCGAGACAAACAACCACTTCCAGGCACAGGCCACCATGGACGCCGTCGTGGAGGCGAGCGGCGAGCTGCGGACCGTGGCGGTTTCGCTGCTGAAGATCGCGAACGACATCCGGCTCATGGGGAGCGGGCCGCGGGCGGGGCTGTACGAACTCGCGCTTCCCGCCCTGCAGCCCGGCAGCTCCATCATGCCGGGGAAGGTGAACCCGGTAATCCCCGAGGCCGTCGTGCAGGTCGCCGCGCAGGTGGTGGGAAACGACGCCACCATCGCGATGTGCGGCCAATGGGGCTTCTTCGAACTGAACACGATGTGGCCGGTCGCCGCGCACAACCTGCTGCAATCCATTGCGCTGCTCACGAGTGCGGCAAGCGTGCTCGCCGAGAAGTGCGTGGACGGGCTGGAGGCGACGGAGAACGGCCCCCGCATGGTCGAGGAGGGCCTCAGCATCGGGACACCGCTCGCGGGCGTGATCGGCTACGACGCCGCGGCTGAGCTGGCCAACGAAGCGTTCCGCACCGGCCGGACGATTCGCGACCTCGCCACGGAGCGGGCGGTGGCGCCGCCGGGCGACCTCTCACGCCTGCTCGACGCGCGGCGGATGACGGGCGAATAGCCCCTAAAAGAAGGGAAACGCAGGGTCGTGCCCGAACTCGGCACGGCCTGCGGCGGCATAGACGAGGGGACCCACCATGACGTGCGCCAGCGCGGTGTGAATGTCGCGGAAGTGGCGCTCGAGCGGACTGCCGCGGACCTCCGGCGCGCGCGCGCGCTGCCTCGATCGGGCGCGAGAACCCTGCGGATTCGCTCATGGCTATCCTCCCGGGCCGCCGTATAAGCATGTGGAAGTGGCCCAAACGATGGCCGGTATCACAGGTGAGGGATGACGGGGGGCGGCCGCTCAGTCGAGCGCGTTGCGCAGCCGCGTACCGGAAAACTCCAGCGTGGAAGCGACCACCTCGGCCCAGAGTCCCTTGAGGCGGGGCTCCACGCGAAGGTCGACCCCTTCGCCGCGGATCCGGTCAGGGAGGCCCGTGAGCGGCTCCACGGCGAGCGGCTCCATCGCGTCGCGGCTGACGTAGTGCCCGGCGGTGGCGTCGTCGAGCACGAAGCTCGCGGGCGGGAGCAGGTAGCGGAAGATGGTCGCCGCTTGCAGGCGCTCCCACCAGGCCTCCTCCACGACCATCACGAAGCGGCGATCGCGACGGACGCCGAATCTCTCGCGGTCGGCATCGCTGGTGCGTTCGCTGGCCCAAAAGCAGGCGCGAGGGCATTCGCGCGGGACGTAGTACATCGGGGCATGCCACGCATCGATGGCCCAGACGAGAGGTTCGACCCCGGGCGGTGAGAGGGGCGAACGTGGAACGAACCGGGCAATGCCCGGTTCGTCACTGAAGTGGTAGAGCGGCCCCTCGGCCACGGTGCTACCGGCTGGCCCAGTAATCCGAGACCCGCCGCAGGGCGTTCGCGGCACGCTCGAAGCTCTGGAAGACGGGGATGTCCCGTTCGTGGAACTTGTGCATGATGCTGCCGATGTACTCCATCTCGTGCGCGGGATGGAGGATCGCCACGAACGGCTTCTCGGAGGCGTTCATGTGCGCCTTGAGGATGTCGAGCGTGGAATCGAGCGACGCCGGGTTCGCCTTCCACTGCCGGGCGGCGAACATGGCGCTCAGCTCCATGGCCATGCCGTCGATGTTCGGGTCGGCCTCGATGATGCTGAGGATCTTGTCGAGGGTCTCGGTCTTGCCCTGGACGGTGCCAGCCATGTCGAGCGGGTTCTTGTAGCTGCCGCCGATGATGTTGAAGAACTCGCCCAGGGTGGCGTAGGTGGCATCGGTGAAGGCGGGCACCTCCCAGCCGGCGCGCGCGAACGCGTCGGTGATCGAAACCGACTGCCCGCCCGTCTGGGCGAGGAGCGCCATGCGGTTGCCGCGCGGCTTTTTCGCCGAGAGGAGCGCTTTCATCGTGTCGATGGTCTCATCCAGGTTCTGGGTGGTGATGGCGCCGCATTGGCGCATCATCCCTTCCCAGATGGCGGAGGGGGCCGCGAGCGAGCCTGTATGCGACATGGTCGCGCGCGAACCGGCCTCGGTCGCGCCGCCCTTCCAGACGATCACGGGCTTTCGCTTGCAGGCTTCGCGGAGGGTGTCGAAGAACTTCCGGCCGTTGCGGACGCCCTCGACGTACATGCCGATGACCTCGGTCTCGTCGTCCTGCATGAGGTAATCGATGTAGTCCGAGACATCGAGGACGACGGCGTTGCCGATGCTGGCGCAGCGGCTCAGGCCGATGCCGTTGGCGCCGGCAACGAGGCTGAACATGATCCCATGCGTGCCAGATTGCGAAAGGAACCCGACGCGGCCGTCATCGGTGACGGGGGCGTCGGCGTTGAAGCGCACGCCCGCCTTGGGGAGGTAGAGTCCCATGCAGTTGGGACCGACGAGGTTGAAGTTCGCCTCCTTCGCCATCTCGACGAGCTGGGCCTGGAGCTTGATGCCGAGCTCTTCGCCAGTCTCAGCGAAGCCAGAGGTGAAGAAGCCGGCGCCGCCCGCGCCGTTGGCGATCAGGTCCTTGAGGACGAAAGGCGAAACCTGCCGCGGCACGGCGACCAGGGCGTAGTCGATTGGCTCGGGGATTTCCGACATGGAGGTGACGTTCTTGACGCCGAGTGCCTCGATGCCCGGGATCTGGGCGGGGTCGAGCTGGACGCTGTAGAGCGTGCCGCCCTTCTCCTTGAAGGGCATGTTGTTGCGGAGCCACATGTACATGGGGCCTTTGTCCCCCACGACCGCGACCACCCTGGGGTTGAACATCCGGTCGAGCCTGTGCCCCGGTACTGACACCTCAGGCCTCCGCGACCACGATGCGCGCATCGACGGCGATGGCGCCATCGGGGTACGCGAACACCGGGTTGAGATCGAGTTCCTTCACCTCCGGGTGCTTCTCGACGAACTCGGCGACCTTGAGGATGGCCGTCTTCAGCGCGCCGATATCGGCGGGTGGCTGGCCGCGCACGCCCGCGAGAATGGGCCGGCCCTTGATCTCGTCGATCATCTGCGTGGCGTCCTTCTCTTCCAGCGGGACGAGGCGGAACGACACGTCCTTGAGCACTTCGACCATGATGCCGCCGAGGCCGAACATCATCACCGGCCCGAACTGCGCGTCCGTGGTCATGCCGACGATGACTTCGGTGCCCTGGGGAGCCATGTGCTGCACGGCGACGCCCGTGATGCGTGCACCGGGGACGTGCTTGAGGCAGCTCTCGAGAATCGCGTCGTAGGCGGCGCCGACATCGTCCTTGCTCTTGAGGTTCAGCTTCACACCGCCGGCGTCGCTCTTGTGAGCGATGTCGGGCGAAACGACCTTGAGGACGACCGGGTAGCCGGCCGCTTCGGCCTGGGCCTGGGCAGCCTCGCGGCTGGTGGCGAGCGTGGTGTTGGTGACGGGCACGCCCGCGTCGCGAAGCAGCTGCTTCGCCTCGACTTCATTCAGCAGCGTGCGGCCTTCGGCCCGCGCCTGCGCAAGGACAGCCTCGAACGTCATGAAATCCTCGTTCCCTGGAAGCCGGGAGATACATCGCCGGGGCGCCGCCCGGACCGGTCCAACGCAGGATTCTACGGGAGACCGCCGATGGTGTCAGGTCGTGCGAGGCACGTTCGTTAGCACTGCACGAAAAACCTCGGCGACGCGGCCTCACCTAAGCCGCGCGAGCAGCTCCGCCGCGCTGACGGTGCCCGGGGCGACGCCCTCGCGCGCGTGCCGGTTCGCGGTCGCCCGCAGGAGTTCGTTCACAGGCGTGGGCACGCCGTGGAGGCGCCCAAGGAAGACCACCTCGCCGTTCAGGTAGTCGCTCTCGACCTCGACCTTGCCGCGCTGGATGCTCTGCCAGGTGGAGCCGCCGCCGCGCGTGGCCCCCTCAATGGGCCGCACGGTGATGATCGTGCCGCGGCGGCGAGCGTCCGCTTCGTCACCCACAAAGGGGATGCCCGCGGCATGGAAGCAGGCCATGGCCTCGGCCTTGGCGCGCGCCTGGAGGTCATCCACCGCGGCCGAGCGCTCCTCGCCGCAGATCGCCTGGACGGCATTGCCGAGGTTCAGCAGGAGCTTCTGGTGCTTCCAGGCCATCACGTCCGGCTCGGGACGGGAGCTGAAGGTGGCGGCCGCGAGGTCCGCGGAGATGGCTTCCGCCACGGCGTCCACGCCTGCTGGATAGCGTCCAATGTCGAGGATGCCCGTCATCGGGGCCGAATTCGCCTGCACTACTCCGGGCTCCAGGTGCGTGGCCGGCAGCATCACCGTCGTCGTGTATACGCGCGCGAAGCGGCGGAGGGCGGCACGCTCGTTTTCAACACCGTTCTGGGCGATGAGGAGCGCGCAATCCTGCTCACCGGCAGCCTCGAGGGCCGCGAGGGCGCCGGGCGTGTCCTGGGACTTCATCGCGAGCACGACCACGTCGTCGCGGCCGAGCGCGAGCTCACCCGGGCCGCCCACCGCCGGGATAGAGAGGACATCGCGGCCGTCCGGCGATTCGAGCGTGAGACCGTTCGCGCGGATGGCCTCGAGGTGCGCGCCACGGGCGATGAGGACGACATCGCGCCCGGCCTGGAACAGCCGCCCGCCGATGGCGCCGCCGACGGCGCCTGCCCCGTAGATGATGTACCGCATGCGAACCGCCGTGCGTGGAGTATCAGGCCCCGTTGCGCGTTCGCGCCCAGGCGTGATACCGGGCGAGAAGCTCCTGCTCGCGCGGGGTGTTCATTCCCGCCTTCAGGGGCCCGTTGCGCCGCGAAGCGTACCACGAGAGCGTGTCGGCGATGGTCCGGGCGAGCGGCCGGAATTCGAGCCCGGCGGCACGCGCGCGCTCGATGCTGAACCCGTGCAGGCCGGCCATCGCCGCGGGCGCCCAGAGTGGCAGCTCGCCGCCACGGTCGAGGCCCTCGCGGAGCAGGAACTCCTCCTCGACCCAGGTGATGCGCGCACCATTGCCGGCGACGACGTCCGCAGTCGCGAGGAATTCCTGCCAGCTGAGCGGCCAGGCGGGGCCGGTGGCGTTGAAAGTGCCCCCGGCGCCGCCTTCGAGCAGCCCGATGATCCATGCCGCGAGGTCGCGGACATCGATCACCTGCAGCGGGCCGCGCGGGCTGCCGGGGGCGAGCACTTCGCCCGCTTCCCTCACGCGCACGGGCCAATACGTGAACCGGTCCGAGGGGTCGTGCGGGCCGACGATGTACCCCGGGCGAATGATGAGCGCCCGCTCGCCGAAGACGGCCCGCACCTCCGCTTCGCATGCGGCTTTCAGCGGCCCGTAGGTTTCGTTCGAAAGAGCGGTGCCCGGAGGCGGCACCGTCGCCAGCGGGGCGTCCTCGTGCTGCCCGGCCTCGGCGAACGACGCGTAGACGGAGAGAGTCGAGATGAAGCAGTAGGCAGCAGTGGACTGCTGGAGCGCGGCAGCCGAGGCGGCGACAACCTCCGGGAGGTACCCCGGGGTGTCGATCACGGCGTCCCATCTCCGGCCGGCGAGCAGCGCGAGGTCGTGATCGCGGTCGCCGCGGATCTCCTCGACGCCGGGCGTGCCC
>JAYRRO010000089.1:0-15080 GCA_041910095.1 Dehalococcoidia bacterium
CCGCCGCGCCACCGATGGCGGCGCGGCGGGCCCAGCGCGTCCAGGCCGCCGAGGGAACCGGCGGCGGAACGGCTTCGGACGCGGAGCTCGCGCTCACCTCACGCCGTCACGGGCGCGGACGCGAGCGGCCAGACGAGCATCGTCCGCGGGGGCTGCACGTCCGGGGGCGTGAGGTAGTACTCCCACATCGACTCGGCACCCGCGAGCTGCCGCTCGGCGAGCCACGCCTGCATCGCCTCGTAGGCCTGGGAGACGGTCTCATAGGAGCCTTCGTGGATGGTGACGATGGCCTCGCCGCCGGGGAGCCTGCCCGGCTGGACGCGCCCGTGCCCGGCGACCGGCGCGTGCACCGTGAACCCGGCCTCGATCACCACCTGGTCGCCCGCCGGTGTGTAGCGGCCGAACGCTTTGGCGTCGCCGGCGATCGCGCCGATGGGGCCGAGATAGGCCATCACTTCGCCGAAGATGGGGCCCATCTGCTGGCTGATCTCCGCCCACGGGCAGGTCACCGTGATCGCAGCGGTCTGCTCCGGTTCGATGGCCGTGCGTTCAATCTCGTATGGCATTGCAACCTCCGGGGGACCACAGGACAGTGTCCCCCGGGAGCGCCGCGCCGGGCAGGGCCATCCGGACCAGCGCGGCCGGGCCGATCGTGGCGACCGCCGTGCATACCTCGGCCGGCCGTGAATGGCCGTCCGCTACGGCTCGTATCGGACGATCGCGAGGCAGCTGTTCTGGCCGCCGAAGCCGAAGCTGTTCTTCAGCGCCGCGCGTACCTCGGCCCGGCGCGCCACGTTCGGCACGTAGTCCAGGTCGCAGGCGGGGTCGGGCGTTTCCTGGTTGATGGTGGGGTGGATGGTACCCGTCATGATCGTCTTGACCGTCGCGACCGTCTCCATGCCGCCGCTTGCGCCGAGGCCGTGGCCGATCATGCTCTTGGTGGCGCTGATGGGGACGCCGTAGGCGGCTTCGCCGAAGACGCGCTTGATCGCCGCCGTCTCCGCCGCGTCGCCGAGGTCGGTGCTCGTGGCGTGGGCGTTGATGTAGCCGATATCGGCCGGAGAGAGGCCCGCGTCGGCGAGCGCTTCGAGCATCGCGCGCATGGCGCCGTCGCCGTCCTCGGCGGGGGCGACGACGTGGTAGGCGTCGTTCGTGCAGCCGAAACCGGCGAGCTCGGCGAGGATGGCGGCGCCGCGGGCCTTCGCGTGCGCCTCCGTCTCGAGCACGAGCGCCCCCGCGCCTTCGCACGGGACGAAACCGTCGCGGTTCGCATCGAACGGCCGGCTGGCGCGGGCGGGGTCGTCGTTGCGGGTCGAAAGCGCGCGCATGACGGAGAAGCCGGCGAGGCCGAGCTCGCTGATCGCGGCTTCGCACCCGCCGGTGATGACGACGTCGGCGCGGCCCGCGCGGAGGACCATCGCGGCTTCGCCGATGGCCTGCGTGCCGGCCGCGCAGGCGGTGACAATGGTGCCGTTGTATCCCTTGAGCCCGAACTGGAGCGCGACCTGGGCCGCCGCCATGTTCCCCAGCGTCTTCGCCATGTAGAGGGGGTCGAGCTTCATCCCGCCGCGCGTAAAGAGCGTCTGCGCGGCCTCCTGGATGTCCGGGTAGCCGCCGCCGCCGTTGCCGATGAGCACGCCCACGCGGTTGCGGTCTTCCTGGTCGAAGTCCAGGCCTGCCTGCTGGATGGCCTCGGCCGCGCTCGCGACCATGAACTGGGCGAACCGGGGCATGCGGCGGATTGCCTTGCGGTCGAGGAAGGCCGGGGGCTCGAACGCCTTCACTTCGCCGCCGATCTGGCAGGGGAAGGCGGAAGCATCGATGAGGGTGAACGGGGCGACGCCCGAGCGGCCTTCGGTGAGGGCCTCGAAGAAGGCATCGGCCGAGTTGCCAAGGGGAGTGACGGCGCCGATGCCGGTAACCACCACGCGGGTCCGCGAACGCAAGGTCGAGTTCATGCGGCAAGGGTACAGGGCCGCGCGAAAGTGCGGGAGTGCGCCGCCGGCCGCGCTTACCGCGCCGCCGGGCGCACCACCTCGGCCACGGCGGCGTACCCCCAGCCGTCGAGGTCCGGCGCTGCGGCCCCGGCCGCCGAGAGCGCCGCGCACGCCTGCTCGCGGTGGAGGCAGCCGTGGCTGAAGGCGTGCGTCAGCAGGAACCCGCGCGAAATCTCCGAGCGCTGGCCGCTCCCGGGGGGATAGTCGAATCCCTGCGCGATGAACACGTCCTCGGCTGGGTCCGTCTCCCCCGCGATGGCAGCGAGGGCATCGCCGCTGGCCGTGACCGCCGCCCGCGCGGCCTCCATCCCCGGCCATTCGCGCCAGCGCTCCATCACGGGGAACTGGTCCTCCCCGCGCAGGCGCGCCACGAAGACATCCTGCGAGCTGGCCAGGTGGCGGAGCAGGTCCCGCAGCGTGCGGTCCGTAGTTGGGATCGGCTGCGCGAGCGCGTCCGGGTGCGCGGCCGCGGCATCGAACACGGCGAGCGTCGCCCAGCGCGCGTAAGCGAACATCGCGGCCAGTGGCACATTCACGGGCACGAGGTCATTCGCCGCCCGCGGAGGGCGTCTCCGGCGCCGCGGCCGTCTCCGCTGGTGCTGCGGGGCGTTTGCCGAAGGGCGATGGCGATGGCGGCCGCACGGGCCGCGATGGCGCCGGCGAGGCGGGTTCCGAAGCGAATGATTCCGGCATCCCCGCCACCGCGTGCCCCGCTTTCAGCAGCTGGAAGGTGTTCAGGAAATCCATGGCGAAGTCGGTCCCGGTGGTGCTGGCGTAGACGTGGAGGGAGAGCCGTTCGCCGCTCGCGATGCCGAAGGCGAGATACTGCCGCTGGATGAGCACCCAGGCGAGCACCACGATCGCGCCGAGGACGGCGCCCACGGTGCCACCCGACCGGGCCTCCTCCCTCGAGAGCGCCGACAGCCCCGCCAACAACACCAGCACGCCGAAGAGGAGCACCGCGCCGTTCATGCGGCGAGCCTCCTTCCCGGCCGACTCGATGTCCTCGATCCGCGCCGTGCGCAGCGAATGCGCGCTGGGGATGACGCCGAGCAGCCGTTCGCGCGAGAGCTCCACGACTCGCGCATCCGTGAGGATGAGGCTGCTGCGATCACCTGGAGCGGTGATGCCGCCCCTGGCATCGATGCGCCGGATCGTCACCTCGTCCGGCAGCCGCGCGAGCCGCGCATCGGGGACCAGCCAATCGTCCATCGGGCCGCTCCGTATCAAATGATGGCGGAGCATAACAGAAAGAGAAAAGAGATAGGAGGAAGGAGAACAGTGGGCCCGAGGCTCGAGGTTCGAGGCTCGAGGCGGGGGCAACCCCGCGGGGCGCCTGCCTCGCCCGGGGTTGATCCCCTGGGAACTGGGAACCGGGAACCTGGAAACTCGGCGACCTCAGTCGCCGAAGACGATGGCGGCGGCGCCGTCGAGAGCGTCTTCGAGGCGGGTGAGGGCTTCCTGGCCGCGCGCCTTCTTGTTCGCCGAGCCGTCCTGGTCCGCCGCCGTTTTCGCGAGCGCACGGCCTTCGCGCACGGCCGTCCAGGCCTCGCGGTAGCGCGCGAAGGCGCCAGCGCGGAGCGTCGCCGCCGCCGCCACGGTGCCCTTGCGCACCGCGTCCTCGATGCGCTTGCCGGCGTTGTCCAGCCGGCTGGCCATCTGTTGGGCGGCCGCCGCGCGGTCGCGCTCCTGCTCGGAATCGAAGCGGCGGTCGTTCATCGCCTCGCGCGCCTCCTCCAGCGCCTCGCTCGCCTGCAGGATCGACTCCGCGGCCTCGGAGAGGCGCTTGCTCTGCTCTTCGTTCACGGGTGCTCCCTGGCATCGCCGGCCGCTCCCCGGTGCGGCACGGCAGGTTCACGGCCACCGCAGTATAGGGCGCGACGGCCCCCGGCAAGGTCAAGCACGGCGCCGCGGGGCGGAGCCGGGACCGGGCGAAAGGCGGAGGTTCGCGCTCGGACGCAGGCCCGATGGCCGCGCATCGCCCACGCGCGACAGTGTCTCCCGAGGGAGGCGGCGCCACGATGCACCGCCCGAGGGAGAAAACCACCGCCATGGCCACTTCGCCGGTCACCATCCAGCCCATCACCGTGGCCGCCGCGCCGGGACAACGCCGCGGCGCCTGGACTACCGTCCTCACGGCCGCGCTCACCGCGGTCTCCATCCTTTTCGTGGGGATGATGCTCATCGATGGCGAAGTCATCCCGCCGCTCGCCATCTTCGGCGTCGTCTTCGCGGGGCTCGCCGCCGGCGTGACGATGACCGCGCGCCGCTGGATGTCCGCGGTCGCGGGCCTGGCCAGCCTCGCGATCCTCGTGCTGCACGCTATCTTCGGCCTCGAGGACTTCGCCCACCCGGAGAGCTTCTTCTCGTTCGTGCCCACGCTCGCCGTGGTCACGGGCTGCACGCTGGCGGTCATCTCGGCCGCCGCCGTGACCTTCCGGCTGCCCGCGCGAGCGGCCTACCCGGCCGGGGGCGCCGCCATCGCCATCGTCGCCGCCGCGATCGCGGTCTCGGGCGTGGCCACGGCGCGCCTCGAAAGCGATGCCCGCGGCTCCAGCGATGTGACCGTCGTCGCCCGCGATGTCGAATTCCCCGGGACGGTCACCGTGAACGCGGGCGAGGTGTCGTTCTTCGTCCAGAACAAGGACCGCTTCCGCCACACCTTCGTCATCGAAGGGCAGGACGTGAAGACCGAGCTCCCGGGCTCGACCGCGCGCCGGGTGACGGCGACGCTCGCGCCGGGCACCTACACCTTCAAGTGCGATGTTCCCGGGCACGACGCCATGAAGGGCACGCTCATCGCCCGCTGACCACGCGCCAGGTTCGGGATGCCGAGGCCGCCGGGGAACGTCTCCGGGCGGCCTCGCAGCGTCCGTTCAGTCGCTGGGGTGCTTCACCGACCGGCGGATGGCGAAGGCCGCGGCCTCGACCCGGCGGGTGAGCCCGAGCTTGCCGAGGATGTCGCTCACGTGGTGCTTCACCGTCTTCTCGCTGAGGTAGAGCTGCTCGCCGATTTCGCGGTTCGTCATGCCCTCGGCGATGAGGTCGAGGATGCGCAGCTCGCGCTCGTTGAGCTGCTGGGCGAGGCGGTCCTCTTCGCTAACGACGTTGCCGCGGCGAATCTGCTCGATGACGGCGGCGCTGCTCACCGGGTCGAGGGTCTTGCCACCCCGCCCGACCACGCGCATCGCCTCGAGGAGTTCGGCGGTCTGTACTTCCTTGAGCATGAAGCCGCTCGCGCCGGCGACGATCGCGGCCATCACGGCGCGCTCATCGGCGTAGGAGGTGAGCATGAGCACGTTGGTGCCCGGCACCTCGGCGAGGATGTCGCGGCAGGCTTCGATGCCATCGAGCCGCGGCATGCGCACGTCCATCACCACCAGGTCCGGGCGCACGCGCTTCGCCTCGCGGACCGCTTCCTCGCCGTCGCGCGCCTCGGCGACGACGGAGAATTCAGGGTGGGCGCGCAGCGCGGCCTTGAGGCCGGTGCGAACGAGGTCGTGGTCGTCCGCGAGCAGGACGTGGATGGTGTCGGTTTGCCCCTCAGTCATTGTTCCTCCGCGGGATGGAAACCCGCACGGTCGTGCCCATCCCCGGGATGCCGAGGACGGTGAGTTCGCCGCCGAGCCGTTCGGCGCGCGTACGCATGGTGATGGTGCCGAGCCCGTGCCGGACGTTCGCCGGGTCGAAGCCCGCGCCGTTGTCCTGCACCGTCAGCGCCGTCTGGTCGCGGTCCTGGCGGAGGTCCACGGCGATCTTGTTGGGCGATGCGTGGCGGACGGCATTGCTCAAGGCTTCGCGCGCGATATAGAGGAGGTCCTCCGCATCGCGCGCGGAGAGCTCCTGCAGGGCGGCGGCGGTGATGTTCACGACCGTATCGATGCCCGGCGGCACCAGCTGCCGGATGACGAATGGGACGTCGCGGGCGATATCCGGGTTGTGGGCCGGCGCTTCCGCTTCGAGCATGGTGATGTACTGGCGGATATCACCGATGAGCTCATTGATGCGTTTCACGCTGTGCCGCAGCACCTCCGCCACCTCGGGCGGGTAGTCCCGCGCCACAAGCAGCGCGTCCGTCTCCAGGCCAAGCGCGTAGAGCGACTGGATGGTGCCGTCGTGCAGGTCGTGGGCGATGCGCTCGCGCTCCTCCAGCAGGAACAGGCGGCCGCTGCGTTCGCGCGCCACCGCCGTCGCGACGCTCACGGCCGCCTGCAGGGCGAGCAGCACCGCCGCCAGCTCGTCGGCTTCGGTGAAGGGCACCTGGCCCCGCGTGCGCGTCATGTACAGCGAGCCGATGGTCCTCCCGCCCGCGCGGATGGGAACGCCGAGGAACACCGCCATGTCCGGGTGGCCCGGGGGCCAGCCCACCGAGAGCGGATGCGCCGTGAGGTCATCCAGGCGCAGCGGGCGATCCCGCCGGGCGAGTTCGCCGAGGAGGCCGCGGCCCGCGGGCGGGTTGCCGAGGCGCTGGGCCGCGCGCTCATCGATGCCGTCGTACACGAATCGTTCGAGCACGCCGTCGTCGTCGAAGGTCGAAATTGCCGCGTACTCGGCGTTCGTCACCGCGCGCGCGCGCTGGGCGAGGCGCGAGAGGATCTCCGAGAGGTCATCGGTCGCGGCGAGGAGGTCGCTGGTGACGCCCATTTCGCTGAGAAGTAGAGGCACGGGCGCGGGACGGGGACCGCTTTGTGTCACCCCTCAATCATATCGAATTCGTACCATTCCAGACCATGCACGGGGACGAATGGCCGTTACCTATCGCCAGCGGGACGTCATCGCATCCCCTGCGGCGGGTGACTGCGCATGCCGGCCGGGGTGGCGCGGCGGGGGTACAATCGCCCCATGCGCGAACTGCGGCAGGCCGGGTCCGACCCCGCCTTTCTGAGGAAGGCGCTCTCGGAGGCCGGCGGCGAGTTGCGCCAGGCGCTCGCGGGGCTGCGCCGCCGCGAACTCCTGCATCCCGGCGCCCCCCCGGACGAGGATTGGACGCCCCTCGGCATCGCCGTGCACCTGCGCGATACCGAACTCGGCGTCATCGCCCAACTCGAGGCCATCCTCTCGGCCCGCGAACCGGCCATCCGGGCGGTGGATATCGACGATATCCCGCTGCTGGAGGAGTATCGCGACGAGGAGTTGGAGGAGGTGCTGGATGATTTCCACTACTACCGCCGTCACACGGCCTACGCGCTTTGGGACCTCAACCCCGGCGACTGGGAGCGGGGCGGCATCCATCCCTACCGCGGGCGCATGACCGTGCTCGAAATCGCCCGCGAGATGTACCGTCACGACCTCGAACACCTCTGGCAGGTGCGGCGGATGGTGGGCGCGTGAAGAAGCCGGCCCCCGCACCCGCACCCTCCGCGCCGCTGCGCGTCATCCCGCCGGGCCCGGCGCAGCGCGCCGCCCTCGGCGACCAGGCGCCCTACGTCTGCATCTTCCCCGACGACCTCGCCCTCGAAGCGGCGGCGCTGGGTGCTGGCCTGCACGCCCGCCGCAACGGTGGAGAGCTGATGACAGCCGGGACGGGTCCGCACTTCCTCGCCTTCGCGCGGGCCCTGGCGATGCGCGGCGACCCCCTCGGGGCAGCCATCGAACGCGCCATCCGGCCCGCGCGCGAATGGCGGGTGCGTACCGGTACGCTGCCGCTCGACCGCCCGTGGGTCATGGGCATCGTCAACCTCACCGCCGATTCGTTCTCCGGCGATGGCGTGGGCGGCGATGCCGATGCCGCGCTTCGCCGCGCCGAAGGGCTCCGCGAGGACGGCGCCGCGATCATCGATGTCGGCGCCGAGAGCGCGCGCGCCGACCGCCCCATCGCCGACGCCGGGGCCGAGGCGGCCCTCGTCGCCCCCGTGGTGGCGGCGCTCGTGCGCGAAGGCCACCTCGTCTCCATCGATACCTACAAACCGGCCGTCGCCGCCGCCGCCCTCGAAGCGGGGGCAGCCATCGTGAACGACATCAGCGGCCTCACGCAGGGGACGGGCGCCGCCGAGACCGCCGCGCGCGCGGGCGCCGGCTACGTCCTCAACTACAGCTTCAGCGAGCCGAAGCGCCGGCCCGATGCCCCGCCCGCGTACACCGATGTTGTCGCCGAGACCGCCGCCTGGATGTTCGACCGCGTGGCGCGGCTGCGCGATGCCGGGCTGGCGGACGAGGCCATCGCCATCGACCCCGGCATCGCCTTCGGCAAGAGCCACGACGAGGATCTGCAGGTGTTGCGGCGTCTCGGCGAATTCGCCGCCGTGGGCCAGCCCCTGCTCATCGCCCACTCGCGCAAGAACTTCATCGGCAGCATCGCCGGGAACGCGCCCGCGGAGCGTGACCTGGAGACGCACGTCGCGACAGCCATCGCCTACGCCGCGGGGGCGCGCATTTTCCGTGTGCACGATGCCGCGGGCGCGGCGCGCGCGCTCGCGATGGCCGCCGCCCTCACCACCGCGGCCGCCGGCGCCTTCGCCCCCGATGGCGAAAGCTGGCCGTGGCGAGCCGGTGCATCGGCCGCCCACATGACGGTCGCGGGGGCGGACAAGGCGGCCCCGCAAGGGCAGCGCTGGTAGGTTCGGGCGCGGTAAGGCGTGTGTGGCGCACCTCTCGCTCGCCGGTGGCGGTCACGTTCGAATGGGAACTCTGACGTTCACGTCATAGAGAGGTCCTATCGGACCCAGTTATACATCCATCGCAAAACACATTGACCCGGCGGGCTCGCGGTCGGCACGGTGGATACAGGGAACCAACCGAAGGAGGTTGAACACCATGGACCCTGTGCTCTACGACCTGATGACGCCGCCCGTGGACGAAGTCAGCGAACACTACCGCCGCCAGTGGCACCTCTTCCGCAAGCTCGACCGGCTCGAGGCGGAAGTGCGCCACATGAAGCTTCAACTCGCCGAGCGGCCTCGCCGCACGAACCTGCTCTCCGTCAGCGAATAGCCCGTCCCCGGGGCACTCGCACCCACACTCGCGAACGCGCCGCGCTCCCCCGGGAAGCGGCGCGTTTCCGTCTCCGCGCCAGGCACCAAAAAGCCGCCCGGGGGGCGGCTGCTGAGGCAAGATAAGAGGCCGAGCGGATGTGTGGAGCGGACACGACATCCGGCAGCGGCCTCGCGGCAGTTTTAGCACCCGCTAAACACCTCGCGCAAGTGCCGCACAATCAGGGGAGTCGATTAAGCGTTCAGAAATGGCCGATTCTGGGCGCCGGTTTGCCCGCATGGGCCATCGTGCCGTTCGCCGAGAAGTCACCCCACTGGTCTGGCCGGCAGCCGAGAGCTGACAGCCGGCCGCCAGTCACCCGGTAAACCGCACGACCTGGCTTGTCCGGCCCCAGAGCTCCTCGAGCCGGTAGTAGGCGCGCTTCTCGGGCGAGAAGAGGTGCACGATGATGTCCGCGAAATCGAGCAGCACCCAGCCGCTCTCCGGCGACCCCTCGCGGTGGCGCAGCCGCACGCCCTCGGGCGCGAGCTCCTTTTCCAGGTACTCCGTCAGCGCACTAAACTGGAGTGGCGATTGGGCCGTGGCGATGACGAAGTAGTCCGTGAACGTCGCGGTCTTCGAAATATCCACCAGGGCGAGATCGAGCGCCGAATGGTCCGTGAGGATGTCCACGGCGCGGTTGGCAAGGGTTTCCGAATCCAGCTGTCCTTCACTCCTGGCGGCCCCAGATAGCAGCGCGCGGCCGCCCGCGCGATGGAGATGGTACCACACCGATGAATGCCCCCCGCGTGGTCGTCGGCATGTCCGGCGGCGTCGATAGCTCCGTCGCCGCCGCGCTCCTTGCCGCCCGCGGCTTCGACGTCATCGGCGTCACCATGCGTCTCTGGACCGAATCGCGCCCCGCCGAACTCAGCGGCAAGCAGCAGTGCTGCAGCGTCGAGGACATCGACGACGCGCGGCGCGTGGCCGGCCAGCTCGGCATCCGCCACTACGTCATGAACTTCGAGGAGCGCTTCCGCGAGACCGTCGTCGATGACTTCGTCGCCCAGTACGCGGCGGGCCGCACGCCCAACCCCTGCGTGCGCTGCAACGAGCACATCAAGTACCGCGCCCTCCTCGACCGCCTGCCCGCGCTGGAGGCGGACTTCATCGCCACGGGCCACTACGCACGCGTGCGCCAGGCCGCGGGCGGCCGCTACGAACTCCTCCGCGCCGTGGACGATTCGAAGGACCAGTCCTACGTCCTCTACATGCTCCAGCAGGACCAGCTTGCCCGGCTCCAGCTTCCCGTGGGCGAGCTGACGAAGGACGAAGTGCGCGCCGAGGCCCGCCGCCTCGGGCTCGATACGGCGGCCAAGCCAGATAGCGTCGAAATCTGCTTTGTCCCCGGAAACGACTACCGCGCGTTCATGGCCGAGCGGGCCGCCCCCGCGCCGGGCGAGCTGCGCACCTCCGAGGGCGAGGTCATCGGCGAGCACCAGGGTGTCACCGCCTACACCATCGGGCAGCGCAAGGGACTCGGCATCGCCGTCGGTGAACCGCGCTACGTCACCGCCATCGATGCCGCGCGCAACATCGTCACGATCGGCAGCGAAGAGGACCTCTTCGCCGATACCGTCGTCTTCGAAGAGGCCCGTTGGACCATGGGCGAGGCGCCGGCGCCGGGCACCGAATTGCAGGCGAAGGCACGCTACCGGGCGGAACCCGCCCCCGCGACCTTCCTCGGGATCGAAGGCGGCACCGCGACCATGCGCTTCCAGCGCCGCCAGCGCGCCCTCACCCCCGGCCAAACCATCGCCCTCTATGACGGCGAGCGCGTCATCGGCGGGGGCACGATCAGCCGCGCGTGGCGCGGTCAGTGCTGAGTGCTGAGTCCTGAGTGCTGAGCGCGCGACCCCGGAGAACGTTCGCCAGAACGGGGCCGACCCCCTGGGAACCGGGAACGGGGCGCCGGAAACTTGATGCCCTCGCAAGGCCTGGGGCGGGCGCGAGGGGGCGCGCTCGATGGCGCCCGGGGGACGATCGTCCGCACGGCGGCGCACATCGCCGCCCATGGAGGTTCGGTCACATGGACAAGGACAAGGTGAAGGGCAAGGCCAACGAGGCCATGGGCACCGTCAAGGCCAAGACCGGCGAGCACACCGGCAACGAGCGCATGCGTGCCGAGGGTGAAAGCCAGGAGATGAAGGGCAAAGCCCAGGGCGTGATGGGCAGCGTGAAGGACAAGGCCCGCGACCTCAAGGACAAGGTTCGCTAACAGCCCGGCCCGCCCGGAAAGCCAACGAAGGGGCGCCGCATGGCGCCCTTTCGCGTGCCCTCACGGCTCAGTCGCCGGTCTTGTAGAGGAAGAGGTTCGTGCCCGCGATGCGGGAGGGGTCGCAGATGATGCGCTGGGGCGGCGGCGCGGTGGCGATGACGCCCTCGCGCTGCCAGGTCGCGCCGCCATCGGCGGAAAGGTAGCTCTCGATGCCGCGCGCGCAGACGTAGAGCCGGATGCGGCCGCCGCCGGCATCGGCGAGCTCGGGGACGCCGCCGTAGGTCAGCGTTTCGCCCGCGGTAAAACGCAGGCCATCGGCCGAACGCGCCAGCACCGTCGCCTGCCCCTGGGATGCGGCCATCAGCCAGCTGCCGTCGGCCAGGCGTACGAGTGACGGGTCGGTGGTGACGGCGGCGAAGGTGATGGCGGCGCCGCGCACGGTGAAGGAGCGCCCATCCGTGCCGTCCGCGATGCACATGGTCCAGGTGCGGCCGGGCGCGGGTGGCCCGAAGCCACCCAGGTACGCCAGGCGGATGCCGCCTCCGGGGAGTGGCGACGCATCCGGGTCGACGATGCCGGCCGGGTTGGGGATGCCGTCGAGCACGATCGCGCCGAGAGGCGTCACGGTGTCGCCCTCGATGCGCGCCACGTCGATGCCGCCGGTTGCGCCGTTCACGTAGTACAGGAAGGTGCCCACACCCGCCACCGACACCCCGTCCGGCACGCTCGCGTGGTCGATGACCATGCGGCCGTTTTCGACGCGCGGGCCGGCGGCGGCTTCGTTCGCGATCCAGACGCGGTGGTAGTACGGGCCGTTGGGGTCGGCCACGATCGCGCCCGCGCCCGCGGGCCGAGCGGTGCAGGCGCCAGTGTCCAGGGGCGTGGCGGGGCCGGGAGAGGCCGTGGCGGGCGTCGATGGCACCGGCGTGGAAGAGGCGGGCGTCCCGGCGGACGCGGCGGCCGTGGGGACGGAGGTGGTGGGTGCGCCATCTCTCCCTTTGGGCGCGCCGCCACCGCACGCGAGGGAAACCGCGACGACAGCGAGCCCGGGCGCCAGCCACCACCTCATGCCCCGATCATGGCGCGAAGGGGCGGCGGGGTGACGGGTCAGCCATAAAGTCCTCTCCCCGCGCCCGTGCCGTTCTTCGGCGCCCCCAGCCGTTCGCGCAGCGAGGCCCCGGCACGGAACTCGGCCGTGAGGTCGGGCGGGCGCACGACCACGGGCATCGGCAGGGCGTGCCCGAAGACGAGCGCCTGCTGGCGGCTTTCGAGCGACGCGATGACCGACCGCAGGCCGGCGCGGCCCTGCATGCCTCCCACGAGCGCATCGACATCGGGCTCGGAATCCAGCTGGAAACAGAACTTCGTGCCGATCTGGGAGAGCACCTCGGGGTCGATCTGGCTGGGGCGCTGGTCGATGACGAAGAGGGTGACGTTGTACTTCCGCAGCTCGCGAGCGATCTGGCCGAAGATGCTCTGGCCCGCCATCGATCGGTCGATGAACTTGTGCGCCTCCTCGATGACGATGACGAGGCGGTTCGGCTCGCGGTCCGGGTTGCCGTGGGCTCGCTCGACGGCGTCGCTGTATTCGTTCCAGATGCGGCGGCTGAGCATGTTGGCGACGAGCATGTAGGCGGTCAGGTCCTTATCGAACTTGCCGAACTGGATGACCACGCTCTTGCCGCCCTGGAGTGTCTTCACGATGTGGGTGAGGGCGCCCGCGAACTGCCCGGAGCCAGACTGCACGAAGCCCCGGCGCGTGAAGCGCCGCAGCCCCCGGCGGAGATTCTCGAACGAACCCGGGTGCGATCCGAGCAGCTGGGCAACTTTTGACCAGTTCGGGTCATCCGGCTCATCGCCTTCGCGGAAGGTGCGGCGGAGGACGGCGGGCGAAGGATCGTCGGCGGTGATCTCGTCGATCCACGCCTTGCCGAAGCGGTCTTCGCATTCGTGCGCGGCCTGGATCGCGTGCTCCGTGAAGGCGCCGGTGGATTGCAGCACGTCGATGTCTTCGGCGGTGATGTCGCGCGTGCCCACGGCGAAGGGGGCGTCCGTGTTCGGGGTCGTGGGATCGAGCGAGTAAACGGCCACGTCCGAGGCGTGGCGCTGCTTGAGGGACCTTCGCGCGCCCTCGCCCTGGTACTTCAGGTCCCAGCCGTAGTCGTTGTGCATGTCGAAGATAAGGGCGACCGTGCGGTCCTTGTTCGTGCGCGCCGCCGCGCTGTTCGCGACCATCGCGTCAAGGATTTGCATGGTGGCGATGGTCTTGCCCGTCCCGCTCTTGCCAAAGACCCCGGCGGAGCGTTCGAACAGCTTCTCGATGTCGACGAAGACGTTGACGCCGTCCATGCCGAGGGGGGTGCCGACGCGCACGGCGCCGCGATCCTCGTCGACGGCGAACGCGCGATTCAGCACCTCCTGGTCGGCGCGGGAGACGCGGGCGAAGTGGCGGGGCAAGCGGCGCGCGCGGGCGGTGGCGCCATCGGCTTCGACTTCGAGGTAGGGGTTCATCTCGACGGCGCTGTAGACGCCGGTATCGAGCAGCACCTCGCGCAGGAGCGCGGAGAGCGGGCCATCGTCGGCGGCGGGCGGCCAGGAGGTGGCCCCGGCCTCGGCGGACTTGAGCAGCACGTCGGTGACCATCCCCAGCAGCTCGCCGCCGCCGGCGATGGGCGCGACCAGGTACTCCCCCAGGCCGGCGGACTTGCCGGGGTCGAGGCGAACTTCGAGGCTCTTCGTGAGCGAGCCCCCGGTGATGGCGCCCAAGTCTTCGCGCGCGGTCATGCCGTCACCCCCCGGAGGATGCTGGAGAGCCTTGCGGGCTCGGCCTTGAGCAGCCGTGCGAGCTCCTTGCCGGCGCGAACCGTGAACTCGCGGGCTTCGGGGCCGTGGGCGCTGGCGGCGGCACGGAGGGCGGCCGCGAGGACGGCGTCGTCGCACAGCGGGGAGGCCGTGAGCAACGCCAGGAAGGCGCCATCGGTGGTGGCGTGGATGACTTCCCCGGCGGTGGCAGGCTCGACCCGCGCGAGCAGCGGCGGAGGCGCCGGCGGCAGCAGCGCGAGCGCGGCCTCGCCTTCGATGTAGCCGCAGGCCACGACGGTGAGGCGCGTGCGCAGCAGCGGCCGGATGTGGGGGTTCTCCGCGAAGACCTCGGCGGCGGTGAGCGCCCCGCCCTGCGCCTGGAGCGGCCGCCCCGGGTCTTCCGGCCCGCTCGCGGTGTCGGCGATGCAGCCGAGGATGGTGACCGGCCCTTCGCGCACGGCGACCACCTGCCCGATATGGAAGGGCTCCTCGACGTACCGCTCGTAGGCGCAGGTGAAGCTGCGCAGGCCGGCCTCGACGACGCGCGGCGCTTCGCTCCCGGGTACGGGGCTCATACCGCTCTCCTTCGTTTGCTGCTCTGTTTGCCATTGAGGGCGGCGAAGACGCGCTGGCGGGCGGCTTCGGTTTCGAGCAGGCGCGCGAACTGCTGGCGATCGCCGCCACTGATGACCGCCTGTTCGTGCGCCTCCTGGAGCGCGCGCGGGTAGCCGTCGCAGCGGGCGCACTGGTCGATGAGGGTGGCGTGCAGGCGGGCGACGCGCTCCGGCGTGGCCGCCCAGATCGGCAGCTCCACGCGCGCGACATCGCCGCCCGTGCGCAGGTAGAAGAATGCCACCTGGCTTTCGGGCGGGACCTGCTGCTCGACCGTCTGGCCGCGCTGGCTGCGGGCGCGGAAGAGGGCGGAGCGTTCGCCTTCGCCCAGCAGCGCGGCGAAGAAAAGGCTGTCGGCATCGAGCCAGCGCTCCGGGTCCTGCCCGGCGAGCACGGCCAGGCTGGTGGCGACATCGCCGGAGCGCGACCCGGAGATGTACGCCCCCGCGGAGAGCGGCTCATCGCCCGTGGCGAGGAGGGCG
>JAYRRO010000090.1:0-19011 GCA_041910095.1 Dehalococcoidia bacterium
CCGCCACGCCCGCCGCGAAGGCATCGACGACTCCGACGCGGGAACGGGTCACGCTCGCGCAGCTCCGGGGGTCGGTCCCGTATACACCGGTACCGTCCGGGCGGGCCTCGACGACCGGTGGCGGGGGCGGCATTACGGCCGGTGTGGCGACGCCACCACCGCCGCCGGCAACGACGCCGGTGCCGGGCAGCGCGACGCCTGAGCCGCCAACGGCTACGCCCGGGGTCACGAACACGCCTCCACCCGCCACGAGCACGCCCGAGCCACCCCCGCTGCAGCCGGGGCCGCCGCCGCCGGAGAGTTCGGACCCGCCGCCGTTGCCAACGCTCCCGCCCACGGTGCCGAAGACAGGCACGCCGCCCACCGAGCGGTAAGCGGCGCACCGGAAGCCTCTCGCGACGTGGTCAGGGCACGGTGAGCGTGAGCTGCCCTCGCGCTGGCTGACCATCGCAGCTGAAGCGGAATTCGCCCGGGGTTCGCGCGTCGAAGGTGTAGCTGTCGCCGGTCGCGAGGGCCGCCACGCGGTCCTCGTTGTTCTTGAGCGCGCAGGCGCCGGCATTGCCATCGACGGCGATGATCGCCTGGCCCCCGCGCGGGACGACGAGGGAGGCCGGGGCGAACTGCGGTCCGAGGGTTACGGTCGCGGCGCCGATGCCCTCGGCCGCGACGGCGGTCTGGTCGCCGCGCGCGCTCACGCCCGGCGGCTCGCCTCGTTCGTTGCTGCCGTCGCTGTTCGAAAGCACCAGGTAGACGCCGGCCATGCCCACGACGACGAGGACGCCGAGCACGGCGAAGAGGCGCCAGAGCACGGGCGGGTGATTCGCGAGGAAGCGGCCGGGATCCCCGTGGGACGTTGGCTCGGTGCGGGACGTGGCGGGGACGCTGTTCTGCTCACCACGGTCAGTCGGGCGCTGGTTCATCGATCCACTGCACCAGAGGGCGAGTGACAGGAGTGCGAACGCGGGCGGGACGAACCTTACGGCGGGGGGACGGCCTGCCAGCCGGTGATTTCGCGCCCTGAACCGGCGAGCCCGCGGGCGTGGGCGGCGGCGCGAACGGCGCGTGCGACCTCGGCGGCGAGCGCGAGCGCAGGGCCATCGAGTCCGCGTCCCGCAAGCATGACCGGGTCCAGGAAGCGGGCGATGAAGGCTTCGGGCGTCATCCAGCGGGCGGCCGCGTGCTCGTTGTTCAGCACGGGCTCGGTGCCATCGGGGCAGCGAGCGTTGTAGAGCGCGCTGTGCGCGAGGCCGCCGTCGTGCTCGTAGGACATGATTTCGGCGAGCGAGAGGGCACCGGGCGGGAGGACGATTCCGGTCTCCTCGGCGAGTTCGCGCACGGCGGTCCCGGCGGGGCGCTCGCCCGGCTCGACGTGCCCGGCGGGGATGAACCAGCCGCCGCTCGCGAACCCTTCGGCGCGCTTCATGATGAGGATCTCGTCGCCGCGCCAGAGGACGATGCCGGCGGTGAGTTCGTACACGGCCCGATGGTACAGCACGGCCCCAGGCGATGCCGGGGACCGTGCGAATCGTGCGGGAGGGGCGGACCGCTAGGAGGCCTGCGGCCGCGAGGGAGTGCGGCCCTTGCCACCGGCGCCGTTCGCGCCGGCGGACGACGGCGAGGATTCGCTGGCGGACGGGGACGGTGGCTGGCCGCTTTCGCCGCGCACCTTGAGGTGGTTCGCGACATCCGTCACGCCCGCGATGTCCTCGATCACGTCCTCGGCGAGACGCTTCTGCTGGCGGTCGGAGACGAAGCCTTCGAGGGTGACTTCGCCGTTGCTCACGCGGACATCGATGCCGGTGGCATCGACCTGCCCGTACTGGCAGAGCCGGTCGCAGACATCCTCCTGGATGCGGCTGTCGCTGCGCTGGTACCCGCGAGGGCCGCGGCCGGTGTGTTCGCCCCGTTCGAACACGCCGCCATCGCGGCCCCAGCGGCCGGAGGAGGACCTGCCGTAGGTTTCGTAGCCGTAGGTTCCGGTGCGGCCTTCGCCGGCGCCGAATGCGCCACCAATGCGGGATTCGCCGCCCGGGTAGTCGTCGGTGTTGCTGCCGCGGCCGTAGGGGCCGAAGCGGGACTGGCCGCGGAAGCCGTCGTCGCCGAGGCCATAACTGCTGTACTGGCTGCCCTCGAAGGGAGCGCGGTACGGAACGCCTTCGCTGCTCATGCCGCCGCGGCCCGCGTAGCCGGCCTCGCCGCCATAGTGGCCGGAGCCGCCATACATCGGTTCGCGGGAAACCGATTCGCCCTGCCGGTAGCGGGACTGGTAGGGGCTCTCGCCCTCGGGGCCGGACCAATCGCGGCCTTCGGCGTTGTAGGCGTAGTCGTTTCCGTAGCCGCGCCAGTCGTCGCCGCGGTCACGTTCGCGGGTGCCGCGGTATTCGGCGCCAGAACCGCCGAAGTAGCCGTGGTTGCTGTATCGGCCCTGGGAGCCGTAGCCGCTGCTGTCGAACTGCCGGGCGCCGCGGCTCCATTCGCTGTAGCGGCTGTCCTGGCCGTAGCCGCGGTCGGGGTCGGGCCGGCCGGAGGGATTGGAGAAGTTCGCGCCGGAGCGGCCGGGTTCGAACTCGCGGTCGTAGCGGGAGCCGCGTGCCCAGTCGTCGCGGTGGCCCCCTTCTTCGTCGTACTGCTGCTGGGGCTGGAACGCGGACGCGCGCTGAAGCTTCTCCAGCTTGTTGGGATTTCTCGCCATAGATTCCTCCCGGGAGGGTTTCGTCCATCGTCCGGCGGGGGACGTTGCGGCGGCGTCACAGGGCGGCACCGGCGCGGATGAGGGCCGCATCGAAGGAAAAGAGGCGAGTGCGTCACATTCCGTCGCGTGTGCGGGTAAATCACGATGGTTCGAGTGAAAAACGCGGGGTAATGTACGGCGCGACATGGAGACGGCCCGTTTGGCAGAGTCCCCCGGGTGACCGCACAGGTTCCCGGCGTTGGTGCGAGCTGGCGCGGCGCGCACGCGAGCCTGCCGCTGCTGGTGCTCGGCTGTGCCGCGGTGTTTCTCGGCGCCTACGCGGTGCTGCTCGCGGCGGGGTTTTCGGACGAGCTGACCATCCTGCCCTATCACGTGCCGGCGCTCGTTTCGCTGGCCATCCTCGCGCGCGTGGCGCCCGCCACGGCGGGGCGCGAACGGCTTGGGCTCCTGCTGCTGGCCGGGACGATCCTGTGCTGGGACGCCGCGGACTGGGTGTTCTCCGCGTACCTGGCGTTCGCGGGGCACGAGCCGCCATTCCCCGGCATCGCGGACCCCCTGTACTACGTGGGATACCTGTTCGCGCTCGGGGCCGTGCCGCTGCTGGCCGTGAGCGGGCGGCAGCGCCTGGATGCGCGCTGGCTGCTCGATGCCGCGGTCACGATGGTAGTGGCGACTGCGCTCGCGTGGCAGTTCCTGATCGTACCGCAGCTGGGAAACGACGGCGCGAGCGACATCGCGGCCGCGACGGCAATCGGCTATCCGGTGCTGGACCTAGGGCTCCTCATCATCATGGCCTCGGCGTTCTATGGAGCCGGCGGGTGGATGAGCCCGCGTTCGGCGGCGCTGAGCGGCTGTCTCCTCCTATTCGTGGCGACCGACGGGGCATACGCGGCGCGGCTGGTGCACGCCGAGGCGGAGCCCCTGAGCGAGTGGATGGACCTGGGCTGGCTGGCGGTGAACTGGGGGCTGGGGCTGGCGGTGCTGCTCCCCTCGACGCCGCCGTGGCGCGCCGACAGCAATCCCACCAGCGTCTTCGGGGCGGCGCTCCCGTACCTGCTGGCGACGCCGCTGGTGGGTGTGCTCATCGCGACCGCCGCGACGGGTAACCGGCCGCCCGCGCTGCTTTCGGTGGCGTCGGTGGCGACGCTGGGGCTGTTGCTCTCGCGGCAGGTCCTGACCATTCGCGACAACGACCGGATGACCCGGAGCCTTCGAGATGAGGCGAACCGGCTGGCCGAACTCCTGACCGCGTTGCGGGAATCCGAGCATTTCGCGACGACGGTGGTTTCGAGCATCGGCGAGGGGCTCGTGGTGTATGACGCCGACGGGCGTGTCGTGCTCTTCAACCCGTTTATGGAGCGCGTCACCGGGCGAGCCGCGAGCGGGGTGATTGGCACCACGGCCCCGGCATTCGAAGCTGCGGGCGCCGGGGCCGCGCACGAAAGATGGCTGCGGCGCGCGCTCGCGGGGGAGATGGTGACCACGCCAGAGTTCGCCTTCGCCCCGCCGGGCGGAAGTACGGGCTGGTATGCGGGCCGCTATAGCGCGTTCCGTACGGCGAGCGGGCGAACGGCCGGGGCTGTCGCGGTCTTCGCGGATGTGACGCAGCAGCGGCTGACGCAGCAGGCGCTCATCCAATCGCAGAAGATGGAGGGCCTGGGAGCGCTCGCGGGGGGCGTCGCGCACGACTTCAACAACCTGCTCACGACGATCATGGGGAGCTGCATGCTGGTGCGGCTGGAGACGGGGAAGGGCCACCCCGCGGCCGAGAGTGTGACGCTCATCGAGGAAGCGGCGCGGCGCGGCGCGGAGATCAGCGCGCGATTGCTGACCTTCGCGCGCGGCGGCTTCGCGACCTTCGCACCGGTGGACCTGCGGGATGTCGTGCGCGACACGCTCCGGCTCGCTGGCCCATCCCTCCCGGCATCGCTGCGGACGAAGATGGAGCTTCCCGAACTGCCGGTGATGGTGGAAGGCGACCGCGGGCAGTTGGAGCAGGTTCTGCTGAACTTGCTGCTAAACGCGCGGGACGCGATGGCGGGCAACGGGCTCGTCACCGTGGGCCTGCGGGCGGACGGCGGCCATGGGGTGATTCGCGTGACGGACGACGGCCCGGGGATGGATGCAGGGACGCAGCTGCGCATCTTCGAACCGTTCTTCACGACGAAGGCACCGGGGGCGGGGACGGGCCTCGGTCTGGCCATCGCGTATGGCATCGCGCAGCAGCACGGCGGCGCGATCACCGTCGCATCCGAGCCCGGGCAGGGTGCGCGGTTCGATGTCTGCATCCCGCTGCTCGAGCCGGGGAGCGCCGAGGGCTAGTTTCGCGAGACGGTCAGCCGGGCGCGGAGCGTGCTGCCGTAGACATAGGTAGCGCCCTGGAACTCCGTCGCCTCCACGCCCGTGATGGTGATGGTGAACGTCATGCGCCCGGCGGTGACGGTGCGGCTGGCGCCGGCGGCGGCCTGTGCCGCGGTGATGGTGATCGATGAGATCGCGCCCGTCGCGACGTCGTTTACGTTGACGCGGATGTCGGAGTAGATGACATCCGGGCGGCCATCGCCGCGGACGGTATCGAAGGCGAGGCCAGACCAGCTGAAGAAGTGCACGTAGCCCGCCGCGGCGCCGTTCGTATCGCGGATGACGGCCGTGGCGCCGCCGCAACAGAACGGTCCGACGAATCCTCCCCCGTTCGGGACGCCGTCGCCGGGGAGGTTGAACAACGTCTGCGCGAGCACCGCGGGTGGAACCGGGGTCGGCGGCACGGGCGTCGGCGGGACGGGTGTGGGCGGGATGGGTGTGGGCGTTGGCTGCTGCGGCACGGGTGTCGGCGGCAGCGGCGTGGGCGTGGGCGCGGCGGCCGTGGGCGTCGCGGTGGCGGGAACCGGGGTGGGCGACGGGGCCGGCGCCGGCGTCTCGGTGGGAGCCGGGGTGCGAGTGGGTTCGGGGGTGGGAGATGGCGTGCGCGTCGCCGTCGGCGTTCGGGTTGGTGTGGGCGTTTTCGTGGGTACGGGCGTCTTTGTCGGCACCGGAGTCTTCGTCGGCGCCGGGGTGCGCGTGGGCGCGGGCGTGCGCGTTGGTGTGGCCCGGGCCCTGGGGGTGTTCGTCGCCTCGGGGGTGCGGCCCGAGGCGAGGCGGGCATCGGCCTCACCGCCGGAGCCGATGGCGGCCACGGCGAGCATCGCGCCGGCCGCGATGCCGGCGATGCCCAGCACCCCCGCGAGCATGAGGAGCCAGGGGAACCGGCGCGTGCCGTGCTCGGGGTGGACGACCGCGGGTTCGGTGTAGGCCCCCTCCCAGGTGAGTCGCGGCGGCGTTTCCGGACGCCCCGGCTCGGGCGGCGAGCCGTCCCCCGAGGCGGGAGGCGGCTGCGGGCCGTCGCCAGAGGGGGGCTGTTCGTCGTTGTCCACGGTGCCAGTGTAGGGGCGTGGCGGGAGCACGGCATTGGTTGAGTGCGGCTGGCGCCACAGAAGCGAGACGCGCGGACCTCGCCTGCGCGGCCGCCGCCGGGGGCGTAGAGTGCGCGCAGCTTCGCCGATGGAGTCCAGAAATGGGACACGGGGTTCGGGACGAGTACGTCATGCTCAATGGGCTGCGGTTTCACTACCGCGAATGGGGCGACCTGAGCGCGCCGCCGCTCATCCTCCTGCACGGCTTCACCGGGCACGCGCGATCCTGGGATAGCCTGGCCGAGGCGTTCGCCGGCTCCTACCGGGTCCTCGCGCTGGACCAGCGAGGGCACGGCGAGAGCGCCTGGGCCGATGATTACTCCACGGCCGCGATGGTGAGCGACGTGGCGGCGTTCGTCGCCGCGCTGGGACTCACGTTCTTCGACCTCCTCGGGCTTTCGATGGGCGGCTCGAACGCGTACCACTACGCGGCGGGGCAGCCGGCCGGTCTGCGGCGGCTCATCATCCTCGATATGGGCCCGGAGACGATGGCGACGGGCAGTCAGCGCATCAGCACGGGGGTTCAGGCGAACGACCTGTTTGATTCGCCCGAGGCGGCAATCGCGGCGAGCCGCGCGGCAAACCCGCGTGCCGACGAATTCGAGGTCCGGCATCGCGCTCGCCACAACCTCATGCGCACGAGCGACGGGAGGTGGACGTATCGCTACGACAGGGCGTTGCGTTCTGGCACGCCGCGCGTCCGGCCGGCGCCCGCGGAGAACTGGGCGGCGTGGAAGCGAATCGCGGTACCAACGCTCGTGGTTCGCGGCGGCGAGAGCGACATTCTCGCGGCGGAGACGGCGCGGCGGATGGTGGAGGAACTGGCGGACGCGCGACTGATCGAGATCCCGGGGTCGGGGCATTCGATCCCGCTGGATGCGCCCGCGCGGCTGCGGGAGGCGCTGAAGACGTTCCTCTAGGAGCAGGCCCTAGCTGGCGCGTTCGCGCACGACGGGCAGGAGGGCGTGGGGCGCGTCGTTCGGGCGGCCCGCCAGGTCGCGGTCGTGCCCGGTGGAGACGTCGTGGAGGCCGGCGAGGAGCGATTGCAGGCCGGGGAGGTCGCGCACGGCCGCTTCGAACTGCACCTGCACGAGCGGGCGGCCCCAGGCTTCGCCGATGCGGACGACGGTGAACGGCAGACGGAGCCGGTGTTCGGCGAGGGAGAGTTCCAGGATGCCGTGATCGAGGGTGAAGGCGCGGCCGTCGAAGTAGAGCAGAGCGCCGCCGGCCGAAATATCCCCGACGAGCACGCCAACCTGCCCGTGCTCCCATTCGAGCCGGGCGGGCGACCAGAGTGGATAGCGGCGGAACTGGCGTCGTTCGAGTTGCACGCCGGGTCCTCGGGGGGCGGTCTGCGCGCCGGGGACGCGCTGCCTCCGTTTGAATTGTCGGCAAAGCAGCTCGAAAACTTTCGTAGCCAGAACGTTGACTAGGTGTGGCGAGGGCGGGCGCGGAGCTGGCGATGGTGGACGCAGGCCGCCGGGGGAGTAGATTTCGGGCGACAACGCACTGGGGGGACTTCGTGGCCGACGCGCCAGTGGTGCTCTACGAAGAACGCGACGGGCTGGCGATCATCACGCTCAACCGCCCGGAGAAGATGAACACGTTGAACAACGACGTGATCCAGGGGATCGCGGACGGGATCGATGCGGCGACGGCATCGGCTGCGGTATCCGCGGTGATCCTGCGGGGCGCGGGCCGAACGTTCACCGCGGGGTACGACCTCAACCCGGGCGAGGGCCGGCGGCCGGCGCCGCGGCGGTACGACGCGGCATCGCCGCCCCAACGGCCGGGTGCGTGGGACCCGGTGCGTGACCTTTCGTTCATGGGCCACAACATGCAGCGGTTCATGAAGCTGTGGGAGTGCCCGAAACCGGTGATCGCGCAGATGCACGGCTATGCGCTCGGCGGCGGGACAGACCTGTTGTTGTGCGCGGACCTCATCTTCATGGCCGAAGACGCGGTCATCGGGTATCCGCCTTCGCGGGTCTACGGGACGCCGACGACGATGATGTGGGTGTACCGGCTGGGGCTTGAGCACGCGAAGCAGTTCTTGCTCTCGGGCGACCAGATCGATGCGGCGACGGCGCTGCGCATCGGGCTGGTCTCGAAGGTGTTCCCGCTCGAGCGGCTGCAAGAGGAGACGGAGGCGTACGCGCGGCGCTTCGCGGCCATCCCCGCGAACCAGCTGGCGCTGAACAAGCTCCTCATCAACCAGGCGTTCGAGAACATGGGCCTTCGCACGACGCAGCTCTTCGGGACGTTGTTCGATGGCATCACGCGGCATACGGAGGAGGCGTTGCGCTGGCAGGAAAGCTTCCGCGAGATCGGCTTCCGGGAGACGATCTCGCGGCGGGACGCGCCGTTCCGGGATTACGGGGAGCGGCCGCGGTAGGGGCGCGACGGGACGTTGGTGGGTTGCGGCGCGTTGCGAAGGCGGCATACTGGCCGCGCGAGCTTCGTCAGGAGGATGAGTGCGATGAGTGAGCATGGCGAGGGAACGTTCGAAAACGGCGGCGCGACCATCTTCGAGCAGTGGTGGCGGCCCGATGGCGAGGCGCGGGCGGTGGTCGCCATCTGCCATGGGTATGCCGAGCACGGCGGGCGTTATGCGCAGGTCGCGGCCGACCTGAACGCGCGCGGCTTCGCGGTCGAAGCGCTGGACCTGCGCGGGCACGGGCGATCCTCGGGCGAACGGGTGACGGTCTCAGACTACGAGGAGTGGATCGGCGACCTGGCGACGTTCGTGGAGCGGGTGCGAGGCCGCAATCCGGGGAAGAAGGTGTTCCTGCTGGGGCACAGCATGGGCGGGGGGGTCTCGACGGCGTACGTGCTGTCGCGGAAGCCGGCGCTCGATGGCGTGATCCTGAGCGGGGCGGGGCTGCTGGGGCCGCGGCCGGCGCCGCCGCCGGAGGGGACGCCCCCGTCCGCCCCGCAGCCACTCCCGGCATACACGATTTCGCGCGACCCGGCGGTGGTGGAGGCGTACGAGAAGGACCCGCTGGTATACCGCGGGCCGCGCCCGGGCAACATGGCGGCCGTTTCGAAGCCGGCGTACGAGATGGTGCAGCGCGAGATGGACACCTTCGCCTACCCGCTGCTGCTCATCCACGGGACGGAGGACCTGCTCGTGGCGGCGAAGGGGAGCGAGATCCTGCACGAACGGGCAGCTTCGACGGACAAGACGCTCAAGCTCTACCCGGGGCTCTACCACGAAGTGTTGAACGAGCCGGAGCGGGACCAGGTCGTGGGGGATGTCGTGGCCTGGCTGGAAGCGAGGAGCAGGTAGCGGTTTAGCAGTTAGCTATTGGCTGTTAGCTCTTGGCGGGCAGCCCCGGCGCGAGGTTGCGCCCATTAGGCCTGGGGCGCGGCTGGTCACAGCTCGCCGCCAATAGCCAGCAGCTAATAGCTCCCCTACACCCACTTGTGGTCGTCGAACTTTTCGCCGCCGGTGAGTTCGATCGTGGCGGCCCAGGCCGCGAGCAGGCCGCCGGCGCCGAGCGCGGCGGCGAGCGGGCTCAGGAGCCAGGATGCGCGAAGCGTCCGCATGCCGGCGACGCCGAGCACGACCGCGAGCGCGGCGAGCCCGAGCCCGCGCACGAGCAACGGGCCCTCGGGGAGGATGCGCTTCGGCTCGGGCGGCGCGGGCTTGTGCGGCCACTCGGGGATGTCGCCGTCGTCACCGTGGCCGTGGCCGTGGCCGTGATCGTCGTCGTGCGCGTGAGCGAGGCCCGTCATGCGTCGCGCAGGTCCGGTGGGAGGAGATTGGGGATGCCATCCTCGATGGGATAGCGTTCGTTGCAGGCGGTGCAGGTGAGCGTGCCTTCGACCACTTCGCCGGCGTCTTCCTTCGTCACGGCGAGTTCGAGCTTCGCCTTGCACAGGGGGCAGACGAGGATGTCCATCAGGTCGTGTCGCATGGGAGGATGGTAGCACCGGGCGGGCCAAGGGGCGTGGCATCTAAGCGCGTCGTGCCCGAAGGTTCGCGGAAGCGCACGTGGTGGGGGTGCGCGGAGGCCCGCATGAACTGGGTGTCGTTCGTGCTGCTCGGCGTGATTGCAGTGCTCACCTGGCGGGCCTGGCGGAATGGCGTGATACGCGAGCTGGTGTCGCTGGGGTCGGTCATCCTGGCGATCCCCATGGCGGGCATTTTCTACGACGACATGTTCCCGAAGATCCATCCCATCGTGGACAGTGTGCCGCTGGCCAACCTGGTCTCGTTCCTGGCGATCTTCCTCGGTGTGGTCGTTGGCGGGCAGGTGATCGCGACGCTGCTGCGAAGCGTCGTGGCGGCGTTGAACCTGGGCCTGGCCGACCAGGCAGCGGGCGCGGTGTTCGGGTTCCTCAAGGGGGTGCTGCTGTGCCAGGCGATCCTGATCGCGCTGGTCGCGTTCCCCAAGCCCGACATCCGCGAGGACATCGATGCCTCGACGGTGGCCCAGGCGCTGCTCGATACGGCCCCCGCCGTGCTCGCCATCCTGCCGGCCACGTTCGACCACGCAATCGATGCCTTCCTGGGCGGTGCCCACACGCTGGACAGCATCATCGGCCCTTCGCCGACTCCGGCGGCGACGCCCACGCGGTAGGCATGGCCAACGCCCGCGCCAGCACGGCGCGGGCGTGCTGGGCCTCGCGGCGGGTTCAGCTCTTGCCGCGGTAGTCCTTGTAGCGGCTATCGCGCTTGCCGAGGGCTTCCTTGAGGCCGCCGCCGGTGGTCATGGCTTCGCGCATGGTGTCCTGGTACCAGTAGGACTCGGCGGTGAACTGGCCGGCGGCATCGAGGTCGGTGCTGCTGCGCACGGACGAATAGATGCCCATGTTCTCGTAGAAGCGGTTCATGTTGACCTTGAGGATGGCCAGGTGGTCGGCCTGCATATTGGCGAAGTAGTCGGCGAAGGCGATGGTGCGATCGTCGAGCTCTTCCTTCGGCCAGGCGTGGTTGATCATGCCGCACTCGACGGCTTCGAGGCCGCTGATGCTGGCGCCGCTGTAGTAGAGCTCCTTCGCCTTGCGCATGCCGATGACCAGGGGCCAGATGACGCCGTTGCGGGCGACGCCGAGGCCGCGCACGCCGGGGTGGCCGAACTGCGCATCCTCGGCGGCGACGACCATGTCGGCCATCATCGCGAGTTCGCAGCCGCCCGCCAGCGCGTAGCCGTGGACCTGGGCGACGGTGACCTTCGCCATGTTCCAGAAGTACATCTGGATATCCGTGATCTGCTGCATGCCGGTGCGGATGCCCATGAGCAGGCGCCGGCCCTTGTCATCAACGCTCTTGAAGCGGCGGACCACGCCATCGGCGCCGCCGCGCGCCGGGGTGAGGTCGTACCCCGCCGAGAACGTGCGGCCCGCGCCGCGGAGGATGATGACGCGGACGGTGTCGTCGGCTTCGTAATCGTGGAGGGCATCGTTGAGTTCGAAGAGGAGCTCCTGGGAGAGGGAGTTCATCTTCTCCGGGCGGTTGAGGGTGATGCGGCCGACGCGGCCATCGGTGCCGACGCGGTCCAGTTCGAGGTTTTCGAATTTGCCAGCCATGGGGTGCTCCTCGGACGTGTTGCGCGCACGCTACGGGGAGGAAGGGGAAAGAGAAAGGAGGAAGGAGAAAGGGCGGGCGCGGAGTCCGGTGTGAGGTTTGCCGCTTGACCGGCGATCCGGCGGGCGGGGACGATGGCGGCTTCCACCTTAAGGGGACGTGCATGGAGCCGGGAGAACGGCGCGAGTTGATTCGACGGTACGCCGAGGGGTACGCGGTGATGCTGGCCGCCGTGGAGCGGATCGGGGAGGCGCGGCTGGACCTGGCGCCGCCGGATGGGAACTGGAGCGCGCGGCAGGTGGTGCATCACGTCGCGGACAGCGAAATGACGTCGGCGCTGCGGCTGCGGCGGCTGCTGGCCGACGAGGACGTCGTCATCGTGGGATACCCGGAGGACGTCTGGGCGAAGCGGCTGTGGTACGGCGATCGGCCGATCGGGAACGCTCTCGCGGCGATCGCGGCGGCGCGGGCGACGACGGTGGAGGTCCTTGAGCGGATGGCGGAGGACGACTGGCAGCGCGCGGGCACGCACAACGAACTGGGCCGGTACACGCCCGAGGTATGGCTGGAGATCTACGCGCGGCACTGTCACGAGCACGCGGAGCAGCTTCTGCGCGCGGCGGGCATGGAGCGCGTGTGACGCGCGGTGCGCGCTGATGGGATCCCGTATAGTGGCGCCCACCAACCCCCCGGAGCGTTCGCATGGCAACCATCACCGGCGCGCAGATCGTGGCGCGTGCCCTCAAGCAGCAGGGCGTCGAGCACATGTTCGGGATCGTGGGCATCCCGGTCATTCCCATCGCGGCGGCGGCCCAGCGCGAAGGGATCAAGTTCTACGGGTTCCACAACGAGCAGTCGGCGAGCTACGCCGCCGGCGCGGTCGGCTACCTGACGGGGCGGCCGGGCGTGTGCCTGGGCGTGTCGGGCCCCGGCATGATCCACGGGATCGCGGGGCTCGCGAACGCGTGGTCGAACAATTGGCCGATGATCCTCATCGGCGGTGCGAACGATTCGTACCAGAACGGGCAGGGCGCCTTCCAGGAGGCGCCGCAGATCGAATCGGCGCGGCCGTATGTAAAGTACGCGGCCCGGCCGGACAGCATCCAACGCCTCCCCTTCTACGTGGAGCAGGCCGTTCGCACGACCATCTACGGGCGGCCGGGCGCGGCCTACCTGGACCTGCCGGGCGACATCATCAGCGGTTCGGTGGATGAGGCGGAGGTGAAGTTCCCGCCGCGCTGCCCGGAGCCGCCGCGGACGTTGGCGCCCGAGGAGAACATCAAGGGCGCGCTGGCGGCCCTGAAGAGCGCGGAGCGCCCGCTCGTGATCGTGGGCAAGGGAGCGGCCTATTCGCGCGCGGAGGACGAGGTGCGGAAGTTCGTGGAGACCACGGGCCTGCCGTACCTGGCCTCGCCGATGGGCAAGGGCGTTATCCCGGATGACCACCCGCAGTCGATTGCGGCGGCGCGCTCGTTCGCGCTGCAGAACGCGGACCTGGTGTTCCTGATGGGTGCGCGTCTGAACTGGATGATGCACTTCGGGCTGCCGCCGCGCTTCAACGAGAACGTGCGCGTGGTGCAGATGGACATTTCGGCCGAGGAGATCGGCACGAATGTGCCCACGGAGGTCGCGCTCGTGGGCGACGCGAAGGCGATCACGGGTCAGCTCAACGCGGAGCTGGAGAAGAACCCGTGGTCCTACCCCACGGAGACGACGTGGTGGACGGGGCTGCAGGCGAAGATCCGGGAGAACGCGGCAACGATCGAGCCGATGTACAACGACGACTCGACGCCGATGGGGTATTACCGGGTGCTGCGCGACGTGCGCGACCTCATCCCGCGGGACGCGATCATTTCGAACGAAGGCGCGAGCACGATGGACATCGGCCGCACGGTGCTCCCGAACTTCGAGGCGCGGACACGGCTCGACGCGGCTACCTTCGGGACGATGGGCGTGGGCGCCGGACAGGCGATCGCGGCAGCTTCGGTTCACCCGGACCGGAAGATCATCTGCGTGCAGGGTGATTCGGCCTTCGGCTTCGGCGGGATGGAAGTGGAGACGGCGGCGCGCTACGGGCTGAACATCACGTTCATCATCATCAACAACAACGGCATCGGCGGCGGGCCCGACGAGCTCGACCCGGCGCACATCCCGCCATCGGCGTATACGCCCCAGGCGCACTACGAGAAGATGGCGGAGGTCTACGGCGGCAAGGGATATTTCGTGACCACGCCGGACCAGCTGAAGCCGGTGCTCGAGGAGGCCATGGCTCAGCCCAAGCCGGCGATCGTGAACATCATGATCAGCAACAAGAGCGCGCGGAAGCCGCAGCAGTTCGGCTGGCTGACGCGCTAAACAACCCCACCTCGCGTGACCACGAAGGGGAGGCTCGCGCCTCCCTTTCTTCTTGCCCGGCGCTCAGACTCCGGTGCGTTCGCGGTAGCGGACGAGGTTCGGCGGGTTGTAACCGTGAGTGGCGGCGCGCTGGAGGACGCTCGGGTGGAGGGCCTGGTTCGTCTCGATGGGCGGCGGGAGCATGGCGGCGTCCTGGCCCGGGTTGGTGGCGCGGCGCTTCGCGAGCTCTGTGTTCAGGGCGCTATCGTCCGGGAGCAGCCCGATTTCGCGGACCTTCTGGCGATACAGCACCTTCGCCGCGAAGCCCCGCCGGGAGTCATGGATGGGAGCGAGCGGGTTGGGGTGGATGTGCTCGCGGACGAAGCGGTCGTCGAAGGTGAGGCCGTGGGCCTTCGCCTTCTCCATCATCCAGGTGAAGGCGACATCGGAGAGGCAGCCATCGCGGGCGGCTTCGCGATAGGTGGTGGTGCCGCCGCCAATATCGCTGTGGCAGCCGGCGAACCAACGCTGCTCCATCACCTGCGGGTACGCCGGCGGGACCGGTTGCCTCCGCCACCAGATGGCGGGCTCGAAGGGGTCACGCTGCTCGTCGATGGCGAGGGCCTGGTAGGCGTTGCGCACGGCCTTCGAGCTCAACTGGACATCGTGGAACTCGTAGTCGCGGTTGATGAGGCGAAAAGGGAACTTCTGGCCGAGATGGCCCGGGATGCCCAGCGCACCGACGGTGTCCCAGACGCCCAGCATGGTGACCACGGCCTCGCGGGAGCCCGCCCCGGCCCGGTAGGTGACCACCCGTGGGTCATCGACGGGGATATCGCTGCGGTAGAGGTCGTACGCCCGGGGGAAGAACTCGGCGCGATGCTTGGGGAGGAGGCCGATCTTGCGGAGGAAGCCGGTCATGCTGCGGGCGGTGAAGGCGCCGCGGCTGAAGCCGAACACGAAGATCTCGTCCGGCTGGCCAAGCTGGCCGCCATCGGAATAGTTGTCGACGAGGAAGCGGTAGGCATCGATGACATTCCGCGAGAGGCCAACGCCGAAGGTACCACCGAGCCAGCGGTCGGCGCCGTTGCCGGTGCCAACGCCCGCGTCGTAGTACACGACCTGGGCGACGCCGTCGTCGCCGGTGGGAGGGACGGCCTGGGCGAGCCGGGCAACGTTCGTGGGCTTATCGCCGTCGCGCCTGTTCCAGGTGCCATCGCAACAGATGACGATGCGTTTCTTCATCGCGGGGACCTCCGACGCCATGGGGGGACGTGGCCGGGGCGGGCCCAGGGCGCGAGTATACGGCGAGGCCACGGGCTGTTATGTGGAGGGTGTCACCAGCCCCGATCGGCTGCCGGTGGACTGTGAGGCAGCGGTTGGCGACGCTGAACGGAATGACATTCAGCGAACGGCTTTTCGGGGGGGGGTTCCCCGTCGCGCTGGAAATCACGCCGCCGCAGCGTCCGCGGCCGGGGGTGCTGCTGCGCCGCGCGCGGCTCATCGATGGGCTTGCGTGTGCGATCAACGTGATCCAGCGGCCAGACCGGCAGCCGAGCCTCGATGCCTCGATCGCGCTGAGCGGCGAGGGGCTGGAAGCGGTGTGGCACCTCGTGGCGCGCGGGCTCGCGGCCGAGGAGTTGGACGCGCAGTTGACCATCGCCCGGGCCGGTGGCATTCGCAACGTGCTGTGCATCCGCGGCGACCACGGCGGCCCGGAGGCGGCGGACGCGCTCACGGTGAAGCGGGTCGTTGAACGCACCGTCGCGGCGCTCCCCGATGCATGCGTCGGCGCGACGGCGAACCAGTACCAGCCCGACCGGGCGGCGGTGCTGCGAAACCTCCTGCCGAAGCTGAAGGCCGGGGCACGGTACGTGCAGACCCAGCCGGTGTTCGATGCGGGCCAGCTCGCGCCGCTGGTCGCGGCGATACGAGAGGCGGCGCCCGGCACGAAGGTGGTGGCGATGGCCATGCCGCTGCTTTCGCTGGAGGCGGCGGCGAAGATCGAGGCCCGGCTCGGGATCGCCCTTCCGGCGGAGACGCGCGCGCGCATCGGCGAGGGCGCGGAGGGAGGCTGGGCCGCCTTCGAAGCCACGCTCGCGGGGCTGGTCGCGTGCGGCGACGTCGATGGTGTCGCGATCATGACCTTCGAAATGGACGCCCCGGACGGGATGGGCGAGCGGATCCGGGCGGCGTTGGAGCGCGTGGGACTGGGCGCGCGGCCCTGACGGAGGCAGCGGCGCCGGTGGTGCGCTATTCTGCCGCCACGCGCCGTGGCTCGCAGCGCGCGGCGACGATCGTGCGAAGCCGGCGGCGGCAGGAGGAAGCAGGGGCGTGATCGAGGGTGCGGACCGGCTGGTCCTCGAAGGCGAGCATGTGCGGCTGGAGCCGCTGTCGCTCAACCACGTAAGCGCGCTGGTGGAAGCAGCGGACGAATCGCGCGAGACGTATGCTTGGACGTGGGTGCCGGACGGCAAAGAGGGCACCGCCGCCTATACGCTCGAACTCATCGAACAGCGGCGCCGGGGGCATGTGGTGCCGTTCGCGACGGTGCGGAAGGCGGATAACCGCGTGGTGGGGGCGACGCGCTTCATGGCCATCACGCGCTATGACTGGCCCGAACGGAGCCCCTTCCGGCGCGAACTCGACTCCGTGGAGATCGGGGGCACGTGGCTGGCGGCTTCGGCGCAGCGCTCAGCCGTGAACACCGAGGCAAAGTACCTGATGCTCCGGCACGCGTTCGAGGAGTGGGGCGTGCACCGCGTGGAGCTGCTCACGGACGAACGGAACGAACGCTCACGGCGCGCGATCGAGCGGATCGGCGCGAGGCTCGATGGCGTCCTGCGAAACCACCGCATGGGCGCCGACCTCAACCTGCGCAGCAGCGCCGTGTACTCCGTGATCGAATCGGAATGGCCGGCGGTGAAGGCCGGCCTGGAGCTGAAGCTGCGGCGCTAGCGGCCGCTCAGCCGCCGTAGTTGACGCCGCACTCCTTGAGCGTGAGCGGGTCGCGCTGGTCCTTCACGCCTGCTTCGATGACGCGGCCGACGACGATAGCGTGGTCGCCTTCTTCGACGAGGGTGGCGACTTCGCATTCGAACCAGGCGGGGCAGTCGCTGAGGATGGGGGCGCCGGTGGTGTGCGTCTCGTAGGCGTAATCGCCGAACTTGCCGTCGTTGGGCTCGACGTGGCGGAAGAAGGCGAACGCCATGTCCTTCTGGCCAGTGGCGAAAACACTGACCGCGAACTTCATCGTGGACTTGAGCAGCTCGTAGGTGCCGGTCTCCTCCTTCACGCCGACCACGACCAGCGGCGGCTGAAAGGAGGCCTGGGTAACCCAGTTGACGCTCGAGACCGTGGCCTGGGCGCCTTCGCCCACCCCGAGCCCGAAGAGCCCGTAGGGAATCATTCGGAGCGCCGTTTTTTTCGATTGTTCGTCCATGGGGTGCCTCCGGGTTCGTGGTGCGCCGATGCTCGGGGAGGAGGCCCAGGCTGTCAACGCGGGAGCATTTCCATGCTGAAGGCTATACTGGCGAGCGGAGGTCGGCGCTTCATGCGGAGATTGGCACTGATGGCGGGGGCGGCGCTGGTGGCCACGGCGTTGGTGGCCTGTGGCGGCGGCAAAGGCCCGGCGTACGAGCCGGCGAAAGCCGACGCGGCGGCGCACGCGGCACTCATCGGGCCGGCGGACCTGCCGGGGAGCGGCTGGGTGATCACGGGCCGCGACCAGTTCCAGGATGGTTCGCGCGTGGACGTGGCATCGGACAGCAAGGCCTGCGATTCGGCGCGCGCGAAATCCGAGCTCGCGAAGAAGACGGCGGCCGAGGACCGCGCGGGCCGGGCGCAGCTCGTGCTGGAAATCCCGGCGAGCACCCAGGCGCCGCTCGCCACGACGATCGAACAGACCGTCTCGGTGCAGAACACGACCGCCGCGACCGCGAAGGCGATGGATGCCTTCCGCGACCTCATGCAGAGCGGCGACATGGGACAGTGCGTGGCGGACTCGGTAGCCCGGTCGTTCGCCGGGGCGCCCGGCGCGAAAGTGACATCGGCGCCGGGTTCGCCCGCGAAAGGCGCGCCGTCGAACGGCACGGCGAGTGCGTTCGATGTCGTGATCACCGTGCAGGGGCAGACGCTGGAGATGCGGCTGGAGTCGTACATCTGGCAGGACGAGAACGCCGGCGTGACGCTTTCCATCTCGGGACCGAAGAACGCGATCACGCCCGAGCTCGTGGGGCGGGCGCTGGAGGCGGCGGCGGCGAAGCTGAAGGCGCAGCGCGGCGACGGGTGACCGGCACGCGGGCGGCGAGTAGAGTGCGCGCGTGAACATCTTCTTCGACGTGGACGACACCCTCATCACGTGGGATGTGAAGCTGCGGCCGAACGTGCACGACGTGTTCCAGCAGCTGCGCGACGACGGGCACACGATCTACCTTTGGAGCGGCTACGGGCCCCGCTGGGAGGTGGTCCGGCGGTTTGACTTGCACGAGCACGTGACGGACTGCCACTGGAAGCCGCTGCACGACCACCACGAGCGGCTCGAGGAGCTGGGCGTGCCGATGGTGCCCGACTACACGGTGGACGACCACCCGGACATCATCAACGCGTTCGGGGGCACGCATATCCAGGCGCCCGGGCCGTTCCTTGAACGGGACACCGAGATGCTGCGCGTGCTGGACGAAATCCGCGCCTTCGTGCGGATGCGGGAGCTGCCGGGGCTGCCTTCGAGCCCGTGAGCGGCGTGATCCTCGTGCGCCACGCGATGCCGGAGGTCGTGCGCGGGGCGCCGCCGAGGTCGTGGGGGCTGGGCGAACGCGGCCGGGAGGACTGTGTGCTGCTGGCGCACGCGCTCGCGGGGCGCGCGCTGGCGGGAGCGTTCTCCAGCACCGAACCGAAGGCCCGGCAGACCGCGGACGTGATCGCGCTGCGGCTCGGCCTCCAGGTGGCGGAGGATGTCCGTTTCGGCGAAGTTGAGCGTCCGGCAGCGTGGGTATCGGACCACG
>JAYRRO010000091.1:0-4323 GCA_041910095.1 Dehalococcoidia bacterium
AACCCGAACAACCCGACCGGGCAGTGTCTTTCGCCCCGCGAGATCGACCAGCTGACGGCGGCGGCACGCGCGGCAGGCGGCTGGCTCGTGGTCGATGAGGCGTACGTGGATTTCGCGGACGACGGTACCTCCGTGGGGCCGGCGCCGGGGCGCGTGGTGCTGCGGACCGCGACGAAGCTGCACGCCATCCCCGGGCTGCGCGTGGGCATGGCGTTCGGCCCGGCGGAGGCGATCGCGGCGATGGAAGGGCGGCAGCCGCCGTGGCCCGTCTCCACGCCGGCGATCGCGGCCTCGTTGCGGGCGCTGGAGGAGCAGGCGTTCGCGACGGAAAGCATCGCGGCGGTGAAGGCGGCGCGGACGCGCCTCGAAGATGGCCTGCGCGGGCTCGGGCTGGCGGCGCCGCCTTCGGGGGCGAACTTCGTGCTGGTGCCCGTGGGCAACGGCGCGGCGTTTCGCGCGCGGCTGCTTCCGTCCGGGTTCGTGGTGCGCGACTGCGCGTCGTTCGGGCTCCCGGGACATGTGCGCATCGCCGTCCCGCGCGAGGAGCAGGTGGAGCCGCTGCTGGCGGCAATCGCGGGCGCGGTGGAGGGTGCGTGATGGCTGGCGCGGTCTTGATGGTGCAGGGAACGGCGTCGTCTGCGGGCAAGAGCCTGACCGTCGCGGGCCTCTGCCGGCTGTTCGCGGACGAGGGCTACCGGGTGGCGCCGTTCAAGTCGCAGAACATGTCGAACAACGCCGCCGTGACGGACGAGGGCCACGAGATCGGCCGGGCGCAGGCGATGCAGGCGTTCGCGGCGCGGCAGGCGCCGCACGTCGATATGAACCCCATCCTGCTGAAGCCCGAGGCGGACCACCGTTCGCAGGTGGTGGTGATGGGCCGGGCGCTCGACACGGTGCCGGCGGCGGCGTACCAATCGATGAAGGACGTGCTCTGGGGCGAGGTCACCGCCGCGCTCGGGCGGCTGCGAGCGGCGAACGACCTGGTCATCATCGAGGGCGCGGGGAGCCCGGCCGAGATCAATCTGAAGGCGCGCGACATCGCGAACATGCGCGTCGCGCTGCACGCCAATGCGCCGGTGCTGCTCGTGGGCGATATCGACCGCGGGGGCGTCTTCGCGCACCTCTACGACACCTGCGAGCTGCTCGACCCGCCGGAAAAGGCGCTCGTGAAGGGGCTCATCATCAACAAGCTGCGCGGCGACCCGGCCCTCCTCGAACCGGGGCTGACGATGATCGAGGGGCTGACGGGCGTGCCCGTCGCGGGAGTGGTGCCGTGGGTGCGGGGCCTCAACCTCCCCGAAGAGGACTCCGTCGCGCTCGACCGGCGCAGTGACGAACGCGGACCGTCGCCGGGGCTGGTGGTGGCGGTGGTGCGGCTGCCGCGCATCGCGAACTTCGACGACTTCGACCCCCTCGAGGCCGAGGACGACGTGAGCGTGCGCTACATCGACGGCGCGAGCGGCATCGAGCACGCCGACCTGGTCATCCTGCCGGGAACGAAGGCGACCATCGCCGACCTCGCCTGGCTGCGCGAGCGCGGACTCGCCGAGGGCATCGCGCGGGCGGCGGCGGCGGGGGTACCCGTGCTTGGCATCTGCGGCGGCTTCCAGATGCTGGGCCGCGAGATTCGCGACCCGCTCGGCGTCGAAAGCCACGACGCGGAGGCAGCGGGCATCGGGCTGCTCGAGGCCGGCACCGTGTTCCATCGCGAAAAGCACACGTTCCAGACCACCGGGCGCGTCGCCGGCAGCGCCGGGCTGCTCGCGGGGATGGAGGACATGGCCGTGCGCGGGTACGAAATCCACGCCGGGGTTTCGCACGCCGCGGGCGTGGCCTTCGAAAGCGGCGATGGGCGCGTGCTGGGGGCATCGAGCGCGAACGGCATGGTGGTGGGGTGCTACCTGCACGGGCTCTTCGCGAACCAGGCGTTCCGGCACGCCTTCCTTTCGAACCTCGCGCGGCTGCGCCGCAAGCGCTACGCCCCTTCCGCGCGGCTCGACCACGAGGCGAGCCTCGACCGCCTCGCGGACGTGCTGCGTTCGTCGCTGGACCTGCCGCTCATCCACGGGCTGGTCGAGGGGCAGCGATGACGGTGACGTTCGTGACAGGCGGCGCGCGGAGCGGCAAAAGCGCCTTCGCGGAGCGCATCGCGGCCGAATCCGGGCTGCCCGTGACCTACCTCGCGACGATGGAAGCGGGGGATGACGAGCTGGTCGCGCGGGTGGCACGGCATCGAGCGAGACGCCCTGCGAGCTGGCGTACCGTCGAGGTCCCGCTGGAGTTAACGGACGCCATCCGCGAAGCGCCCGCGGGGGACCTGCTGCTGGTGGACTGCCTCAGCCTCTGGGTGGCGAACGTGATCTTCGCGGCCGTGCCGGACCCGGAGGCCGGCGCCGCGACGTTCGAGGTGGCCGTCGATCGCTGCGTCGCGCTCGCGCGGGAGGCGGCGCAGGCGCTGGGAGCGCGGCCCGGCCCGGCGGTGGTGGTGACGAACGAGGCCGGGTCGGGGATCGTGCCGGCTGGCGCGCTCTCACGGTATTACCGGGACGCGCTCGGGCTCGTGAACCAGCAGTTCGCGGCGGCGGCGGACGAGGCGTTCGTGCTGATCTCGGGAATGCCACTTCGGCTCAAGCCGGGGACTGGCGCGGGCGGCGGGGTTTCGCTTACGATTGATAAGTAGCAGCGCCCCCAAAACGGTGCGCGCGCAACGACTTTGGAGGCGCCACCGATGGAACTCGGGATCTATTCCTTCGCCGACACTGCCGTGAACCCCGAGACGGGACGGCGGCTGAACCAGGACCAGCGCATTCGCGACCTGGTCGAAGAGATCGAGCTCGCGGATGCCGTGGGACTGGATGTGTTCGGCGTCGGGGAGCACCACCGGCCGGACTTCGCGGTGAGCGCGCCGGCGATCGTGCTCGCGGCGGCGGCGGTACGCACGAAGAGGATCCGCCTGACGAGCGCAGTGACGGTGCTCGGTTCGGAAGACCCGGTGCGCGTGTTTCAGCACTTCGCGACGATCGACGCGCTTTCAAACGGGAGGGCGGAGATCATGGCCGGGCGCGGCTCGTTCCTGGAGTCGTTTCCGCTCTTCGGGTACGACCTGGACGACTACGACAGCCTGTTCGCGGAGAAGCTGGAGCTGCTGCTCAGGGTGCGAGAGCAGGAAGTGGTGACCTGGCAGGGGCGGCACCGGGCGGCGATCCCGGGGCGGGGTGTGTACCCGCGGCCGGTGCAGCAGCCACTGCCGGTGTGGCTCGCGATCGGGGGGAATCACTCGTCGGCGACGCGCGCGGCGCGGCTGGGGCTGCCGCTCGCGCTGGCCATCATCGGGGGGATGCCGGAGCGGTTCGCGCCGGTGACGGAGTACTACCGCAGAGAGTTCGCGCGCAGCGGCCAGGCGGGGGCTTCGAGGGTGGGCATCAACTCACTCGGGTACGTGGCGGAGACGGCGGAGCAGGCGGCGGCGGAGTGGTTCCCGTCGTACCAGGCGCTCTTCAACCAGCTCGGGCGCGAACGCGGCTGGGCGCCAACGACGCGCGCCGACTTCGATGCGCAGCGTTCTCCGCGGGGCGCGCTTTTGGTGGGCAGCCCCGAGGACCTGACGGAGAAGTTCCTGTTCGAGCATTCGCTGTTCGGGAACGAGCGGTTCCTGGTGCAGATGGACATCGGCTGGATGCCGCACGGGCAGGTGATGCGGGCGATCGAGCTGCTGGGGACGAAGGTGGCGCCGGCGGTGCGCGCTCGGCTCGCGGAGCGGGAGAAGGCGGCGCCGCGAGACTGAAACCGGCCGCGATCCGCGAAAAAAGGCGCGACGTGCGGGCGCGAACGTGGTACGGTCGATACAGGTACCCCGCGATCCATCGGCCCCGGCGCTGCCGGGGCTCTCGTCACTGGCGTTCGATGACCGTAGGAACCAAATCATAGGAGGTCGTCGACACTGTTCAGCGACAAAGTTCTCACGTGCGCCGATTGCGGCGCGGCATTCACCTTCACGGCCGGCGAGCAGGAATTCCATGCGTCGAAGGGCTTCACGAGCGAGCCCCGGCGCTGCCCGAGCTGCCGGCAGGCCCGGCGCGGGAGCGAAGGCGGCGGCGGCCGTGGCTTCGGCGGCGGCGGTTCGCGCGAGATGTTCGACGCGACCTGCGCTTCGTGCGGCAAGAACGCGAAGGTCCCCTTCCAGCCTCGCGGTGACCGGCCCGTCTACTGCAGCGATTGCTTCCAGTCGCAGCCCCGCACCGGCGGCGGCGGTGGTGGCGGCTACGGTGGCGGTGGCAGCCGCGGTGGTGGCGGCGGCTACGGCGGTGGCGGCTACGGCGGCGG